>NZ_FOKD01000017.1:0-69468 GCF_900112095.1 Pseudomonas sp. NFPP24
CGGAACGCAGTGTTCGGGCAGCACTTGGCTTTCATCGGACAGGCAACGCAGTCGGTCTGCCTGGATCGGAAGATAATGGTGTTGGCTTTGGTGACGTGCGAACGCTCGTTCTTGAAGGCTCGCCATTCGCTACGTAATGCATTGCCAGCCGGGCAGCAGTATTCCTCAGCCTCTTCATTCCAGTGGAAATCGTTGCTCGAAAAACTGTCGTTCTTGCGTTCGGTTTTGTCCCACACCGGCACATGTGGCTCGATGTCCTTTTCCTCCAACATCCAGGCCAGCATCGACGCGGTACCGTAAGCGGTGTCGCCAATGAGGCGTTCCGGCTTGATGTCGAACTGCGCTTCGACCCGGTCGATCATCGTCTTGGTGCTCTCGACTTCGGCCGTGCGATGAGCAGGTGTGGGTTCCACATCCATGATCACGCCGTGCTCGGTATCGATCAGATAATTCGTGGAGTAAGCGTAGAACGCTGGGCCACCTGGAGCTGCGGTCCAGCGGGCTTGAGGATCAGTCAGCGATAGGCGCTTCGGTAGCGTTTCGGCCAGAACCTCTTCATCGAGGGCTTCAAGGTACTCACGTACGGCACGGGTGCTCAGGGCCGGATCGCTCCAGTTGACCTGTTCATCACCCGGTACGTCGCGCTGCCGACTCGCATCCGCCTTGATGATGCTGGCGTCCACGGCAAAGCCTTCGCCTTTGACCAGGCCGGCGTCCATGCAACGACGCAGCACTTCATTGAACAGCCAGCGAAACAGATCGCTGTCCCGAAAACGGCCGTGTCTATTTTTGGAAAAGGTCGAGTGATTGGGGACTTCATCTTCAAGACTTAACCGGCAGAACCAGCGATACGCCAGGTTCAAATGAGCCTCTTCGCACAGCCGCCGCTCGGAGCGAATACCGTAGCAATAGCCCACGATCAGCATGCGGATCATCAACTCTGGGTCAATCGAAGGACGCCCAATTGGGCTGTAAAAATCGGCGAGGTGATGGCGCAGGTCGCTCAGATCGAGACACTGATCAATGCTGCGCAGAAGGTGATTGGCGGGGATGTGATCTTCAAGGTTGAACGAGTAAAACAGTCGCTCCTGCCCACTCGATAACTGTCCCATCATGCTGCGTGCTTCCCTGCTGGCCGATGCGAGAATTTTGCCGCAGGCCAGACGGGGGAGCTACTTTTTCAACAGAATCGGCCGATAGCCCACAGTCCTCCGCTCCCTCCTCCGCAGCAGAAAACTTCCCCCTCCCTCACCCCAACACCTCCACCGCATTCTCCGTGGGGGTCAGACCACGTTTTCAATAATGATGGTCTGCCCCCTATTTCTGCGTTTTCCACACAAGGCTTACAACCCAAGCCCATACTGAAACAACGCCATATCCATCACCCGCGCCGTAGGATACGGCAGTTCCAGACGCCCCGTTTTCAACGGCAGGGGTGAAGGATTCAGTTGCTCCACCACGCCCGCCAACGCCGTCAGCCCCTTCCCGCTGGCGATGGTGATGAACGCGCGACGTGGGAACAGATCGCGGCAGGCGGCAATGTAGAAACGGTCCAGCGCCGGGCACTCTCCCCAGACCCCCATCAGGATTTTGGTCTTGAGGGTGTCGGTCCAGGAGACGTTGGTGGCCAAGGTCTCCATGGAGGCCAATACGCTGTCCAATAGGGCTTGGTTGTACGCCAGGTCCGGTGCGCCGGGTGCGAAATTAACCAGGGACAGTTCAAACAACTCCGGCCCCTGGCCGGTAAAAAGGCGCTTGGCCAAGGCTTTCATCAGGTCCAGGTTGCTGTTCTGCAGCAGGCCCGAGGAGCCACGGAACATCCCCCAGTTCGCCAGGTAGAAGCCGATATGCAGGGCGGTGGTGTCGATCTGTTCTTCGCTGATGAGGTCAGCCCAGCGAGGGCGGGATTCGTCCCAGATGTATTCATAGAGAAACTCCCACGCCTTGAGTCGGGGGTAGTCGTTACCCGGTGAGGGCTGGATATTCTGGTAGTAGATCTGGGCATAGCGATTGACATCAAAAATCATCATCTGGCTTCCTGCGCACGGCGTTCCTGTTGATCACATCAGCAGAGGTTATCGACAGCGCGGGCGAGATATTGAATACGCCCTCCCCCAAGCACCCGCCCCACGTTTACACTGGCGCCTTTTGCGCCGCTCACACAGGGAAGCACTCGATGTCCACCGATCCGCTATGCCTGGTTTTTGTCCCCGCCCTTGTGGCTGTATTCACCGCCGCCGAGGCGAAAAAAGGCACGCCGCTGACCGAAGCCGAAGTGTGTGAAATCCGCGATGCAGCCACCTGTATCGCGCTGCCGTTCAGCACCGCGCTGGCGATGGAAACCGAGCGAGGTTATCCAGATATCGTCGCCGAAGACTGCTGGAGTGAGTGGCAACGGCTAAGTGCTTCGGTTGCCTGACCCCGCTTATCGACCCCCCTTACGAATGGAATCGACACCATGCTCAACTCCCCGCGCCCGTTCAAGCCACTCATCTGCCTCCCCCTCCTCGCCGCCCTCACCGGCTGCGGCGCGTTGACGGATGTGCGCTCGTTCTCCACGCCCTACGCCACGCCCACCAGCGCTGAAACCGTGCGCCTGCGTGTGATGAGCGATGGCATGGTGCGCGCTGTGCCCAACTCCAATTGCATCAACTTCCGCCTGCCCGGCGCGGGGGTGATGGTCGCCAACCGAGAGGGCTATGCAGACCGCAACGGCGAAAGCCTGGGCATGGCGCCCGTGGAGCGGTATTCGGATGGCACGGTGATGAGCGAACTGCGGGTGCCGGCCGGGCAGCCCATCGCGTTTCACTACATCGGCAATCGTTGCTACAACATGTTCACTTTCGTGCCTGAGGCGGGGGTGGACTATGAACTGGATGCAGCGGGTCGCTATAAGTGCGGGGTGACGCTCAAGCGCATGTTGGTCGGCAAGATTGAGGGCACTCGGGTGCCGTTGGGTGAGAGCAAGTTGTGCAATTGGGGCGATAACTTCTGAGCCATGTCTCGCCCTCAGCTATGCAACGGCAACGCCACCCCGAACAACACAAAGAACCCACCACAGACTTTATTGAACCGCCGCCCGGTGCGAGCCAACCATGGCCGCACCCGGTGCGCGGCGCTGGCCACCAGGTATTCGACCACGAACTCCACCACGGCGTAGGTCAGCGCGATGATGGCGGTCTGCGTGATGATGTTTCTGTGGGGGTCGAGGAAGGGTGGGATAAACGCGGTAAACAGCAGCAACGCCTTGGGGTTGGAGAGGGCCGAGACCAACCCTTGGCGGAACAGCGACCAGCGTCGCAGGCTGGAAGTGGCCGCTGTTTCCAGGCTGACGGGGGCGGCGCGCCACAGTCCGTAGCCCAGCCAGATCAGGTAGAGCCCGCCGGCAATCTTCAAAGCCGTGAACGCGGTGGCCGAGGCCTGGATCAGTGCGCCCAGGCCCAGCGCGCACAGCGCAAGTACCAAGGCAAAGCCGAGCACGCCGCCGCTGATGGTGAACAGGGTTCTGCGACTGCCGTGCAGCGCGCCATGGGTCAGCGCCAGCAACGCATTCGGGCCTGGCACCACGGATATCCCGCAGCAGGTGATCAGGTAGAGCAACCAGGTCTCGAAGGGCATGATCAAGTCCGCAATGGGTGGTTTTGACTGCTATCTTGCAAATGAACAACGACCGTGAAAAGCGCATAATTCACGTCGCAGCCATTCGATTAACGAATAGAGGTAACCGCCGTGTCTTCCAGCGATTTGCAGATCGATTGGCTCAAGTGCTTCGTCGCCGTGGTGGATGCCGGTTCGCTGTCGGGAGCGGCCTATGAGGTGAACCGCTCACAGTCCGCCGTCAGCATGCAGATGAAAAAACTCGAGGCTGCCCTGGGCCGGCCCTTGCTCAACCGTGGCCCGCGACACCTGCAACTGACCGATGACGGCCAGACACTGCTGGGCTATGCCCGTCGCATGCTCGCCCTGCACGCCGAGACCCAGGCAGCGTTTCACGGCGAGGCGTTGACCGGGCGCATCCGCCTGGGGGTGGCCGAGGATTACGCAGCCAAGTACCTCACGCCGCTGCTCAAACGTTTTGCGCCGCGTTATGCGGGGGTCGACATCGAGCTGACCTGTGAACAGTCGACCGCCCTGATCCCGCGTTTGCGCAGCGGCGACCTTGATCTTGCGCTGGTGTCCAGGGACTCGCCGCACACAGGGACGTTTCTGTTCAAGGAGCCGATGGTGTGGGTCGGCTCCGCGCAATTCGAGCTGTGGCGCCGCGACCCGGTGCCTATCGCCGTCTACGAAAGCGAAAGCCTGGCGCGCCGGTATGCGGTGAATTCACTGGCGCAACAGGGCCGCCAGTTCAAGGTGGTGTACAACAGCTCCAGCCTGGCCGGCCAGCTCGCCGCCGTGGAAGGGGGGCTGGCGATAGCGGCGATTACTCAGTGCACCGTGAATCCATCGTTGCAGGTCTTGAGCAGCGAACACGGCCTGGGCGCTATCGAACCGATGGAGGTGTCGATTCTACGTAGCCGGGCTTCGCGCGGGTCCGAGGCGGTCAGCAGCCTGCATGGGTTTATCATCAGTGCGCTTAGAGCTCAGGCGTAGCCCTGGCGCGTCGCGCTATCTGGACACCGAGGTGATCCCATAGCAGCCTCGCTGAAGCTCGACAGCTCCTACAATTGATCTGCATTCGGAGCTATAAATGGCCCTGTCCAAACGTGAAACCGTTGGTATCGAACGCCAACTGGTCGCTGCACTGACTGACGCCTGCGAAACGGCGAAGGCTGAAATCCCGGGGTTTGAATGGCTGACCCACACGGTCAACTACGCCGACTTCCCTCAAAGCCTGCGCATCACCTGGGTCTTCGACACCCGCGCCAATAAAGACAACGCGGTGGCGACCGGGTTGGACGCACGCATCCGCGAACTCACAGCCGCGGCCCTGCACGACGCCGACATCCCACCCGTGCCGTTGCCGCGCTGCGTTCAACTTGACTCCGAAGAAGCCTGCCAAACCCAGCACGGCGGCAATTGGCGTTTGCGCCTCACCCGCTCAGCCAACTAGAGCCTGGCGCCCAACTGCTGGATAATGCCTCGCCCTGCTCTCCGCCCGCTGAAAAGGAAATCCCGCCCCATGAAGTTGCCGCTTTCCGCTGCCCTGCTCGCGTCTGCCCTGCTGTCGCCTTCGATGGCCCACGCCGAAGACGCCGCCCTGGTCGACACCCTCAAGGCCTTCACCCGCTGCGACGCGAGTTTTTTCAGCAGCCTGAACACCCACCGTGACGCCTGGCAGGCCTACGCGCCGCTCAAGCAAGAGAAGGACTTCAGCTGGATCGCGGTGCGCGATCGCACCGACCCCAAGGCCACCGCAGTGCCGGTGAGCGCGCCGGCCATCGCCGGTTTGAAGTTGCTGTCCTACAACGATGAGGTCAGCGATCTCGGCCCGTTGGGCCTGTATTACTTCTGGGGTTTCACGGTGGACGGCAACATTGATGAGGTCGCCCAGCGCTTTGCCGCACTGCTGGACCAACCCGCTGCGCTGCAAAAAGGCGAAGGGCAATACACCCGCAGCGAGCTCAAGGTGGGCAACAGCTGGCAGGCGATCAAGCCGATGCCGGGCAAGGCGCCAGGGCTGCGCAATGTGGAGCGGGTGCTGATCGTGGAACCGGAGGGCAAGCACTCCCGTGTGAGTTGTTCGGTGCAGGGCGGTGTGACTCCCGGCCTGGTCGCGCTGCTGCGGCCGGACATTGCGCCGGTCGATTACCCGCGTACAGTGGCCGACACCAATCTCGCCGATGTGCCGGTGCCGCCCACTGTGCTACAGGGCCTCGATGCGCCGTTGTTGCAGCCCAGGTTCAAGACGTTGAGCTACACCTACCTGTCGAGGAATGCCGCGGGCAAGGACGCGCCGATCACCATCCGGTTCAAGGCCGAGGGCGGTTTGCTGGTCAAGAATGAGGCCTACGGCAGCGCCTTCAATGTGGACCGACTGATGTTGGCGGACCTGATCCAGCTGAAATCGAAAATGAACGGTGTAGGCGAAGGCCAGGTGCTGCAGACCCGCGAGGCCGAGGTAAAACTGCCGACCAGTTGGGCAGCGGGCCAGACCCTGAGTGCGCACCTGAAGATGGCCAATGTGCCGGTCAAGCCCACCGACAAACCGACCGAGACCACCTTGACCTGCAAGGTCGGCGAGCGCTTCCCGGCGCGCCAGGTGTTTGCATCGTTGACGGGCGATGCCATCCGGCTGGCGTGCGAGCAGGACGGCTACACATCGTCGCGCGCGTTTATCGAGGACCTGGGGGTGGCCCTGACGCTGGAGTCGACGTCGAGCCAGACCCACTATGTGAATGAAATCCAGACGCTGGATGTGGTGCGCTGATTAGGCGCTCCACGCCACGCAAGAACACACCGACGCGCCGGCTGATCGCCCATTGTGTTTTAGCCGCAGTCGTACTCAACGTGTGATGAACGGGCCTGTCCACCACAATGAGCCCGCTCACCACAAGGAATGGAGAGACGGTTAGAAGTGCCGTATGAGCGAACCAAACAGGTCGCCCCGGGGCATTTTGCTCAACGGGATGTCGGCGTTCTCGAACCACTGCGCACTGGCTTCCGGATGGGGGCCGCTCAGTATCACTACGCCTTTCTCGAAGGTATACCGCGCCGCCGCGACGTCGCCGTTGCGGTAGGTGGCGATGGCCGCATAGGGCGCGACCTTGGGGAAGAAAGGCCCGTCCTGGAAGAACACCTGGTCAGGCTTGCCGTCCCAAGTGACCTGCACGGCTGCGTCGGCGCTGTCGGGCACTTCGAAACCGGGGCGACCGGCTTCGCCGTCGAGGTCCACCGGAATCAGGCCGAGGTTGCTGTCATCCGCCAGGTAGGCACCCATGCACAAGCCCAGGTAGCGCCCGCCGTTGGCCACGTAATCGCGGATCGCCTCGCTGCGCGCATCGCCCAGGCTGCGCAGGGCGCCGGGGATGTCCTGGCCGCCGCCGGGTTGCACGTAGAGGTCGTAGCGCGCCAGGGTTTGCGGGGTTATGTCGATGGGCTCGTCGGCGCCCACGAAGTCGATACGGTAGTTGGGGTTGATGCGCTGCAGGGCCTTTGCCACGTTTTCCGAACAATCATCGCAGCCTGCCGGGCCACGGTAGATGGCGACACGGGTGATAGGCGCCGAGGCTTCGGCCGGTGACGGCAGCAAAAGGGCAAAGGCAAACAACGTGGCGACGACAGCTCGCAGGTTCATGGTCAAGGACTCCTGAAGGACCACGCAAAGCCTATAGCGATTGCGCCGTTGAATCCGTTAACAGTTGTAAACGACGTTGAGTTGGGGATAACTGGCGGTCGAGCCCCGTTCCGAGAGTGCCCATCATGTTTGAACTCGCAGCCCTCATCACCTATATCGCCGTCGTGATCGGCCTGTTCCTGATCCCCGGCCCGTCGGTGTTGCTGGTGATCACCCGCACCGTGCAGGGCGGCCGCAAGGTCGGGGTCGCCACCGGCCTGGGGGTGGCGTGCGGCGACCTGCTGCATACACTGGGCGCGGCGCTGGGGTTATCGGCGATCCTGATGACCTCGGCCACCGCGTTCAACGCGGTGAAATGGGCCGGCGCGGCTTACCTGATCTACCTGGGCATCCGTGCGTTCACGGCCAAGACCGGCACACAAAAAGGGCTGACGTTGCCTACAGTCACGCCGCGCCAGGCGTTTTTCCAGGCGGTCGGTGCCGAGTTGCTCAACCCGAAAACCGCGATTTTCTTCCTGGCATTCCTGCCGCAATTCGTGCACCCGGAAGCCGGCTCATCGCTGGTGCAGTTCGCGGTGCTGGGTTTGATTTTCTCGGTGCTCAGCGCGGTGTACACCAGCCTGCTCGCCCTCGCCATCCGCCCCTTGAGCCGAGGCATCAAGGGGCTGTCCAAACTGCGGCGCTGGGAAGGAAAAATCATCGGCACGCTGTTTATGGGGCTGGGGCTGAAGGTCGCGTTGCAACAGCGTTAGTCACTTAGCAAACGCATATTCCCCACCCTGCTCCACCGCCTTGCGATAGGCAGGTCGGGCCTGGAATTTTTCTACCCACGCCGCCAGGTGCGGGTAAGCCTGCAACTTGCCCTGGGCCTTGGCGATTTCGCCGATAAAGCTCATCTGGATATCCGCACCGCTCAGCTCGTCGCCCAGCAGGTACGCTTTATCGGCCAGCACGTCGTTCAGGTAACCCAAATAGTTGGCCACTTCCGATTCGATACGCGGATGCAACGGCGCGCCGGCTTCACCCAGGCGGCCAACATAGAGGTTGAGCATCAGCGGCAACATAGCCGAGCCTTCGGCGAAGTGCAGCCACTGCACGTAGGTGTCATAGGCGGCGCTGGTTGGGTCCGGTTGCAGGCGGCCCTGGCCGTGATGGCGGATCAAGTAGTCGATGATCGCGGCGGATTCAATCAGCACCTGGCCGCCGTCTTCGATCACCGGGGATTTGCCCAGCGGGTGGATGGCCTTGAGTTCCGGCGGCGCCAGGTTGGTTTTCGGGTCGCGCTGGTAGCGCTTGATCTCGTAAGGCAGGCCGAGTTCTTCGAGCAGCCACAGGATGCGTTGCGAACGTGAGTTGTTGAGGTGATGGACGATGATCATGGCGTGCTCCGCAGGGCGAGAGGGATGTCTTGGAAACAGACTACGCCAGCGTCCGGGAGTGCCGACAATTAAATTTCAACGCGACAAACACTCGTGGTTACCATGGGGATCGAATCCACAGGAGTTCCGCCATGGACCTGAAGTTCAGTCACGTCGACATACTGGTCGAAAACCTCGAGGAGGCCTGCGCCTATTACGCAAACATCCTCAAGGCACGCATCTCCAAGACCTTTGTGTGGGAACGCGGCGGTTTGCATGTGCGTTATGCCGTGGTGCTGATGGGGCAAGAGCGGTTCATGCTGGTGCAGCCGATTGCCGGGAATCTGCGCGAGCTGTTGGACGCCCACGGCGAAGGCATGATTTACCGTCACTGCTACACCACACCGGACATCGAGGTCGCCTATGACGAGCTGATCGCCGCCGGTGTGCAGCCCGAGAATGAAAACGGCGTGCCCCTGGCCCGCGAGAACCTGCAGTCGCCTTCCGGCGGGCGCATTATCTGGCTACCCAAGCGCTTCGGGAACTTTTCCATGGAGATCCTGGAAGAGAAGACACTCGAGGCGTTTATTGTGGAGGCGTTTGGCTGATCGACGCCCACGCCGCCTGGGCCAACAACGACGCATAGGCATTCGGACTGTTCTTGACCCGCCCGGACAACCACGCCCGGGCGTAGTTTTCTGCCGCGCCAATGATCAGCGATAGCAAAAGCTCGGCGGGAATGTGGCTGAACGCTTCAGCGCGACCCTCCTCGCTCATCCACTCGGTCAATTGCCGATTGCGCTGTTTGTTGCGGGTGAGCAATTCATCCTTGAACGGGCCGTTGGCCACGGCGAAACGGCTCTGGAACACAAAGCGCGCCCAGTCGGGTTGCGCGTCCACCCACTCCACATAGCTGCACACCAACGCTTGCACACCTGCCTGGGCGGTTTGCGCCTGCGTCAGGTAGTGCTCACGCAGGGCGGCCTGGTCCTCCAGCGCGGCAAAAAACAGCGCGGCGACGATGCCTTCCTTGCTGCCGAAATGGTGGTAGATGGCGCCCACGCTGGTGTCGCACCGCGCGCGGATGGTTTCGATGTTCGTGGCTTCAATACCCACTTCGTTAAAGCAGGCCAGGGCCTCGCGCAGGATGCTGCGCTTGAGGTCGCTGCGCCGGCCCGGGAAGGTGCGCTCGATCAGGTCAGGTGCGTGCATGAAGTCGCTCGCCAAATGTGCGGAGTCTAAAGCTACAGCAGCCGCTAGAGAAGGCATGGCTTGACACCTTTAGAATTAACAGAATATTGTTCTGCCACAGAATATTATTCTGTAACCCTATCAGGAGGAAATCCATGAGTCAGTTTCTCAGCATGTTCAACAGCGTAGGCCCAGCCGCCTTCAGCCAGATGGCCTGCCAGGTGGCGCCCTACTTCAGCACCATCAACCCTGAAATCGTCGAACTGCGCCCAGGCCATGCGGTGGTCAACGTGCCGTTTCGCAAGGAAATCACCAACCACCTGGCCTCGGTGCATGCCATTGCGTTGTGCAACGCGGCGGAATTGGCCGGTGGGACGATGACGGATGTGTCGATTGCCCAAGGCGCCAGATGGATTCCCAAGGGCATGACCGTGGAGTACCTGGCGAAGGCCAAGTCGAACATCCGTGCGGTGGCGGATGGCAGTTGCATTGACTGGGCAACGGCTGGCGACAAGATCGTGCCGGTGGATATTTTCGATGAGGGCGGGATGAAGGTGTTTACGGCGAAGATCACCATGAATGTGAAGATCGCCTGAGGACACGGCCGCAGGAGGAGGACCTGACCCGGTGCTGAAAACAGCGCAGGACAACATGTGGGAGGGGGCTTGCTCCCGAATGCGGTGTGTCAGTCGCTGAATCTGTTGACTGGTACACCGCAATCGGGGGCAAGCCCCCTCCCACATTGGATCTGGTTTGTTTGGAAGACAGCTCAGCCCAGGCGGAACCGCGCAGTGTTGTCACTCAGTGCCTGGCTGCCTTTGCTCAGGGTATCGGCTGCGCGGTTCACTGCCCGCGCACCGTCGAGCAAGCGTCCGGCGGCCTGGTCCACTTGCTGGATGTTGCCGCTCACTTCATCCGCCGTCGCCGCTTGTTCCTCGACGGCGGTGGCGATCTGCGCCAGGGTGTCGGTCACCTGCTGCACCGCCCCGGCGATCTCGCCCAGACGGGTGCCCAGCCCGGTGACGGACTCCGCATCCGCCAGCGCTTGTTCACACGCGGCGCCCATCAGGGTGACCGCCTGGCTGACCGTGGCGCGCAGGCTGTCCACGGTACCGGCGATCTGTGCGGTGGAGGCCTGGGTGCGCTGCGACAAACTGCGCACTTCATCGGCCACCACCGCAAAACCACGGCCCTGCTCGCCGGCGCGCGCGGCTTCGATGGCGGCGTTGAGGGCCAGCAGGTTGGTCTGTTCGGCGATGCCGCGAATGGTGTCGACCACCGACTGAATCTGCTGGCCCTGCTGGCTGACTTGCTCCAGGGCATCGGCGGTATCAGTCAGGCGTTGGTTGAGTTGCTGGATGCTGGCCGTGGTGCGCTGGCTGTCACGGCTGCTGTCTTCGGCAATACGCCGGGTCTGCTGGGCACTGCCCGAGGCGTGCTCGCAGCTTTTGGCGACGCCCAGGGAAGTGGCGGCCAGCTGGGTCGCGGCGGCGGCAATCTGGCTGATTTGGTGTTGCTGGTCTTCGACTTCGGTAAGGGTGCTGCCCGATTGCGAATTGAGGGTGAGCACCGCCGAGCCGAGTTGCTGCGTCTCGTGATTGACCCCCAGCAGGCTGGTGCGCAGTTGCACCACCGCCACGTTCAGCGCGGTGCTGATGGCCGCGAGTTCGTCGCGCCCTTCCACCGCCACCTCCACGCACAGGTTGCCGTCGCGCAGGGACTCGGCCAGGGTGGTGATGCCGCTGGCGCTGCGGCGGATCGAGGCTTGCAGGCACATGAACAGGTACAACGCGGCCAGGGCCAGCAGGCTGAATAGGGCCGCGACGGGGACAAATTTCTGCAACGAACGGTCACGGTAGTGACCCAGGCGCGCATCCAGCGAGTCGAGGGACTGGTTACGCAGCGCGCCCAGGCTGTCGAGCATGCCGTCGACACTGGTTTCGAAGGCCGCGGTGTCAAGCTTGATGGTGCCGCCGAACACGCCGTCGTCGAGCACTTTGAGTTCGTTGTCCAGGCGTTGCAGGCTGGTGTCGTACTGGGTGGTCCAGGGTTCCAGGCCGGCATATTGCTTGGCCTTGAGCGCGGCCGCCGCCTTGACCAATTGGTCCCGCGCATCGCCGATACGGCCGCGCAGGTCACGCATCTGCAAACGGCTTTGCAAGGTGAATTGCCCCGAGGCGATGGACGACTGGCCGACACTGGCCATGCGCCCGATGCGCTCGATCAGGTCCGGTGTGTACTGGGTGGAAATCTGCATCAACAGGTAGGTTTCCAGCCACGGGTCGAGAATCAGGCCGGCGTCCAGGGTGATCTGTTCGCGCAGGGTTTGCATGGCGGTCAGGGCCGAGGTGAAACGGTCGTAACCGTCCGGCCACCAGCCCACGGTACGCAGGGACTGGGAGTCCATGCCCTTGACCGTGGCCTGCAACGCATCGAAGCGGGCCAGCACGTCGGCGCCGGCATTCCGGGCCTTGAGTGAATCCCCCAGGGCTTGCAGGCTCTGCAGGATCAGTGGGAAGTTCGCATCGACCTTATCCATCGCCGCCTTCGCCGCCGGGGTCGGGGCATGCAGGATATCGGCGGCTTTCCAACGCGAGGCCAGGTTGCGCTGGGCCGTCAACTGGCCGTCCAGCCCATCCAGGGCCAGCAGTTGGCGAACGCCGGATTGCTCGCTGGAAATCACGGTCAGTTTGTCGCGATAGTCCGAGCCGATCATCCACAGGCTGCCCGCCAGGGGCAGCATGAACAGGAAGAATAGAATCTGGAACTTGCGCGCAAAGCCGAACCGCCCCAGCAGGCGGATACCCGGTGATAAAAGGCTGTGCATGTGCGACCACTCCCCAAAAACGACCCAGGCGGTGCACCGCCGGGCGAAGCCTTGAAATGACTAACAGCAAAATGCCATGTCATTGATTGGGAAGGCACTAGCAAGATGTGGGCCGTTGGTAGAGAGGCCGGATACAGACGGGTTGGCACCTGATGGTGCACGCAAAGCGCCCTGAAATGGGGCAAAAGCACCCATCATTGAGCGCACATTTGTAACCACGCCACGAATCCAAGCCCCCTCCTACATTTTCACCCGCCGACAGCCTCGCTTACCCTTGCGTCCGTCCGGTCATGTACCGGCTGAAGTTATTAATGTGATCATCCAGATTATCCTCAAGCATCATCCGGTACTGGTCGCAGAAGTACTTCAACATCGCCTCCCGTGCATCGGCCATTTCCGCGCCGGACTTGAAGTTGCGCGCACTCGCCCAGGCGTTGAAGCGCGTGGTGCCAAACATCATCGAGGCGCTGACCTGGCCGAGGTTTTCGTGGGCCTGGAGCTGCGCGTTCGACAGCTCGATATGCGCGTCGGCGCGGTCGTAGAAGGTGGGGTCGATGGCGTCTGCCATGGTGGTTTTCCTTGGTCATCAGGTTTGAATGAGGGTCGATCAAGCCAGCAGCGCGGTGATCCACCTGGCCTGCTGGGAAATCTCCTGCCACTTGTCTGGCGGCACAGCCTGCCGCGCCTGCTCGAAGCTGGCCAGGGTCTTGTGCTTTTGCTGCAACAGGCGCTGCCACTTGGCCAGGAACACCGGGCTGCGCGCCTGCATTTGCAGGGGGCCGAAGTACAGCTGTTCGGCGGTGTAGGCCACCGGTCCGGTGCGCTCGGCGACGATGATCTCGTAGTAGAAACGGTTCTCGCGCAGCAGCTCTTCATGGAGGATCGCGTAGCCGTTGTCCATCAGCCACTGGCGCAGCGGTTGTTCGCCACCGTTGGGTTGCAGGATCAGGCGCTCCTGACCGCTCAGGTACTGTTTGCCGCTTTCAAGAATGTCGCGGATCGTCTCGCCGCCCATGCCGCAGACGCTGATAGCGGTGATGCCGTCATGGGGTTCGATGGCCGCCAGCCCATCGGCCAGGCGCACGGTGACCTGCTGTTCCAGACCGTTGTCGCGCACGGTACGTTGCGCCGCATGGAATGGCGTGGTCGCCACCTCCCCCGCCACTGCCGCCGTGATCAGGCCGCGACGCAGCAACGCCACCGGCAAATAACCGTGATCGGAGCCGATATCGGCCAGCCGCGCACTCGCCGGTACGTTAGCGGCCACGCGCTCCAGGCGCAGGGATAAGGTGTGTTCGTTCAACGACCCTGCTCCCCGGAAAAACGATCGCGGCTGTTGGTCAGGTGCAGCACCATGGCGGCGCGGGCGGCGTCCGGGTCCTGGCGTTTGATCGCGTTGAAGATCGCCTCGTGTTCCAGGTTCGCCAACTGGCCCAGCCTGGCGAAGTCGGCACCGCCGCGCTCATCGCCCTTGACCTGGGTGCGCGGGATCATCGCATTGCCCAGGTGCAGCATGATTTCGGTGAAGAAGGTGTTGCCGGTGGCCTCGGCGATCAGTTGGTGAAAGCGTTTGTCTTCCTCCACGCAGCTGTCGTTACTGGCCAGGGAAGCCTGGTAGTCATCCAGCGCCTGGCGCATGTGGGCCAACTGGGCGTCGGTGCGGCGCACGGCCGCCAGCGCGACGGCTTGTACTTCAAGGCCCAGGCGTAACTCCAGCATGTTGCGCACGCTGGCCACCGTGTCCACATGCAGGCGCAAGCCTTGCTGGGCCTGCTGCTCCAACACAAAGGTGCCGATGCCGTGGCGGGTCTCGACCAGGCCGGACGCCTGCAACTTGGAGATAGCCTCGCGCACCACCGTTCGGCTCACGCCGTGCTCGTGCACGATGGTGGATTCCGAGGGCAGTTTTTCACCGGGTTTGAGTTGGCCGAGCAGGATGCGCTGGGTCAGCGCGTCGACCACGCCTTGGGCCAGGTTGGTGGAGCGTCTGCGGACAGAGCTTCCATTATCGATGGGCATATTACGCGTCCACAGGGTTGAGCAACCGCAAGCTTAACATCCCCACCTGGCCCTCGCGCCTACGGGGTGGTTGATGCCCAAAAAATCGCCAACTTGTATGACAACCAATTTATAAAGCGCTCTATAACCAAGAAAATCCAAGGATGTTGCAGAAAAAATAAAACAGCTTGTATGATGTCTGGCAACTCGACACGCAAACCCACATAAAAACAATCAGGGGGAGTCTGGAATGGTGACCACTTCAAGCCATGCATCTGCCACACCCGAAAATGATACCGTCCTCACGCGCGCCGTGAGCAAGGTGAAGGGCCATGTGCTCCCACTGTTCGTGATCATGTTCATCCTCAACTACATCGACCGGGTCAATATCGGTTTTGTGCGCACGCACATGGAACACGACCTGGGCATCGGCGCAGCGGCGTATGGCTTCGGTGCCGGGTTGTTCTTCATCGGCTATGCCCTCTTCGAAGTGCCCTCCAATATGCTGCTGCAAAAGGTCGGCGCGCGTATCTGGCTGACCCGCATCATGTTCACCTGGGGCATCGTCGCCACGCTGATGGCGTTCATTCAGAACGAAACCCACTTCTACATCCTGCGCTTCTTGCTGGGCGTGGCTGAAGCCGGCTTTTTCCCGGGGGTGATCTACTACTTCACGCGCTGGTTGCCCGGTGTGGAGCGTGGTAAAGCCATTGCGATTTTCCTCAGTGGCTCGGCGGTCGCGTCACTGATTTCCGGTCCGCTTTCCGGCGCGCTGTTGCAGATCGAAGGGTTTGGCTTTCACGGCTGGCAATGGATGTTTG
Source organism: Pseudomonas sp. NFPP24 (assembly GCF_900112095.1). Classification (NCBI taxonomy): domain Bacteria; kingdom Pseudomonadati; phylum Pseudomonadota; class Gammaproteobacteria; order Pseudomonadales; family Pseudomonadaceae; genus Pseudomonas; species Pseudomonas sp. NFPP24. The sequence goes on from NZ_FOKD01000017.1 coordinate 15,433, forward strand.
CCATTGAAGGCCTGGCCTCAGTGGCGCTGGGGTTCTTTGTGTGGTTCTGGCTCGACTCCAAACCCCACGACGCCAAATGGATGACCCGCGAGGAACAGGACGCACTGGTCAATGCCATCGACCAGGAACAACGCGACCGCGAAGCCCTCACCCGCGTCAAGCCGACCCTCGGCAAGCTGCTCAAGGACCGCCAGATCCTGCTGTTCTGCGCGTTGTATTTCTGCATCCAACTGACGATCTATGCCGCCACGTTCTGGCTGCCGAGCATCATCAAGAAGATGGGCGACTTGAGTGATGTTCAGGTCGGTTTCTTCAACTCGATCCCGTGGCTGATCTCGATCATCGCCATGTACGCCTTCGCGTCGTTGTCCGGCAAGTTCAAGTTCCAGCAGGCCTGGGTCGCGGCAGCACTGCTGATTGCGGCGGCGGGGATGTTCATGTCGACCACCGGCGGGCCTATCTTCGCGTTTGTGGCGATCTGCTTTGCGGCCATCGGCTTCAAGTCGGCGTCGTCACTGTTCTGGCCGATCCCCCAGGGCTACCTGGATGTGCGCATTGCCGCTGCGGTGATCGCGCTGATCAACTCCATCGGTAACCTGGGCGGCTTCGTCGCGCCGACCACCTTCGGCTTTCTGGAGCAGACCACCGGTTCGATCCAGGGTGGCCTCTATGGCCTGGCCGGCACCTCGGTGTTCGCCGCGATCCTGGTGTTTTTTGCCAGGACGGCCCCCTCTGCCGCATTGAAGCCACCGAGCGGCGTGCCCACCGCCGCCCTCGGCAAACCACTTTGAGACCCGTCAGGAACCTGCCATGAATACTCCCGTCGTTACGCACTTCCAGGTCATCCCCGTCGCCGGCCACGACAGCATGTTGCTCAACCTCAGCGGCGCCCATGGGCCATACTTCACGCGCAATATCGTCATCCTCAAGGACAGTTCGGGCAACACCGGCGTCGGCGAAGTGCCCGGCGGCGAGCGCATCCGCGAAACCCTGGAAGACGCCCGCAGCCTGGTGATCGGCCAGCCCATCGGCCAGTACCAGCGCATCCTCAACCAGATGCGCAGCGCCTTTGCTTCACGCGATGCCGCCGGTCGCGGCCTGCAGACCTTTGACCTGCGCATCACCATCCATGCCGTCACCGCCATGGAAGCGGCGCTGCTCGATTTGCTGGGCCAGTTTCTCGAAGTGCCGGTGGCGGCCTTGCTCGGCGAAGGACAGCAGCGCGATGCGGTAAAAATGCTCGGCTATCTGTTCTATGTCGGCGACCGCAACGCCACCACGCTCGCCTACCGCAACGAAGCCGACAGCGACGACGACTGGTTCCGCCTGCGCCATGAAACGGCCCTGACCAGCGACGCCGTGGTGCGCCTGGCCGAAGCCGCCCAGGCCAAATACGGCTTCAACGACTTCAAGCTCAAAGGCGGCGTATTGAGCGGCGACGCCGAAATCGAAGCGGTCACCGCCCTGGCCGAACGCTTCCCGGATGCACGCATCACCCTCGACCCGAACGGCGCCTGGTCACTGAAGGAAGCCATCCGCCTGTGCCGCGACCAGCACCACGTACTCGCCTATGCCGAAGACCCCTGTGGTGCAGAAAACGGTTACTCAGGTCGTGAGGTCATGGCCGAATTCCGCCGTGCCACCGGCCTTAAGACCGCCACCAATATGATCGCCACCGACTGGCGCGAGATGGGCCACGCGATCCAGCTGCAATCGGTCGACATCCCCCTCGCCGACCCGCACTTCTGGACCCTGCAGGGCTCGGTGCGTGTTGCACAGATGTGCCATGAGTGGGGCCTCACCTGGGGCTCGCACTCCAATAACCACTTCGATATTTCCTTGGCGATGTTCACCCAGGTGGCCGCCGCAGCACCGGGCGACATCACCGCCATCGACACCCACTGGATCTGGCAGGACGGCCAGCGCCTGACCAAAGCGCCGCTGAAAATCGAAGGTGGTTACGTGAAGGTCCCAAGCAAACCAGGCCTGGGTGTGGAGATCGACCTGGACGCCGTGGCCCAGGCCCACGAAGTCTACAAAGGCATGGGCCTCGGCGCGCGGGATGACAGCGTGGCGATGCAATTCTTGATTCCGGGGTGGCGCTTCAACAACAAGCAACCCTGCCTGGTGCGATAACCCCTTCCTGCAGGAGCGAGCTTGCTCGCGAAGATCGCCAACGATAAAGCGTCCTCTCCGGATAAACGCAATGCCTAGGTTTTCTTCGCGAGCACGCTCGCTCCTGCAATTGGCTGTACCGTCAGCTCGACGCCCAAGGCCAGCATCAGCTTCTGGATCGTCTCGTAGCGGGTCTTCGAGCCGCCTTTCAACGTTTTATAAAGACTCTCCCGGTTCACCCCAGCCGCCTCGGCCACTTTGTTCACACCTTATGAGCGCTTGTTTCCCCGATGTTTAAAGCACCCGATCAAACAACGGCGCCACGTCATACCGCTGCTTCAACATCTGTGCATCCACCAAAAAGTCCGCCGTGGCCTGGGCCTCGCTGATAATCGTCGGCGAGATCGGCAGCACCTTGATTGCATCGCGCTTGAACCACACCTTGGCGATTTCCGGCGCCGACTGGTTGGCCTTCGCCCAGGCTTCGGCGTATTCATCGACGTGGGTGTTGCTCCAGGCTCGGGCGCGAGTCAGGCGGGCAATGAAGTCTTTGATGATCGCGCTTTTCTGCGCCAGGGCCGGCTCATACGCCACGATGTAGGTCGGCGCACTCATCAGGCCCTTGGCGTTGCGGATCAGGGTGCTGCCTTCTTTTTCCTGCAACGACACGTAGGGTTCCCAGGTGCCGAAGGCGTCGATGTCGCCCTGGGTCAACGCCAGGCTGGCCTCGGCCGGCAGCAGGTATTTGAAGTTGACGCTGCTGCGCGGCACCCCCGCTTCATCCAGCGCCTTGTACGCCAGTTGCTGGCTCCATGAGCCGTTCCAGATGGCGACGGTCTTGCCTTTGAGGTCGGCCACCGAGTGAATGCCCTTGCGCGCCACAATGCCCACGCCATCAAGGCTGGTCTGGGTGCTGGCGACGACTTTTACCGGTGCGCCGTTGGCGGCCAGGCTGATCACCGGGGTGTCGCCGACGATGCCCACATCCAGCGCGCCGCTGGCCACGGCCGAGGCTACCGGGGAACCGGTGTTGAAGCGCTTGAAGTCGACTTTGTACGGCAGGTCCTCCAGCTCGCCGGACAGCTCCAGCACGATGCGGTTGGAAAAGAACTGGTCACCCACGACGAGGGTCAACGGCTCGGCGGCGCTGGCCGACGGACCATAGAGCACAAGAGAGGCCACGCCCAGCAAGGACAGCAGTGTTCGACGGTTGATCATGAAAAATCCCACAGGGTTAGAGGGTTGGTTTAACCATCTGTGGGCATGCAGTCTGGTCGCGTCAGGTAGAAGCTAACGCAATAAAAGCGCGGGGTTTAATACTGTTGGGCACTATCGATAGAACCGTCCCACAGGTCGCTAGTTGCTTTTCGTATTAAAACCTTCGCTGCCGCTGGGTTAGGGTGACGTCACCAGACCACTGGACCCCAGCACCTGAACCACTTTCAGCAAGGTCCATTGCATGTCGATTCCCGCTTTGAATATCTGGGGCGCTCCGCCCACTGCCCGCTACGAACAACTGGCCGCGCCGTTTCGCCCACTGTTTGCGCACATTCTCGCGCAGGCCGCCGAGGCGGATCAGACACGCGCCAGCCTCGCCACGGTGATCCAGCAACTGAACGCCCTGGGTTTGCCGCGCTGGCGCCTGCCGGCCAGTTATGGCGGCCAGGATGCGACCCTGGTCGAGCTGCTCACGCTGCTTGCGGAACTGTCCGCCGCCGACTCCAACATCACCCAGGCCCTGCGCGGCCACTTTGGTTTTTGCGAAGACGTGCTCAGCGCCAAGGACCTTGACTGGCGCGCCAAGTGGCTGGACCGCCTCGGCCAAGGCGCCCTGCTCTCCCCCGGCAGCACCGAAGTCGGCAACGGAGCCCGTGGCGATTTCGACACCCGCCTGCACCGCGATGCCGCCGGCGCATTGCGCATCAGCGGTAAGAAGTTCTACACCACCGGCGCGCTCTACAGCGACCTGATCAATACCATCGCGACGGGTGAAAACGGCACCGTGTATACGGTTGTCATCGACCTGAAAGCCCCCGGCGTGAAGATCGTCGACGACTGGAACGGCTTCGGCCAGCGCCTCACCGCCAGCGGCACCTGCATCTTCGATAACGCACCGGTGATGGACAACGACGCGCGCCCCACCCAACAGCGCTTCGGCCATGGACAGTCGTTCTTCCAGCTCTACCACCTCAGCACCCTCGCCGGAATCGCCCGACGCGCCGCCCTCAGCGGTGCCGAAGAACTCAGCCAACGCGCCCGCACCTTCACCACCGGCAATGCCGACACCGCAGGCCAGGACGTGCAACTGCTACAGGTGATTGGCGAAGTCGCGAGCCAAGCCTACGCTGCTCAAGCGATTGCCCAGCAAGCGGCGCAACGCCTGGAGTACACCGCGCAGTCTGTGATTGCCCATGACCAGCCACTGCATGACGATGATCCGCAGGTTGCATTGGCCGAGCTGGAAGTGTGCCTGGCGGTGAACCCGGTGGTGGATGCGACGCTGGCCGCGACCACCGCCTTGTTCGACGCCCTGGGCGCCAGTGCCACCGCCAGCAGCAAGGCGCTGGACCGGCTGTGGCGCAATGCGCGCACCCTGGCGAACCATAACCCGCGGGTGTACAAGTCGCGGATCGTAGGCAATTACCTGGTGAATGGAGTCCTGCCGCCTGCGCAGTGGCGGGTGGGCGTGGCAAAGCACTGACAGTTCGAGGGCACAACAAAGATCAAATGTGGGAGGGGGCTTGCCCCCGATTGCGGACATCCAGTCACTGCATTGTTAGTTGACCCATCGCCATCGGGGGCAAGCCCCCTCCCACAGGTAACCTACACGCTCACAAACTTCAGCACCCGCGCCAACATCCGGTCGCAGGCCTGCAACTGCGCCAGGCTGATGAACTCGTCCGGTTTGTGGCCCTGCTCCATGCTGCCAGGCCCACACACCACCGTAGGAATACCGGCCTGGTCGAACAGACCACCCTCTGTCCCAAAGGCTACCGTGCCAAAATCCTGCGAGCCACAGAACTGCGCCACCCATTCGGCGGCCTGGCTTTCAGGCGCTGTGGCCAGCCCGGGATAGCTCGACAACTCACTGATGCTGATCGCCGATTGCGCACTCACCGCCCGCATCGCCGGCAACAGGGAGTACTCGGCGTAGTCGCGCAGTTGCTGCACCACCTGCCAGGGATCCTGGGCCGGCAGCGAGCGCACTTCAAAGTCGAAACTGCAGTCCTGCGGCACAATATTGAGCGCCTTGCCGCCACTGATCAAACCAGTCTGCACCGTAGAAAACGCCGGATCGAAACGCGCATCCAGATGCTCTGGCGCCTTGAGCGTTTCGCCGAGCCGCACCCATTCGCTGACCAGGCGCGCCGCGTATTCAATGGCGTTCACGCCCGCCGGCGCGTACGCCGAATGGCACGCCGCGCCATGCACCAGGCAGCGCATCGCCAGCTTGCCTTTGTGGCCCAGCACCGGCTTGAGTTCGGTGGGTTCGCCAATCACACACAGCAGCGGCTTGACCGGCTGCCCGTGGAACCGCTCGATCAGCGAGCGCACGCCCAGGCAACCGACTTCCTCATCGTAGGACAGCGCGATATGCACCGGCATGCGCAACGGCGCCTGCACCAACGCCGGCACGCACGCCAGCACACAAGCGATGTAGCCCTTCATGTCCGCCGTGCCACGGCCGTACAACTTGCCGTCCTGTTCGGTCAGCTCGAACGGCGCCACGCGCCAGCGCTGCCCGTCCACCGGCACCACATCGGTATGCCCGGACAACACGATGCCGGGCACCTGCGCCGGACCAATCGTCGCAAGCAGGTTGGCCTTGCTCTTGTGCGCGTTGTACACCAGCTCACAGGCCACGCCGTGGTCTTGCAAATAGGTGCGCACGAAGTCGATCAAGGCCAGGTTGGATTCGCGGCTGGTGGTGTCGAAACGCACCAGTTGCGCCAGCAGGTCGCGGCTGTTCATCGGTCATCTCCCGGCACCGCATAACCCGGTGCGATCTGCGGGTTGAGGGCGCGGTCGATGTAATCCTGCAGTTGCCCGCGATAGGCTTGCCAGAGTTGGTCGAGGGCGCTGATCGGGTCCGCATCGGCCCAATCCACACGCAGATTGACCACTGGCCACAGCAGGTCATCGACAATCACCAGCGCCGCCGAATGCACCGGCCCCGCTTCACCACCACCTGCCAAACCGGCGTGCATCGCGGCCAGCAGGCGGTCGGCCAGGTGCCCCGGGGCCGCTTCGAACGCCGCCACCATGGCCGCGATTACGCCGGGGTTGGCCAACATGTTCCCTGCCGCCACGCATTGCTCGCCGCTCACTGCGTGGTGAATACCCAGGGTCTGCGCACCGCTGAAATGCGCGGTGCGGCCCAGGTGATCAATCACGCTGACCTGGCGATACTCGCTGTGATCCTGACCGGCCAACGTCGCCAGCGCTTCACTCGGTGTCAGGCCCTGCTCCAGTAAATCCAGCACCTGAGGCCCCAGGCTCGGCAAGGTAATGTTCTGCGATGCCACCGCTCCCACGCCGGGACGCAGCCACGGGCAACGCGCGCCCACGGCAATGCTCGATGAGCTGATCGCAATGCCCAACTGGCCCGTCTCGGCGCAGCGGGCGACAACGGAAAACGTCATGGAGGTGTCCTCAATCGAGCACGGAAGGGTCAGCGTCGATCATCAACTGCTTCATTTCTTCGAAATGCTGGCGCGAAAAGTCCGCGATGCCTTCCCAGCCCCGCGCGGTTTTTTCTGCCACTTCATCGGACAGCACCCGCAACGGCTGTCCGGTGGACCAGGCCGTGACGAGGATCTGGCAGGAACGTTCCAGGGTCCAGATGTCGTCGAAGGCTTCACCGATGGAACCGGCCGTGACCATTACGCCGTGGTTGCCCATCAACAAGCGCGTCTTGCCGTCGAGCAATCCGGCCAGCCGTGCGCCTTCGGCCTCGGTGTCGGCCATGCCGCCGTACAGCTCGTCCACGGCCACGCGGTTGAAGTAACGCGCGGTGTTCTGGTCGATCGGCGGGATGTGCGGCCTGGCCAGGCACGCCACCGCCGTGGTGTACACCGGGTGCAGGTGCAGCACCGCACGGGTCTGTGGCAACAGCCGGTGGATCTGCCCGTGGATCGACCAGGCCGTGGCGTCCACGTGGGGGTGATCGGCACAGGCCGTGTCGTGCGCATTCAACAGCAACAGATCGCTCGCGCGGATACGCGAAAAGTGCTTCCACTTCGGGTTGAGCAGAAACTGTTTGCCATCGGCCGAAACGGCGGCACTGAAGTGGTTGGCCACCGCTTCATGCATGCCCAGGTGGGCGATGATGCGAAAGGTCGCCGCCAGGTCGATGCGCGTCTGTTCTTCGTGGGATAACGCCATGGATCGCTCTCCGCAGGGCGCGGCCGCAGGCGAATGCGGCACGCGCGTGTAGGTTTACTTCGGCATCAGTGCGGCGATGTCGGCATCGGTCGGCGCTTGGAAGTTGTACTTCTTGAGCAGGGCGGCGTACTCCGGCGTGGCGCGGTATTTTTCCAGGCCGTCGAGCAGGACTTTTTTCACCGTGTCATTGCCTTTCTTCACGCCGAAGCCGTTGAGCACCGGGTAGATCAGGGTGTCGGACGAGATCACCACGCGGCTGCCGAGCTTGTCGATCACGCCTCGGGCCACGGCGGCATCGGTGATCTGCGCTTCGACGGCGTGGGCCAGCAGCGCCTGGGTGGTTTGCGGGTCGGTGCTGTATTCGCTGATCTGGATCGGCTTGAGGCCCTTGGCAACGCAGTATTCGGTGGACAGCTTGTTCATCTGCGCCAGCCACGAGGTGGCCCCCATGGAGCCGATCTTGTGGCCGCAGAACTCTTCCGGGGTCTTGGGCTGGAAGGCGCTGTCCTTAAGGGTGAGGATCGACTCGCCGCTTTTCAGATAAGGGATCATGTCGATCACTTTGACCCGCTCGGCGGTGATGTACATCGACGAGTTGGTCACATCGAAACGCCCGGCCTGCAGGCCAGTGATCAGGTTGGGGAAGCGTGTGTCGAGGGTCTCGACCTGGCGGCCCATGACCTTGCCCAGGCCGTCCATGAACTCGATATCAAAACCCGCCGGCTTGTTGTTATCCATGTACTCATAGGGGAAGAACGTCACGTCGGAACCGGCGATGATCTTGCCGTCCTGCTGGAACGCCGAAGCGGCCAACGAGGTCAGTGCAACGGCTGCGCCCAGCAGGCACACGGCAAGGGGACGAACACTTTTACGAAACGCTGTCATGGTGATTACCTGCAAGGGTTTAGGGGGGTTAGGCAGTGGCTGAATCTTGTCCCGCCTGTTGCACGAAGAACGAGGCGCCACGAGGCTTCTGCGGCAGGCGCATGTGGTTGTCGGTGGAACGCACCAGGCCACTTTCTTCACCGGCCACCAACAGGCCGGCATGTGCGCTGGGCAACGGGTTTTCGCCGAAGGGCAGCGCGTCTTCAGCGGCATAGACACTGATGAACAGCGTGCGCGGCAGTTCGGTCTCGTTTGGGCTGGAAGCATGCAAAAGCCGGGTGTGCATGAAACACACCGAGCCGGCCGGCCCGTAGCAGGCCACCGGTTGCTGGCAGTGTTGCGCGACCACGCTGTCGTCCACCGAACCGGTGAAACGCTGGTGCTGCCAGTGCGACCACAGCGGGCCCTTGTGGCTGCCGGGGATCACGTTCAGCGGGCCGTTCTGCGGCGTCACTTCGCTGACCATCAGCAAGGCGGTGACGATGTCGTCGTTGCTGTGGGGCGTGAACAGGAAGTCCTGGTGCCACTTCACCTGGGTCGCGGTGTGGGGCAGTTTGGAGTTGATCTTGCTGTGGTGAAAACGCGTACCCTGGGCGCCGATCAGTTGCGCGGAAATCGCCGCCATGCGCGAGTGCAACGCCACGCGCTCATAGGCCGGCGAAATCTCCGTGGGCGAGCTGACCCGGCGCAGGGATGGGTGGTCGGCGCGGTGGTCGCCCTCCAGGTCAAAGCGCTCACGGCCATCGACAGTGGCGCCCCAGCCCCGGTCATGGCTGCGGCTTTCTTCCACCCATTGGTCGAAGTCGTGCTGCAACGCGGCCACTTCATCCTGCGACAGCACGCCTTCGACCACCAGGAAGCCGTCGCGCTGGAATTGTTCGATTTGCGATTGCTCGATCATTTTAGTGTTTCCTGAACGTTAAAGAGATCACGCCAGCGAGACGTCCTTGAGGAACGCCTCCACGCGTGGGTTGTGGCCGCTGCGCAGGGCGCCCGGCGTGTCGTCGCAGACCACGCGGCCCTTCTCCATGAACACGATGCGGTCGGAGACCTTGAAGGCGAAGTTCATCTCGTGGGTGACGATGACCATGGTGATGCCCTCCTCGGCCAGGGCTTCGATCACCTGCAGCACTTCGTTGACCTTCTCCGGGTCCAGCGCCGAGGTAGGCTCATCGAACAGCATGATCTGCGGGCGCATCATCAAGGCGCGGGCGATGGCTACGCGTTGCTGTTGGCCGCCAGACAACTGGTGCGGGTACTTCCAGGCGTGGTCGAGCATGCCGACCTTGTGCAGCAGCGCGTAGGCCTGTTGCTTGAGTTCGGCGGTCGCGCCCAGGCGGTGGTATTTCGGCGCCATCAGCAGGTTGTCGAGCACGCTCAAGTGCGGGAACAGGTTGAAGCTCTGGAACACCATGCCGATGTGCAGGCGATGCTCGGCGTGCTCGATGTACTGGGGTTTCTGCGCGCCGACTTTGTTCAAGTGGATGAAGGGTTGGCCATTGATCCTGATCTCGCCGTTGTCCAGTTGCTCCAGACCGTTAAGCAGGCGGATCAGCGTGGTCTTGCCGGAACCCGACGGGCCGATCACCGACACCACTTCACCGGGCTGGATCTGCAGATTCACCGAGCCCAATACCTCGATATCGTTGTAGGCCTTGTGCAACCGCGTGGCCTGCAACGCCGACTCGCCATTATTGGCCGGGCGCGCCAAGGCAGTGCGCTGCTGGGTCGCCAGGGCCAGCACCGCCGCATCGGGAACACGGGACACGTTGCGCTGGTTGACGTCGAGAAAGCGCTCCAGGCGCTTGAGCAGGAAGTCGAACACCGTGACGATAAACACATAAAAGAACGCCACCGCCGCCATGGTTTCGATCACCAGGAAGTTCTGCGAATACAGGCGCTGGCCGACCATCAGGATCTCGGTCAGGGAGATCACCGACACCAGGGAGGTGAGCTTGACGATGGAGATGTATTCGTTGGCCAGCGACGGCAACGCTACCCGCAGCGCCTGGGGAATTACCACGCGCCACTGGGTGCCGAAGAACTTCAGGCCCAGCGCCCGAGCCGCCTCGCCCTGCCCTTTGGGAATCGACAGCAGGCCACCGCGATGGATCTCAGCCACGTAGGCGGTCTCGCAGATCACCAGGGCCAACAGGCCGGACCAGAACGGGTCGGCCAGCACCGCCGAGGTACCGGGCAACGCTTGCGGCAGGTTGTAGATAAAGATCAGCAGCACCAGCAACGGCAGGCTGCGAAATAGCCAGATGTAGCCGCGGGCCGGCACGCTCAGCAGGCCATGTCTGGATTGCTTGGCCAGGGCCAGCAGAAAGCCCAGGCCAATGCTCAACACCCAGGTCAGGGTGCTGAGCTTGATCACCGTCCACGTCGCGCGCCAGAACTCGGCATCGCCCAGCAAACCCAACATGTAGTTCCAGTCGAATGTCATCGTCGCTGTGCCCTGAGAAGTTGATCTACATCGATGGGTTCAGAGTCGTGGCGGGAGGCGGTTGGGGTCAATTCGTAAAAGCCGGGGCACTGGGTAGGCAGAACCTATGCAGCCTGAGAGCACCCAAAATCCAATGTGGGAGGGGGCCCCTCCCACCTTTGGTGCAGGCTTGAATCGGCCGTATTGCGCATGCCACTTACTGGTGCAAGCTCAGCTCACACCGCTCAACACCCGCACCGCATGCGGGTCAAAAAAGCTCGGCGGCGCCATGCCGGGGATGTACTGGTCGGACACAAACATGCGGCACCGCTCGGCAAACGCCGACACCACCCGCGACAGCTGGGTGTTGCTGGCCGTGGCGTAGCCCAGGCGCATCGGCCTGTGTGCACCCGCCAGGCGCAGGCGGATCACGCGCTTGCCGTCCTGGGACATGTTCGATTTGGGTCGCGCATTCGCGAAGGAATAGCCGATACCGTTGCCCACCATGGCGCGCACCGTTTCAAGGTTGGTGGAGCGCATGATGATGTTCGGTGTGGTGCCGGCCTGGATGAACAGGCTGAGGAAATAGTCACGGCTCCACGGCGTGTCGAGCAGCACCACCGGGTAGGCCTCCAGGTCCTGCATGCTCACGGCCGGTGAGTTCGCCAGCGGGTGGTACTCGCCCACCATCACGTAGGGCGGCAGTTGCGCCAGGGGTTGGAAGTCGATATCCGGGCTGGTCACCAGGTCGTAGGTCAGGGCGATATCCAGCTCGCCGCTGCGCAGTTTTTCCAGCAGCTCTTCATGGTTGCCCTCGGCTTGCGTCAGCCGTACGCCGGGAAACGCACGGCCGAAACCGAACACCAGCTCTGGCGTGATCATCGGCGCCAGCGACTCCAGGCAACCCACGCGCAACGGCCCGCGCACCGTGTTCAAGGACTCCGAGGCGATGGTGTAGAGGTTGGTCATTTGCTCCAGGATCAGCTTGGCTTCTTGCATCACCAGGCGCCCCACCGCCGTGAGGGAAATGCCCTGGGCGTGATGGCGGATGAACAACTGAATGCCCAGCTCCGCCTCCATATGGGTGATCGCCGCCGAGATCGACGGCGACGACACATGAATGCGCTCGGCGGCCGCACTGATGCTGCCCGCCTCTCCCGACGCGACGAAATACTCCAGTTGACGCTGAGTAATACGACTGAGCATGACGCCTGCCCCTCAACAATGACTGTACCGGTGGTGTTGCAGGGTTCGTGCCGGGTCAGGCGCAAACCGATGACCTGCACGGGCTTCGGTTTTTCCTAAGCACTACCCCGCGCAAATGCTGGTTTCGCCGCAGCCGGCGCGGTGTGAAGCTGGATCTATCCCGCTTCCCACGAGTTACCGTTATGCCGACCCACACCCGCATCCGCATGTTCAATACCCAACAGACCTACCCCAACCAGGCGCTGGACAACGACCTGTGCCAGGCCGTGCGCGCCGGCAACACCATTTACGTGCGCGGCCAGATCGGCACCGATTTCGACGGCAACCTGGTCGGCCTCGGCGACCCGCGCGCCCAGGCCGACCAGGCGATGAAGAACGTCAAGCAACTGCTGGAAGAAGCAGGTTCGGACCTGTCGCACATCGTGAAGACCACCACCTATCTGATCGACCCGCGCTACCGCGAGCCGGTGTACCAGGAGGTGGGCAAGTGGCTCAAAGGTGTGTTCCCGATTTCCACTGGGTTGGTGATCTCCGGGCTGGGCCAGCCGGAGTGGTTGATGGAGATCGATGTGATCGCCGTGGTGCCGGACGATTGGGCCGTATGAAAGCGCTGATTGCCTGGAGTGCCCCATGACCCATCGTGTGTTTTTCCTCAATGGGCCTAACGCCAACCTGTACGGGCTGGATAAAAACGGCACCTATGGCAGCGAAAGCTTCGCCAGCATCGACGCCCGCTGCCAACGCCACGCCGCCGCCCTGGGCCTCACGCTGGACTTTCGCCAGAGCAACCATGAAGGCGTGCTGGTTGACTGGGTTCAGGAAGCACGCCTGCACGCCGACGCCCTCGTGATCAACGCCGCCGGGCTCAGCTACAGCTCGGTGCCGATCCTCGATGCGTTGCTGGCGTTCGACGGCCCGATCATCGAAGCGCACATGAGCAATATCTGGCAGCGCGAAAGCTTCCGGCACCACTCCTACGTGTCCAGGGCCGCCACCGGTGTGATCGCCGGGTTGGGGGCGCTGGGTTACCAACTGGCAATCACGGCTGTGGCCGAATTGCTAGGCCAAACCGCCTAATGACTGTTCAGGAACCGCCTATGTCCGTCGAAAAAATCAACACCCTGGTCGTCGGCGCAGGCCAGGCCGGCGTCGCCATGAGCGAGCACCTGTCCCTGATGGGCGTGCCCCACCTCGTGCTGGAACGCCACCGCATTGCCGAACGCTGGCGCTCGGAACGCTGGGACTCTCTCGTCGCCAACGGGCCGGCGTGGCATGACCGCTTTCCCGGTCTCACCTTCGAAGGCATTTCGCCGGAAGCCTTCGCGCCGAAAGAGCGCATGGCCGACTACTTCGAGGCCTACGCAGATAAGTTGCAGGCCCCTGTCCGCACGGGCGTGGAAGTCCAGTCGGTGGAACGCCACGCAGGCCGCCCCGGCTTCAAGGTCACCACCTCCGCGGGCGTGATCGAAGCCGCCAACGTCGTTGCTGCCACCGGCCCGTTCCAGCGCCCGTCAATCCCGAACATCGTCCCCGCCAGCGCACCGTTGCACCAACTGCATTCCTGCGCCTACAAGAACCCCGGCCAACTCCCCGAAGGCGCCGTATTGGTGGTCGGCGCCGGTGCCTCCGGCTCGCAGATCGCCGAAGAACTGCAAAAGGCCGGCAAGACCGTGTACCTCTCGGTGGGCGAACACTACCGCCCGCCCCGCGCCTATCGTGGCCGCGACTATTGCTGGTGGCTGGGCGCGTTGGGCTTGTGGGATGAAGTCAAGATCCAGCCGAAGAAAAAGCACGTGGCGTTTGCGGTGAGTGGTTACGAAGGCGGCAAGACGGTGGACTTTCGCCGACTGGCACATCAAGGCATTCAGTTGGTGGGCGTCACCCAGGACTGGGCGGAGGGCGTCATGACGTTTCAACCGGGGTTGGCCGAGAACGTGGCTGAAGGCGACCGCGCTTACTTTGACGTACTGCGCGATGCGGATGCGTATATCGAGGCCAATGGCTTGCCCTTTCCGCCGGAGCCACAGGCCTGGGAACTGTTGCCCGATCCAGAGTGCCTGGTGAACCCGATGTTGAGCCTGGACCTGGCTGAAGCGGGCGTGACCACAATCCTTTGGGCCACCGGCTTCAAGTTCGATTTCAGCTGGTTGAAGGTGGACGCGTTCGACGAGAAAGGCGAGCCGTTCCACAAACGCGGGATCTCGGCGCAGAGCGGGATTTACTTCCTGGGTTTGCCGAACCTGGTCAACCGCGCATCTTCATTTATCTATGGGGTTTGGCACGATGCGAAGTACGTGGCGGACCATATCGTGCTGCAGAACGCGTACAGGGCGTACGACAAGTCCTAAGACGCTTAGGGCAGGTCGACCGCGCCTTGCCCCGTTGCCTACAGTTGCGTCAGAATCCGCCGGCTTGTGCGCTTGGGTGAGCGTCTCTAAGGTGGCTCGGTCGCTGAACACTCAGTGATCGGGTTTAGTAGCCCGAGTGACAACATAAAGTGCATGAGCCTCATCGATCAGATGTTCTTGTCTGTGCTTGATGGTGGCTGTGCGCAGGGCGCCCTCGGGCGCGCCGGCTTTGTGTGTTTCCCCGGTCTACTAACCTGCGTACAGCCGCCACCCTCTCGTTTAGTAGCGAAAAGGTGTTGGCCCTAAAACAGGTACAACACACATGTTCAAAGTCACGCCCAATCCTCCAAACGGTCCCGACCTGAAGCTCAATCATGCGGCGAATCGTGCGATTGACCATTACCTCAATCCCGGTGCCGAAGCACCACCTGCGCCACTCTTCAGCATCGCCAGCGATGCCAGCAACGAAACATTGATCGTCAACTGCTACGAAACCCTTTCCTCGGTCAGCGCCTTGCTACTCGACCTGTCGGAGGCGTTGACGGGTAAACAGCGGGATGTGGCGCTGGCCATTCACCAGTTGAGTGAGTTGGGGGTTTTGTTGGTGGATAAGCTGATGGAGCGCGAAGCTACGCTAGCCGATCCAGGTCTTTGAGAAACCGGCCATATCCGGCTGATGCCGTCCCATAAGGGCGAACACTGCAACTGTGGCGAGCGGGCTTGCCCCGCGTTGGGTTGCGAAGCAACCCTGGAAGGAGGAATGCGCGGAGTCAGGCCCTCTTCGACCGCGGGTTTTGGGGCTGCTTCGCAGCCCAACGCGGGGCAAGCCCGCTCGCCACAGGGTACT
Organism: Pseudomonas sp. NFPP24; assembly: GCF_900112095.1. Lineage (NCBI taxonomy): Bacteria > Pseudomonadati > Pseudomonadota > Gammaproteobacteria > Pseudomonadales > Pseudomonadaceae > Pseudomonas > Pseudomonas sp. NFPP24. The sequence continues at coordinate 30,644 of NZ_FOKD01000017.1, forward strand.
TATCGTCAGTTCTACCTAAAGACCTTGAAAGGGCTGCCCCTTACAACGACTCGCGCTTGCAGGCAGTGCTTTCAGCCACGCTTGGGCAACTTCCAATTCGGCCGAATAAAGTGGCAGGTATAGCCATTGGGAATCCGCTCCAGATAATCCTGATGCTCCGGCTCCGCCTCCCAAAACGGCCCCGCCGGCTCGATCTCCGTCACCACCTTCCCCGGCCACAGCTTCGATGCATCCACGTCCGCCGCCGTATCTTCGGCCACCTCCCGCTGCTGCTCACTCAGGTAATAAATCGCCGAACGGTAACTCGGCCCCAAATCATTGCCCTGCCGATTCGGCGTGCTCGGGTCATGGATCTGGAAAAAGAACTCCAGAATCTGCCGGTAGCTGATCACTGCCGGGTCAAACACGATTTCAATCGCTTCGGCATGGTTGCCATGGTTGCGGTAGGTGGCATTCGGCACATCGCCGCCGGTGTAGCCGACGCGGGTGTGCAGCACGCCGGGGTAGCGGCGCAACAGGTCCTGCATGCCCCAGAAGCAACCGCCGGCGAGGATGGCGGTTTCGGTTGGTTTGGTCATGGTCTGCCCTTGCGTTCAGTGGATACCCGCCTAGTTATGGGGCCGTGTTGGCCAATAGCAAGATTCACGGTTTTGTTACGCAGTGCACCGAGACCTCAGGGTTTGAAGTTTTTCATCAATTTGAACAGGTGGCCGGGCCAGATCCAGCGTGACTGGGGCGGGTCGCGAGTCTCACCGAGAGCGTCCAGAAAGGTTTTGTTGGGCGCATCACCGTCAGGTCCATTCACGTTTTGACGCGGGAGAGTTGGATCGTTTGGCGGGTCCTCCGGCTTATAGACCCGATGGGTGACTGCATCCAGCACGTAACCGGCGGCCTTGCCGTACTCAGTGAGGCTCCAGACACCGTCGATGACTTGGGAGACTGCCTTTGAGGGTGGAAGCTTGATGTCCTTGTGCGTGGTGGTGACGATATGGTCCGCAGTTTTGGCGTGTTTGAAGGTGGCGTACTCGCTGCCGAGTGGAGGTTGATCCGCGCCCTCGTCGGAGAATTTTTTCACCATTCGCTCCAGGAACGGTATGCCGCCGATGTGGGTGAACGCGCCCATGCCTGGGTTCAGGATGTGTTTCACAAAGCCAGGGTCAACACGGGTGCTGCTGAGCGCTGAACTGGTCAGTATGCGTGAGGCGATGGCCTCGTCCTCTGGCTTGTAATTAAACGTCGTCCAATACCCGTCTACGTAAAAGCCATTGGTGGCTATGTATTGGCGACCGTCGCTGGAGCGTCGATACTCGCCGAGTGCCCAGACCAAAAGATCAACGTGGCCTAAATCCGCACCTTCTGACTGTAGATATGCATACATATCCGCGACCAAGGCACGATCATCGAGGTTGAGGAAGTCGCTTGCTCTTTGAAGGGCATTCACTGAAGTGGCCGGTGGAAGGGCGACTGGGGGTTCTCTACCGCCAAACACGCGCGAAATCATGATCTCACGGCCGACGCTGGCAGCCTGCCCCGAACTAGAACCGCCTGAAGGCTCCATCGACTTGGCCGTTTGCCACGCCACCCTTCGCTCATTGACCGTGAAGGCGCCGCCGTTGTCGCGGGCGATCAGGTTGAGTTGATCTCGCCCGAGCCCCTTGAAGGGGTTGCTGTCATGACCGTTGAGGAAACCAGTCGCTTGCCGCGCACGGGCCAGGAGTTCCGGGTTATTGGCCGTTGGAAGCTCTGCGTCGTGTTGTGCCTTGTTGGCGAAATACTGTTCGTCGGTGATGAGTTCGAGGGGGTCGGCGTTCGTTTGACCCGTGGGCGTTTCCGCACGCTGTGCCGCATCACTCAATTGAAGCGCCAGGATTGAGACGGTGGTGATGCCGTCATTACGCTTAGCGAGCGCATCAGTCTCGACGTTGTCAGGCGAGACTGTGGACGGAATAACAATGCCGACGGAATCATTCGTCACGCGATTGTTTGACGAGGAGGTATTAGGGCTGATAGTGATCATTAGTATTCACCTTGCGTTAGGCATGTGAATGGTCATGTAAAAGTTTCTTACCTATCCAAATACCCGCAGCCAAATTGGCTGCGGGCATCACACCGCACACTAATACCTATATTTAATAGTCACTGAATCGGCACCGGCAGGACGAGCGTACGGTGGAGTGCCGCCCCACACCTTATGAAAAATCTGAATTTTTGAGCCATTACCAAAGGACTGATTGTTAAAATCCATCAGCACACCCGACGAACTCGGAGCGATGATCTGACAGTTCTCTTCTAAACTAAATGGACGGTAGTAACACAGCCTAACCTCCTCACGAATAGTCCCGGGATAGTAGGTTGTACGCCACTGAACCTCCAGTATTTGCTTGGGATCCGCGAGTGTTCCTGAAGGAATATCCGAGGCCAGCACGTTAAAACTTGCGAATTCCACACCCGGATGAGTATTGGAATTAGATAACACCAGTATGGGACCTGGCGCCACTGTTTTAGCAATGGAGTATTCTGCCGCCAAGACCACATCCTTTGTAAAAACCGCCAACACAACACACACAACAAGCCAAACCTTATTAATGCTTTTCGAGCGCTTCATAATCTTCACCCTAGTTCATAAATTAATACCTGAGGTTCCAATCATTCCAGCAGTAGGAATCACACCACTACCCTTGCACGTTTTTTCAATTCAAGTAAGGCACCCGCTTCCTAAAAACATGAAGTCCTTATCTGTAATACTTACAAGTAGGACTTTGTCAGTAACTTCCTAGTCCCGCCTCCCCTCTATTAAAAACCCCTGTTCCAAGGCATGATGCCGCACTCACATCAAGGACGATAAAACCGTGAAAACCACCCTCACCGCGCTGCTGTTGATTGGCTTGGCGATGCCTGCATTCGCCGACACCACGCCCATCGGCTTCAAGAGCATCAACGTCCCTGATGCACAACGCCCGCTGCAAATAGTGGTCTGGTACCCCGCCGCCACCGCAGCTACGCCTGAGTTGATCCGCGATGACGCCGTGTTTTTCGGTGCCTTGGCAGTGCCCGATGCGCCGGCAGCGAGCGGCGAACATCCGCTGGTGGTGCTCTCCCACGGCTACGGCGGCAACTGGGGCAACCAGGTGTGGCTGGCCAGCGCCCTGGCCCATCAGGGTTACATCGTGGCGGCGGTCAACCATCCCGGCACCACCAGCAAGGATCGCAGCCCCCAGGCCGCTGCGCAGTTGTGGCAACGGCCCAGAGACTTGAGCCGGGCCATCGATGCGGTGATCGCCCAACCGACGCAGTTCGGCACCGTGGCAAACAACCGTATAGCCGTGGTCGGCCACTCCATCGGTGGCTGGACCGCCATGGAAATCGCCGGCGCGCGTTTCGACCCGGACCTCTTCGCCCGCGACTGCAACACTCACCCCAAATTGGGCGGCTGCATTGGCTACCAGCAGATCAAACCCGCCGCGACCCCGGCGGCGAAGGCCCAACTGGCCGCTGACCTGCGCGACCCACGCGTCGGCGCCGTGGTGACCCTGGACCTGGGCCTGTCGCGCGGCTTCACCGACGCCAGCCTGGCCGCCCTGCCGGTGCCGGCGCTGGTGATTGCGGGGGGCGTGCCAACGGAAGATATGGACCCCAACCTGGAGTCCGCCGACATGGTCAGGCGTATGCCAAAGGCCTCGACCGAGTATGTGGAGATCAGCGACGCTACGCACTTCAGCTTTATGTCGATCTGCAAGCCGGGTGGCATGGCGTTGATCGAAGAAGACTCGCCGGGCGATGGCATGATTTGCCGCGATGGCGAGGGGGCTCGGCCACGGGCGGTGATTCAGCAACAGGTGGTGGCTCTGATCACCGGTTTTTTGGGGCGGACAGCGGCACGGCGCACGGCGGCGGATTTTTAGCTGGTATCATCCCGGGCCTGTACAACCCGGGTAGACCCACATGAATCGCCAGAAAAAACTCCAGCAGCTCTTCAAGGAAAAAGCCAGGAAGGCGAATGCCAAGTTGGCGCCGAAAAAGAAGGACAAGTACATCAGCAAGGCGGACCGCGAAAAGCTGGCGGCTGAAGCGGCTCAGGCGCCAGACAGTTCGCCGCAAAGCTGAATCAGCAACCGCTCAACGCCACCTGCCGCCGCTCCCCCGCAAAGAAAAACGGCCGCAACCGCACGCCCACGCTGTTGCCGATAAACGCCGCCACCAGCCATACCCAGCCATGCAGGCTGCCCGAGGCGATGCCGCTGAAGTACGCGCCGATGTTGCAACCGTACGCCAGGCGCGAGCCGTAGCCGAGCAGCAGGCCGCCGATCACCGCCGCCACCAGCGAGCGCGCCGGGATCTTGAGGCTGGGGGCAAAGCGCCCGGCCAGGCCGGCGGCCAGCAGCGCACCGAGGACGATGCCGATGTCCATCACGCTGGTGATGTCTTCCCACACCGGCGCGGCCAGGGCCTTGGCATTGCCCGGCATCTGCCAGAACGCCCAGCTGGCCACGTCCACACCCAGGCCGCTGGCGACTTTGGCGCCCCACAGCGCGAACGCCGAGGTGATGCCCCAGGGCCGTCCCGCCAGCGCCAGGGTGGCGTAGTTGAGCAGGGCCAGGCCGATGGCGCCCCACACCAGTGGCCACGGCCCGCGCAGAAAGCGGCGCAGGCCTCGGTGCTCGCTTTTCACGCCCTCTTCCAACTGACCATGGCGACCCTTCTCCAGCCGTACGGTCACCAACGCAATAATCGCGAACACCGCCAGGCTCAAGCCCAATGCCGGCACCACGCCGAAGCTCTTGACGATGGACACCGCCGGGAACGCCGGCAGCCCGAACCACCAGTCAACATGGTGCGTGGCGATCAACGAACCGCAGATAAAGAACAGCAACGTGACCAGCATGCGCGCATTGCCACCGCCGACGGTGAACAGCGTGCCCGACGCACAACCGCCGCCCAGCTGCATGCCGATGCCGAAAATAAATGCCCCGAACACCACCGACACCCCGGTCGGCGCCACCAGCCCGGTCACCGGCTGCCCGAACAGCGTGCCCGCCCCCAGCGCCGGGAAGAACAGCAGCACCGCCAGCGCCAGCATCACCATCTGCGCGCGCAAGCCAGCGCCACGGCGATCATTGATGAACACGCGCCAGGCCGAAGTGAAACCGAAGGCGGCGTGGTAGAGGGTCAAGCCCAGTGCTGCGCCGACCACCAGCAACAGCACCTGGTGCGAACCGACGCTGTTTTGCAGGAACAGGGCGCCCAGCACCAGGATGATAAAGGCCACCAGCGGCGCGACGGGTTTGCGCGCGGGGGTGAGAGGCAGAGAGGTACTCATGGGGAATCTCGGTCTGTTTGAAAGGAGTAGGCTGCGAGGGTGGCGAGTATACCCTTGTGTGTAGATAATCCCGGGATGCGTGTGGCCTGACGGCGCCCCTTTCCTCCATCAGCCGGTGAACCCGTGGCCAAAGACATCGAGAACCCCTGCGTTTCCCTCTGCCAGCTCAGCGGCGACCTCTGCGTCAGTTGCGGACGCACCAAGGATGACATCCGCAAATGGAAACGCATGAAACGCCCGGAGAAGATGGCGGCCGTACAGCGTGCGACACAGCGCCTCAAGGCGTTGAAAAAAGCCAGGTAAGGCTGTTCATACATCTGTGGCGAGCGGGCTTGCCCCGCGTTGGAGTGCGCAGCGCTCCCGCTTTTTGGGGGGCCGCTACGCAGCCCAACGCGGGGCAAGCCCGCTCGCCACAAAAAAAAGACCACTCACCACGCAGGCCCGCTCCTCACAATTGGCCCGCACGATCGCGGATCAACCCCGCCCCACGGACCCCGACACCGGAAGATCACCCAGCAACTTGAGCCCGGTGCTCTTCACAAACGTCGCGTAGTCCATCGGTTTCTGGATGCGCGTCTCGGCGTTGGGCAGCACATAGGCCCAGGCGCGCTTGCTGGAGGCGTCATACACCAGCTTGAACAGGCGCGTCGGCACCCAGACCTTGTTATCGCCGATGGTGCCGTAGCCCGGGTCGAACAGCGGGCCGGTGAACACATACACATCGCCACCGGCACGCACGGCAAACTTGCGCACGTCGGCCTCGACCTTGCTCCAGACCTTGCGGTTGTTGGTGGGGTCCTGGGGCACCATGTTCGACAGCGCGAACGACTGCGCCATCGCATTGGCATTCGGTGCATCGGCGGCCGGGGATTGATGACCACGGTCCACCGCCGGGTGCTGGGCGCGGTAGTCGCTCAACTCGGCGCGACCGCCTTTGGGGATACGCGGGTCGGCGTAGAACTGGTTGGTGCGTTCCTCGCCCTTGGCGTCTTTCAACAAGGCGGCATTCAGGCGTTCGACCACCACCAGCGGGGTCTTGCTGGTTTGCGAGTAGAGCACTGCGAAATGGTCGGAACACAGCGCCAGCGGTTTCATCGCGGTTGGCACGGTGGCGGTGTTGATCGGTGCGGCGGGGAACAGGTCGGCACAACTGTCGAAGGACAGTTGCTTTTCCTGTTTGGAATACAGGTCCGGCAGGCTGCGGGCGTTGGCCCCGCAAGACAGCAAAACAAAGGCGGTCAGCCCAACGGCAAGTTTGCGTAGGTACATGCATTGAATCTTCGAAAAGGAGTGAAGCGGCTGGCTCCGGCGTACGGAGCCAAGTGGATGATATTGCGAGGATTATTGACTAGCAGATGTCAGATTAGTGCCCGACTGCTGAAGGTTTTCCCGCAGCCCGCGCACCTGGTTTGAAACCATGGGCACGGGCGCTCCAGGCAATCGCCAGCGACACACCGATCAACAGCAGCATCGCCCACGGAAACGAGGCCACGCCCCAGGTCTCCAGCAACACCCCACCGACGACACCGCTGCCGGCGATCGCGCTGTTCCAGGCCACCACATTCAGCGACAGCGCCACGTCGGCGCCATCGCCCGCCGCATCGGCCAGGGCAGTCTGCAGCAGGGTCGCGGCGCCGCCGAAACTCAGGCCCCACACGGCCACGCCGAGGTAGACCACTTCCGGCAGGTTGCCAAAAAGGCCCAGCCCAAGCGAGACGACCGCGAACACCGCCAGGCTGACGAGCACGGTCTTGCGCAACAACGACTCAACGAGCCTGGCCGTGAGCCAGATCCCTGCCAGCGCGGCAACCCCGAACACCAACAGCACCAGGTCGACCCGCTCGGCCAACCCCGCCGGCGCCACGAAGGGGGCGATGTAGGTGTACAGAATGTTATGCGCCAGCATCCAACTGATCACCACCGCCAGCACCGGCCGTACGCCCGGCGTGCTCAGCACCTGGCCCAGCGACATACGTTGATGGGCGGGCTGGGGAGCGTAGTCCGGGACTTTGACCAACACCCACGCAATCAATACCAGACTCACCGCCGACATCAGGCCAAACGTGGTGCGCCATCCCACCAACCCACCCAGCCAAGTGCCGAGCGGTACACCCAACGACAGCGCAATCGGCGTGCCGACCATCGCCAACGCCAGCGCCCTGCCCTGCTGGTGCGGCGCGACCATGCGCCGGGCGTAACCGGCCAGCAGGCTCCAGGCCAACCCCGCTGCCACACCGGCGAAAAAACGCGCCACCAGGGTCACACCATAGTGGGACGACAGCGCGGTGATGGAGTTGAACAGCAGGAACCCGACGATGGTCAGCAACAGCACATTACGCCGGCGCCAGCCACGGGTCGCGATGGTCATGGGGATCACCGCCAGCACCGAGCCCAAGGCATACGCGGTGACCATCTGCCCGGCCATCGACGGGGAAATCGCCAGGCCGTCACTGATCAACGGCAACAGGCCGGCGGGCAGGGTTTCGGTGACGATGCAGATAAAGCCGGTCATGGCCAGGGCGAGCAAGGCGCCGATGGGCAGGCGGTCGGATGACGCCGATAAAGTGAGTGAAGGTGTCACGGGTAACTCCTTGAGCGAGATTTAAATACTGATCGATACAAATGTTGCGACCGGACATAGCGCGTTGTCAACGACATATGTATCGACTAGTATTTATCTCGCTTCCCCCACCGGAGATCCGCCATGGCACAAATGGGCCGCCCCCGCACCTTCGACCGCGATCACGCCGTAGACCAGGCCTTGCACCTGTTCTGGCAGCACGGCTACGACGCCACCTCACTCGCCCAACTCAAGGCTGGCCTGGGTGGCGGTATCTCCGCGCCGAGTTTTTATGCGGCGTTCGGTTCCAAAGAGGCGCTGTTCGACGAATGTGTACAGCGCTACCTGACGACCTACGCACAGGTCACCGAATGCCTGTGGGACGAAAGCCTGTCGCCGCGTCAGGCGGTTGAAACGGCGCTGCGCCAGTCGGCACGCATGCAGTGTGAAGACGGGCATCCCAAGGGCTGCATGGTGGCGCTGGGCGTGATGAGTGCGCCGAGCCCCGAGAATGCGCGGGTGGCGAATGGATTGACGCAATCGCGGCTGCGCACACGGGCGGGGATTGTGGCCTGTGTGCAGCGTGCGATACGTGCAGGGCAATTGCCAGGCACGATTGACCCGGCGGTGATGGCGACGGTATTTGACAGTTTCCTGCAGGGCATTTCGATCCTTGCGCGCGACAACGTACCCCACGCCAGCATCGACGCGGCGATCAGCCAACTGCTGCTGACCTGGGATATTGCCGCGTCTACGGCGCCGCCGATTCGTCCCGGCATTGCATCAGGAAATCCACAAACGCCCGCACCCGATGCGGCACATAGCGACCATGGGGATACAACAAGGTAAACGGCCGTGAACGCCCACCGAACGGCTGCAGGACTTCTACCAGGCTGCCGTCAGCCAGTTCCTGCTCGACAATAAACTTGTAGGTCTGAAACAACCCCGCGCCGTGCCTGGCCAGGGTCACCCCGCCCAGCACATCGTCGGAGCAGCTGTACCCCGCCTGCCCCGCATACTCTTGCGCCTTGCCATCCACCTGAAACAGCCAGGAGATACGCCGGCCATTGCTGGGCAGTTCGTACTGGATGCATTCATGGGCGGGTAGATCTTCCAGCGTCTGTGGGATGCCGGCGCGCTCAAGATAGGACGGTGCCGCGACCACCACCAACTCGGCGTCTTCCAGCAGGCGCGCAATCAGCGATGAGTCGGGCTGGGCGCGCACACGGACCGCCAGGTCGTAGCCTTCGGCGACGAAGTCGATATTGCGGTTGCTGATGTGGATATCCACCGTCACCTGCGGGTACAGCGCACGAAACTTCGGCAGTAGCGGCAGCAGACGGTGATGGGCGTAGGTGGTGGGAATACTGATACGCAACAGGCCGGACGGCACTGCTTGCGCGCCCATCACCTCCTGTTGCGCTTCCACCAGTTGGGTCAGGGCCTGGCGGCATTGTTCGAAGAAGGTGCGGCCACTGTCAGTGAGGCGGATGCTGCGCGTGGTGCGCATAAACAGCCGCGAGCCCAGGCGCTCTTCCAGGCGTGAAATGCTGCGGCTCACGGCCGCCGGCGTGACACCGGCAACCTGCGCGGCGGCGGTGAAGCTGTTGGCTTCGGCGGCGAGGCAAAACAGCTCGATGCTGCCGAGCTGCAGGTCTTCGAAATGGCGTTTCACACTGGGTCCACCCGGTTACGGCTGCGGGGGATTGCAACACGTCCGCGCCCAGTGTGCCACTGCTTGCTTACGCCGTTGGCTCGATCAGGGTTGTCAGCCGCGCGGGGTTTGCAAGGCGTGGTACCCATAGTCTGCGCGCGCTTGCCGCAATGGGACACCGGCGTCGATGGCCGCACGAATCTGTTCCTCGGCCTGGTGGATTTCTTCGGCGACCGTCAGCACCTCGCTCACTGAAACCGCAGGAATGACCACTAGCCCGTCACCATCGCCCCGTAGCCAGTCATCCGGTCTAACCCGCACGCCACCCAGCGTCACCGCCTCCTGTATCGCCTCGACACGCACGCGATCCTTGCCGGTGCGCATCCAGTTGCCCCGGGAAAAGATCGGGTAATGGAGTTCCAACGCACGATCGACATCGCGGCAGATACCGTCGATCACCGTGCCGGCCAATTGTTTGCGGGCAGCCGTAGAGGTCAGCAGGTCGCCCCATACGGTGGTGTCGAGGCGTGCCTGATTGTCGATCACCACCACTTGCCCTGGGGCAAGGTCGTCGATGTAGTCGCCCACCGAGCCCCCCTCCAGGCCAACAGGTCCGTAGCGCAGGGTCCAGGCTTTGCCCGTAAGGCTGAAGGACCGGTCCAGCGGCTTGATGTCGGTACATTGACAAAGGATTTTCAGGCGATCCATGGCATCGCTGAGGTCGGTACAACTGAGGGCGTCCAGGCGTTGATGAATAGAGCGTTGCATGAGGAAGGCTTCCTTGTGTTGAGGAGTTAACCTGCGTTCGCTGCCAGGCTGAGCGCGTGGATCTTGTCGACAATCTGCCGCGAAGCCTTGCGGATCGCCGTCGTTGTGGTGCCTGCAATATGCGGTGTGAGCTGGGCATTGCCGACGCCTGCCAGTGGCGAGTGGAAGCAGTCTTTTTCCAGGGCGAAGGTATCGATGGCGGCTGCTTTTATATGCCTGGGAAACGCCGTCATGAAACTCGCCAACTGCGCTTCATCGACGATGCCGCCGCGCGCGGTATTGATCAGTATCGAACCTTGGCGCATCTGCCTGAACTGGGTCAGCCCAAACAGGCCGCGGGTCAGCGGCGTCAACGGTACGTGGATCGAGACCACGTCGGCCTCCCTCAGCAATGCTTCGAGGGTTTGCCGGCGCTCAAGGCCAAGGCTGCGCGCGACCTGGTCGGTAAAGCGTTCCGAACCGGTGGCGATGACCTTGAGACCAAGCGCTCCCGCCTTGCGTGCGACCTCTTGAGCGATGCTGCCCGTGCCGACCACCCCTAGCGTGAGTTCACCGAACTCCAGGCCTGGCGCCAAGGTGCCCTTGGACCAGCATCCCTTGTGCGTTTCAGCGTTGTAGTGGTCAAGGTCCCGGGATAAATACAACGCCTGGGCCAGGACATATTCAGCAACCGCAGCCGCGTTGGCGCCTGGAGTGTTCAGCAGGGTCACGCCACACTGCTGGGCCGCTTGCCGGTCGATATGGTTGACGCCCGTACCGGCTTGAGCGATAGCGCGCAGCGGCGTTGGCAGAGCCGGTGACGCAGCGTTGCGAATCAGTTCGCCCTCAATGGGAATATTCAGGCGCGTCTTGAACACGCTGTACCCTCCGGCCAACATCACGGCCCCCATGAAAGCCTGCCGGTCGTGACCGTTGATCTCGGTGTAGTGAATGCGCTCGCCATAGTGCTCGCGGATACCATCCTTATCAGTGAAATAGTAGAGATTCAGAGTGACGACCAGGCCCAGCGCGAGGAATCGGTCGACTTCCTCGAATAACAACGGCGGGCCGGGTGCATCGAGTATCAGGGTGGTGAATGCCATGCTTGTGATCCTCTTGAACGGCGCACAACCGCGCCGACAGCCAGGTCGCCCCGGCTGTCGGCGGGTGCTTTACCAAGTGAAGTGGCAGGCGCTGTCAGGATCGACCAAGCCTGTATCGGTACTGGCTGCCGCCAGGAACCCACTGTAAAAATCGTTCAGTGAAGAGGCCTTGATAAAGTCTGGGTTGCTTTTGGCATAGATGAGGAACAACCGATAAATGCGCAGGTTTTTCTCTTTGCGGTAGACCTCGGCCTTGAGGCTAGGCCACAGATTGAGCAGGGAGTTTTCCTTGATTTTCCACGGGTCCTGCGGCTCTACGCCGGTGGTGGCCTTGTGCACAAAACGCTTACCCGCCACCACTTCCAGATGCAGGCTGGCCAACAGTTGCTCGCCGGTACCGACAGCTTCGGTGTGCAACGCCTGCGCCAGCGACAGGATGTGCGTTTTCTCTGGAACGCTGCCCGCCAAGGTCAGCCAGGCGCACGTGAGGTCGGTTCGGGCGATGGCGTACGCCATGCCTTTGACATAGCTGCGAAAGCTGTCGTCCTCCGTAAAGGCTTCCAACAATTTCGCCGCGGGCTCATCGGCGAACTGCCCGACCCCGATCAGTTCGCTGTGCAGTCCACTGGCCAAGAGGGCGCGAGTCCAGGGAATCGCACGAATGGCATCCGGCCTGGACTCGAAGACCTTGATATTGAAGAGGCGTGACGGCGGCCGAGTGCCCTTGGCGGTGGCCCTGACCACGTCGAATCGCGCCATGTCCCGCAGCAAGGCTGGCAGCGCCGGATGCTCGAAAAAACGCGACTGGTAGCGGCGCACGACATCGGACCAACGCTGGATCCTGTCGGCGATTACCGCCTCCGAGGGCTGCGTGCGGGGCTCAGCATGCATGCGGTAGAGTTGGCTGAGAAAATTCACCGATTGATTGCGGGTCAACAAATGGCCGCGCATTTCCGCACACCCGGCCAGCATGAATCGGGTTTCCGGTCCGTCCAGGGCGCCGAACTCTTGCAGGGTATCGGCGATCACTCCATTACAACGCGCATGCTCGCCCCCCATGATCACGTGGGTAACCACCTCGATACCGTACCGAGCCGCGATCCGCTGGTGCTGGTGAGCGATAGCCATGTTCAGCTTGTGCATCCCCTTGCCACCCTGCTTGCCAGTGTCGCTGGGGCCGAAGGTGATGTATTGGCGGTTGCCCCGTGATGCCAAGTGCTGCCTGTAAACCGGGCTTTCATAAATCTCATGCACCGTGGCCAGGGTTTGCTCGGCGCCCGCCAGGTCTTCGGGTTGCAGGGCGATGTCGATGCCCTCCCGCACCTGGGCCGCCTTCATCAAAAACAGGACTTCCAGCACACTGAGGCTCGATGTGTACTCGGCGATCCCGTGGATGTTCATGCGGTCGCGATAACGGTCGATCATCTCAAAACGTTCGACCGCATTGCGGGCGTCGTACATGCGAATGTAGCCCGGGTCCTGTTCCATCAATGCGATGTAGTCCTGGCCCTTGTAGCGCAGGGCTTTCTCTTCATAAATCGCAGCGGTGCGCCGCAGGTAGGCCTGCCAGAAATCCGTGGGCGGCTGAACGCTGTCGTCCGCCAGCGCGGCATCAAGCACCGTCCGGCGCTCCCGCTCATCCAGGTCACGATAGGGGCGGGATGTGCCTGCGCCAGGATCCTGTTGCCATTGGCTGGAAACAATCTCATCGACCACGCTGCTGAACATCTCGGCGTTTTCGCGGAACTCGATCTCCACATAATGAAAACCAAAGGCCTGCACCCGCAGCAACAACGGGTCGATGCCCGCAGGCTGGGTGAAGCGGATGCTGCTCAGCGCTTCGATCAATTCGGCCGGGGCGGCAAAGGCATCGGCGTGATCCTTGTCCAGTCGGGCACGAATCTCTTCCAGGCGATGCCGTGCGCCACCGTCTTTGATCAGGCTATTGATGTCTGCGATATAACGGCTGCGCAGCGCTGATTCCAGGGCGATAACCAAGGTTTCGGTGTGCTGGTTTGTGTCGTACGGTCGCCCATCCTTGTCGCCATACAACCAGGTGAACACCGTGAGCCACTGGGTCCGGGCCGCCAGACCCAGGGCCTGATAGACATCGGGCAATGCGTCGTACACGCTGTTGGCATAGAAGATCTGCGACTCGATATCGACACCCTGGTTGCCCGACCACACGGCGTTGTACAGCGCCAACAAAATCTCTTGAGTGGCCTGGGGTTTCTTGAGCCCGTGGTCTTCCAGATGCTGGGCGAGTTTTTGCAACACCTGGACAACGGAGTGCTTGAGTTGATCGGTCTCCTTGCACAGCAGGCCCAGGCTGACGTTCACCCTGGACGACCCGGCAAAGGTCGGCGGAGACACAGGGTTATGATTGGCCTGCGAAGCAATATGGGAAGCGACGCCCCTGACAGATACTTCAAACAGCAGTTGCTTGATCAACAACAATTTCCAGAACGCCTCGACGTCTTTACTGGAACGCGACTCAAAGAAGGCCTTGCCCAAGGCGGCGGCCAATTTCGAATCTGCTTTATCCAGATAAGACAGGGTATCGATTTCGGCGTAGATCCTCAGGCAGGCTCGGGTATGCGGACTGTGAGAAACATCATCGGTGCTGGTCTTCAGTGCCTGTTCCAACGCGCGCCACAACACATCATGCACAAGCGCGGGGTGTGTATGGCTGATAGAGGAACGGGTTGACGCATCTTCAAGTATGGAGTTGATCATGTGGTTCATCGGTTCAAGCCTCGATAATTAATACAGATCCCTTGTTTGCACTCCACCGCGTGGGTGGAAGCAAAATCATCAATGTCACAGGCCGAAACCACTGCGTCGCAACGAACGGATATCCCCTGTTCGCCGACAGAAAGCCCCCAGATCGGTACCGAAAAGCGGCAAAAAATCTGAAACAAGTTGTTACACTTCAACTTGAATAAATCATGTCGCCGCTTTTTCGACAAAAGACCTTTTTGGAATAAAACGCGCATAAAAAGATAGCCAGCTTAAGAACGGTTTCCCGATCCGACACTGACTGTTCTTTTTCAAGCAATTGATTATTAGGGGTTAATGAAGGGAGTCAAAAACGCATTACGCCCAGAAAGCACTCACGCCGACAGGATGTGCCAGGTCATTCTTAAATAATTCTTCATAAAGGCATGACCCCATATGCACCGGACGATCCCGAGCCCTTGGCATCGTGCCCGGCCGCGCAGGGGTGGACTCGGGCTCAAACGACGAGCGCAAAAAGATAGAAAATGACTGTGAATCATTGGGCAAAATAAAGGCGCTCCAAAGAGCGCCTTTATTCATTTCAACTCACTGCTCGCTGATGGACTTCACATCCGCCTTGGCAGCGCCACCAATCGCAATGCGTTTTGGCTTGGCTTCCTCCGGTACCACCCTGAGCAGGTCGATGCTCAGCAGGCCGTTGGAAAGCTGGGCGCCCTGCACTTCGATGTGGTCGACCAGGCGGAACGACAAGCGGAACGCGCGCTGGGCGATGCCCTGGTGCAGGTAGGTGATGCCCTCATCGTGCTCGCGCTTGCCGCCGGCGACGGTCAACACGCCTTTTTCCACCTGGATTTCCAGGTCATCCTCCACCAGGCCTGCGGCCGCAATCACGATCCGATAATGATCGTCACCGTGCTTTTCGACGTTGTGAGGTGGGTAGGTGGTGCCGGCCTCGCTGCGAAGCGCCGATTCGAAAAGGTCGTTGAAACGGTCAAAGCCGACAGAGTGACGGAACAGTGGGGCCAACGAAAGAGTAGTAGCCATTGCAAAATCTCCTGAGGTTTCTCCAAGTGATTTGATACGCGACCCGCATTCGGCATCGCGTAAAACCTAAGTAGGTTCGGGCTGAATATTTTCAAGCGGCGCTCACAAAATTTTTTTATCCGACATGATGAGCTCCCGACGAAAGGCTGACACAACGGCGCGCCAGGACCGTCGTGGGGTCAACCAGGGCGACCCGGTGGGCGCCGATCTCGAACGCCTCGCAATGCGCCAGCACCAACGGCAACTCGGTACACCCGAGAATCAACACCTTCGCCCCTTGTTCACACAGATGCTCTGCCGCCAGCAGCAACTGCTCACGGCACACGCCAGCGGTAAACCCCGCCTTGATCCCCCGTTCGCCGTAGATCGCCTCCATCACCAGCGCCTGGTAATCAAAGCCAGGCGTGATGAGTTGCAAGCCGCAGCCTCGCGCGGCCTGGTGGTAGACCTGGCTTTGCAGGGTGCCGGACGTCGCCAGCAAGCCCACGGCCTGGCCGCTGCCGTAGGTCTGCACGATCCACTCCACCGTCTCGCTGAGCATGTTGACGATGGGCACGCGCAGGTGCGCCTGGATGCGTTCGACAAACGCATGGGCGGTGTTGCACGGAATCGCGATGGCCTGGGCGCCGGCGCTTTCCAGGCGTTTGCAGGTGGCGTACAGGGCCAGGGTCGGGTCGGTTTCATCACGTAGCAGGTTGGCGGTGCGGTCGGGGATCTGCGGGTTCTGTTCCACCACCATCTTGATGTGGTCCTGGTCTTTGCCGGCCGGGGTATGGGCGACCACCTTGCCCATGAAGTCCACGGTAGCCGCCGGGCCGACGCCGCCGACGATGCCCAGTTTGAACGGTGGCTGACGCGCCGAACCATCGGCCTGGGTGGCGAACTCGGCGTAGATCTGGTTGATGTCGAGGGCGCTGATGCCACGCCGTTGCAGGTCGCCGCAGACCAGCGACAGCTCGGTCATGCCCGGCACAATCACCGTGGCGCCCTGCCCTTGCAGCGACAGGCACGCCTGGTACACCGACTCCAGCGGCACACCGTCAAGGTGGCCGTCCTTGATGCCGTTGACGCCGTACATCGCCTCCATCAAGGCGGCCTGGGCGTGGTCCTCCGGGTACACCAGGTTGAAGTGCTGGCCGAGGTGCTGTTCAAACAAGCCGCCGTGACGTACGAAGTCCGATGCGATCACGCCGAGGGTGGCGCCAGGCGCTATTCGACGGGTGATGTGCCGGACCAGCGCGTGCATCATGTCCAGCACGGGAATGCCCAGTTCCTGCTGGATTTCAGCGCGAAAGGTCTGGCTGGCGAAACACGGCAGCAGCACCGCATCCACCCCGGTGTTTTCAAAGGTCTTGCATACCTGGAACACATAGAACTTGCGCGCGGTCATGCTCGCGTTACGGTCCAGGGGCAGCAGTACATCCTTGAACGGGTGCTGCTCGAACAGGAAGTGATAGCGCCGCTGGTCCTCCAGCACGGCACGGGACTTGACGAGTTTGTAGAACAGATCGCCGCCCGCCAGCGAACCGAGCCCGCCGACGATGCCCAGCCGGGAGGTGGTTTTCATGCGTGCACTCCCTGCGGCAGTTCAGCGGGTTCTTCCGCGCTCTCGGATTTGGCCACCACCGCCGTGGCGATGCTGTTGCCCACCACGTTGGTGGCGGTGCGCGCCATGTCGAGGAACTGGTCGATACCGATGATCAGCAACAAACCCGCCTCGGGCAGGTTGAACATCGGCAGCGTCGCCGCCACCACCACGACCGACGCCCGCGCCACGCCGGCCATGCCTTTGCTGGTGATCATCAGCGTCAGCAAAATCAGCAGTTGCTGGGTGAAGCTCAGGTCGATGTTGTAGGCCTGGGCGATGAACATGATCGCGAACGCCTGGTACATCATCGAGCCATCAAGGTTAAACGAATAGCCCAGCGGCAACACAAAACTGGAGACCCGCTTGGGCGCGCCGAACTTCTCCAGCGCCTCCATGGTTTTGGGGTAGGCCGACTCGCTGCTGGCCGTGGAAAACGCCAGCAGGATCGGCCCGCGGATCAGCTTGCCGAGGGTGAACACCGAGCGTCCGAGAAACAGGTAACCGGCGGCGAACAACAACACCCAGAGCAGGGCGATCCCCAGGTAGAACTCGGCAATCAGCTTGGCGTAATCGGCCAGCAGGCCCAGGCCGTTGGTGGTGATCGCCGAGGCAATCGCGGCGAACACGCCGATCGGCGCGAAAGCCATCACGTAGTCGGTAATCTTGAACATTACCTTGGCCAGCTCGTCCACGGTGTCGGTGATGCGCTTGTAGCCGGCGCGCTTGACCCCGGCCAGGGCGAAGCCGAAGAACAGCGAAAACACCACGATCTGCAGGATCTCGTTGTTGGCCATCGCCTCGGCAATGCTGCGCGGGAATACGTGGCTGATGAAGGTCTTGAGGCTGAAGTCCCCGGTGTTGACCGGCACCGCTGCCGTCGCATGTTGCACCACCTGCATGTTCAGCCCGGCCCCCGGCTGGAACAGATTGACCAGGGCCATGCCAAGCATCAGCGAGACCAGTGACGCCGTGACGAACCACAGCATCGCACGCAAGCCGATGCGCCCTACCGAGCGCGAATTGCCCATGCTCGCGATGCCGCCCACCAGGGTGGCGAACACCAACGGCGCAATGATCATCTTGATCATGCGCAGGAAAATATCGGTGACCATCGAAAAGTACCCCGCCAGCGCCTTGGCGGCCTGCTCGCTTCCTGCATAGTGGTGACATGCCCAACCCACCAGCACGCCCAAGACGATGCCAACTGCGATTCGACGGGGGAGTTTGTTCTTCTTCACAGGTGCGGCCCTCAGATGGCTTTTGTTGTATGGAGCGGATTCTAGGGACCCACCCCGGCCGCCATGATGAGTAATCCAGCTAACCCCATGCGCTTTTGGAATAGTTTGCAGAAAGCCCAGCCCAGGCTGCGCGCGGCGGCATACACTCAGGGCTCATCGCCTGGAGAACCGGCATGCAGATCAAATGGTTGGACGACCTCTTGGCCATCGCCGAGTGGAAAAATTTCTCCCGCGCCGCCGAAGTGCGCTGCGTGACGCAATCGGCGTTGTCGCGGCGCATTCGTTCACTGGAAGAATGGGTGGGCGTCGAACTGGTCGACCGTGGCACCTACCCGGTGCAACTGACCGCCGCAGGCGCCGCCTTCTGCAGCGAAAGCCGCGACGCCCTCGCCGGCCTGATGCGCCTGCGCGCCAGCCTGCGTGAAGTGGAACGCATGCCAGGGCGCTCGATCCAGGTGACCGCCGCACACAGCCTGTCGATGACCTTCCTGCCCAAGTGGCTGACGCAGTTCCAGCGCCAGACCGAGCAGTTCAATGCACGGGTGGTGGCAGCGAATATTCATGACGCGGTGATTGCGCTGGAAGAAGGCAGTTGCGATTTGATGATCGTCTACCACCATCCCCTGGCGCCGATCCTGCTGGACGCGCAACGCTTCGGCAGCCTGGCCCTGGGGCATGATGCGTTTATTCCGTTGTGCGCGCCGGACAAACGCGGCCGACCGCTGTATCGCCTGCCGGGGAGCACCGGAAAACCCGTCCCGCATCTGGCTTACACGGCCACCACGTTCCTGGGCAGGGTCGCGGAAATCGTGATCAAGAACGGCCCTGCACCCGCCGTGCTGGAGCGCTGCTACGAAGCCGACATGGCCATGCTGCTGATGCGCATGGCTATCGAAGGTTACGGTGTGGCGTGGTTGCCACAGAGCGCGGTGGTGGATGAGTTGGAGCGTGGGCTGCTGGTGCGGGCGGGTGGCGAGGCGTGGAGTACGCGGTTGGAGATTCGCTCGTACTGCGCGATTGAAAACCAGAACCCAACGATGAGGAAGTTGTGGCGCACGCTGGAAGGGCTGCGCTGACGTCAATGCACCTGCGGTATCGCC
Source organism: Pseudomonas sp. NFPP24 (assembly GCF_900112095.1). Taxonomy (NCBI): domain Bacteria; kingdom Pseudomonadati; phylum Pseudomonadota; class Gammaproteobacteria; order Pseudomonadales; family Pseudomonadaceae; genus Pseudomonas; species Pseudomonas sp. NFPP24. The sequence continues at coordinate 49,734 of NZ_FOKD01000017.1, forward strand.
ATTCGCAAACGCTGGGCAAGTAAATCGGAGAACGCTTGCGCCAGGGCCGTACGGGGAACATCACTGCGAAAAACCAGGCCGAATGAATACGGCAAAACCGGTAAAAAAGGCCGCGTCACGATCGGCAAGTCCAAGAAATCATTGGCCAGCAATTCGTTGATGATCGACACGCCGATGCCCTCGGCGACGAAAGCGCAGGCGGCACCTGCCGAATGCACTTCCATGCGCACGTTGGGAAGAATGGACGCCTGCCGAAACACCTGGTCAAGCTCCGTGCGCAGGTTGCGCTGGCGGCCCAGCAGCACCAGCGGCACACCGCGCAAATCACTCACCTGGATAACGCGCTTTTCGCACAGCGCGTGCGTTTGGGGAAGCACGCACACGCCTTGCACCTGCAACACCGGCACCACGTCGAAGCCCGGCAATTCGGTGGGCAGGCGCACAAAGGCAAAATCGACGCTGCGGTCCAGCACCGCGCGCTCAAGCGCATCGTAGGAACCGGTGACCAGTTCGATAACAAGGTCGTCGCGGCCCTGCATGAATTCGGCAACCACACGGGGCAACCATTGGTGGGTCATGCTGGTGGGCACCGCCACACGCAGCAGCGCCCGGCCAGCGTGACCCAGGCGCAGGTCGTCGGCCATGCGCTGGACGCGTTGCATGTTGTCGACCAGCCCCGACACCTCCGGCAAAAACGCCTCGGCCTCGGAGGTCGGCGTCAGCCTGCCCTTCCTGCGCAGGAACAAGGCAAAGCCCAGTGACTCTTCGAGCTGGCTGAGCAAACGGCTGATGGCCGACTGGGACAAGCCCATGCGCGTGGCGGCATCGATGGTCGAACCGGTCGACATGATGGCCTGGAACGCTTCCAGTTGTTTGAGATTCACGCTCGGGCTCCAAGCAGACACGACTGGGCGCAGTTTCCGCTGGCAACACCTGCGGCGTCCAGCCTTGCAGCCCTACCAGAGCTTGATGTCGTAGGTCAGGTACAGGCGATTGTAGTCCCAACTGGTGAGCACATTTGAGCGGTACGCCGTGTTGCGAAATTCTGCCCCCAGGCCTTTGAACGTGCCGTCCTGGATCACGTACTTGAGGCTGGTATCCAGCTCGTGCTCATCGGCCGGTTTGCCAGAATACTTGGCGTCGAATCCTTTGTAGTAGCGGATCATGAAACTCAAGCCCGGGATCGCCAGGGCGGAAAAGTCATAGTCGTAGCGCAGCATCCAGGTTTTCTCATCCTCCAGGATGAATTTGCTCACGCCCGGACTGGTAAAGGACGTGGTGGCCGCACCATTCAAATAGGGCAATGCGGCGTTACCGGACAATTGCTGATAGCCGCCTCCGAACGTATGCCCGCCGAGCCGATAACTCAAGGAGCCGCTGAACATGTCGGCGTCCGCAGCACCGTTATAGGCCGCCCCCGTTTCAAAACTGTTGTAATAACGCACGTCCGTCGTCAAGTGACCTGGCCCGACAGCCACTTTATGCACAACCCCGAGAAAGTGTTGGCGATAGAAGTTTTCAAGTTCTCCGTAGTAATAAGACAGACTGATGGTTTTATTGAGTGCATACGTACCACCCGCAAAGTAAAAGTCACCGTGCTTCGGGCCTTTGTAACCGCTCGGTATCAGATCGACGTTATCGCTGGAGTTACGCAACTTTGATTGATCCAGTCGCCCACCTTGCACAAACAGATGTTCGATACCGGTGTATTCAAACTGCGTACCTTGGAACGTCTGTGGCAGTAAACGCCCATCGTTGTAACTGACCACCGGGTTCTTGGGCAACAACGTGCCCGTCTTCACCACGACATCGGCGAAACGCAGCTTGCCGGTCACGCCGAGGCTGGAAAAATCACGGGCGGCGCGGCCATCATCATGCACTGGCAACAGGCCTGTACCGGCGTGTGCAGGGCTGGAGTCAAGCCTCAGCCCCAGCAGGCCAAGGGTGTCAAGGCCAAACCCGACGGCCCCGGGCGTGAATCCGGAACGCATCGTCAGCAACAACCCCTGTGCCCATTCGACACGGTCGTTGCCGCCGCTGCGGTTGTCATGATTGAAGGCGTAATTACGCAACGCAAGGTGGCCGGTGGAATCCCCGAGGAAACCTTCGGCGCGCACGCTTGATATACCAGGCACCATTAAGCTGGCGCACAAAAGCCCGCCGGTCGTTATAAACGCACGCATAGTTAAGCCCTCAGCTGTGTTTTATTTTTTGTGGCAGAGAGTAAGAAAAGTGACTTGACCAGGTATTTCCTGGCCGATGTTCTTCGGTGTTAATGACCTGAATGAGCAAACAACGCTATCGAATTAAAACAGGGGCGACAAGCTTATGACAAACGCGCATCAGGCTATGACAAATAATCCGACAACACCTTCAAACGCATAGCCCAATACGCGTTCGTCATAACGTTGTGAGGTATTTACGATTGCCCTACTGTGCCGATGTAGCCGTTGGCTATCCCCATAAAAAAAAGATGAGAGCACCGCTATGTCATCCACTGCGCCAACAGTCACCGACACCGCGCCACCCAAAAACACCCGCCAACTCAACCCGGCAATCATCTTGCTGAGCATTGTGTTCCTGGCGATGGTGCTGACTTATGTGGTGCGCTCCGGCCAGTTTGAACGCCAAGACGTCCGCGTGATTCCCGGGACCTATCAGGTACTGGAAAAAGACACCTCGCTCAGCCAACTCTTCGCCCTGCCGCCGCGCTCGTCGAATAAAACCGTGGCACAACCGGTATCGCTGGCCGAGACCTTTCTGGCCATTCCCCTGGCCATCGAGAAACGCGCCGGGCTGATTTTCATGGTGCTGTTCATCGGTGGTATGTTTGCCGTGCTGAACAAGACCGGCACCATCGATGCCGGCCTGGACCGACTGCTCGGTGCCACCAAAGGCAACGTCTACATTCTGGTGCCAACCCTGATGCTCGCATTGTCGGCAGGCAGCACCTTCATGGGGCTGGCGAAGGAATACATCATGTTCGTGCCCGTGATGGTGGCCATGGCAAACCGCCTGGGCCTGCCCAACATCGTCGGCTTGGCAATCGTCGCGCTGGCGGTAAAGACTGGGTACATGGGCTCGATTTCCAACCCCATCGCGCTGTCTGTCGCGCAACCCTTGGTCGGCCTGCCAGTGTTCAGCGGGCTGAGCATGCGCATCGTCGCGTACTTCATTTTTGTCACCCTGGCCGTGGGCTACATCCTGTTCTACATCCGCCGGAGCGGCTTCGATACCTCGGCCACATTTTCCCACTCGGGCAAAAAACTCTCCACGCGGCACACTCTCAGCCTGATCACACTGGGGGTGGGCGTCGGCTTCCTGGTGTACGCCTCCAATACCTGGCACTGGAAGTACCCCGAGCTGTCCTCGTATTACCTGGCGCTGACCATCGTCTTCGCCGCCATCGCAGGCATGAGCCCGAGCACCACGGCAAGCACCTTTGTCGAAGGCATGAACAAGATGCTCATGGCCGGCGTGCTGATCGCACTGGCCACGGCCGTGGAGTCGATCCTCGCCAGCGGCCAGGTGCTGGACACCATCGTGCACGGCCTGTCGCAGATCATTGGCCAGCACGGCCAACTGCCTGCGGCGTTCGGCATGTTCTTCGCGCAGATGAGCCTGGATGTGGTGATTCCATCCACCAGCGGGCAGGCCGCCGTGACGATGCCGATCTTCGGTCCGCTGGGCCAACTGGCCGGCGTGAGCCCGCAGACCACGGTGTATGCCTTCCTGCTGGGCAACGGCTTGACCAACATGATCACGCCCACTTCCAGCGGCCTGCTGGTACTGCTTGCTGCGGCCAATGTGGGCTGGGTGCAGTGGGCTCGGTTTGTGCTGCCGCTGTTCCTGATCTGCACGGCGGTGGCGTTGCTCCTGCTCGCCTGCGCCGCCCTCACCGGCTATTGAATTCGACTGACCAAGGCTTTGTCATGACCCTCCCTGCATTCGAAAACATGCACATCGTACGCAACCAGATGATCACCCTGCGCGATGGCGTGCGCCTGGCCACCGACATTTATCTACCGCTGGGCACCGGGCCCTGGCCGGTTGTCATCGAGCGCACGCCCTACGACAAATCTGGCCCCTCACGCTCGGAAAAACGCCTGGACGGGCTGCACCTTACCCGCGAGCAAATGGCCGCAGCTTTTACCGAGCAGGGCTTTGTGGCGATCTTCCAGGATTGTCGCGGGCGTTACCGTTCCGAAGGTGTGTTCACCAAATACATCAATGAAGGCGAAGACGGCTACGACACCTTGCGCTGGATCGTCGAACAGCCCTGGTGCAATGGCCACATCGGCAGCATGGGCCTGTCCTATGCAGCGCACACGCAGATGGCGATGGCCTGTTGCAATGCGCCAGGTCTCAAGACCATGGTGCTGGACTCGGGGGGGTTCGCCAACGCCTACCAGTGCGGCATTCGCCAGGGCGGCGCGTTCGAACTCAAGCAAGCGACCTGGGCCTACAAGCAAGCCCAGCAAAGCGCCGCCGTGCAGGCCGACCCGCAGTTGCGAGAGGCGTTGGCCCAGGAAGACATTCTCGATTGGTTTGCGCGCATGCCGTGGCGCCCTGGGCATTCGCCATTGCGCCATGTACCGGAGTATGAAAACTACCTGTTCGAGCAGTGGTCCCACGGTGACTTTGACCAGTACTGGAAGCAACTGGGTATCTACGCTGAAGGTTTCTACGAGCAGATCCCGGACATCCCGGTGTTGTTCATGTCCAGTTGGTACGACGCCTATGTCAGTTGCACGCTGGACAATTTCACGGCGTTCACCGCACGCAAGCAGTCACCTCAACGCCTGATCATGGGCCCGTGGCTGCACGGTGACCGCAACATCAGCTACAGCGGCAACGCCGAATTTGGCAACGCCGCGCCTTTCGACGGCAACCTGGGCGAAGACTGGTTGAGTTGCCGAGTGGAATGGATGCAACGCTGGCTCAAACCGACCGACGCCGGACGGCACGCCACCCATCAGGTCGATGTGTTCCTGATGGGGGGCGGCAGCGGCCGAAAAAATGCAGAGGGTCGGCTGGAGCATGGCGGGCGTTGGCTCAAGTCGCCGTGTTGGCCGCTCGCGGGCAGCCAACAGCTGAACCTCTACCTGACACCACAAAAAGCCCTTTCGCCGCTCGCTCCTGTGGGGCCGCCCAGTTCATTGAGCTACTTCAGCGATCCCGCCCACCCGGTGCCGACCATTGGCGGCTCGTTGACGTCTGGCGCTCCGGTGTTCGTGGGTGGCGCTTTCAACCAGATCGAAAGCCCGGACTTTTTCGGCACCCGGGGTGACCACTCGGCACTGTGCGACCGAGATGACGTAGTGAGCTTCGAAACCCAACCGCTTGAGCACGACTGGGTGGTCGCCGGCCCGGTGAAAGTCGAACTGTGGGTGCACAGCAGTGCGCCGGATACCGATTTCACCGCCAAGCTGGTGGACGTCTACCCGCCGAGCGGCGATTACCCGCAGGGGTACGCCATGAATATCACCGACGGGATTATCCGGTGTCGCTACCGCGACTCGTGGGAACACCCGGCTCCGCTCACGCCGGGAGAGCCGTTCAAGGTGGTGATCGAACCCTTCGCCACCTGCAACCTGTTCAAGCGTGGCCACCGCCTGCGCCTGGATATCGCCAGCAGCAACTTTCCGCGCTTCGATGTAAACCCCAACAGTGGCGAGGCCGAAGGCATGGGCGAGCATCCGCAGGTGGCGCGCAATACCGTGCATATCGGCGCCGGGCATCCGAGCCGTTTGATACTCACGATCGTGAACAGTGCGCTATAGGAGGCGGATCAAAACTCTGATACATGGCGGCGCCGGCAGAGTCGGCCATGTGGCGATCCATCTGGCCAAGGCCATCGGCGCCAGGGTGTTCCCCCCCGTGCGTGAAGCCAATATTGAGTTCGCACAACGCATGGGCGCCGATGTGATCATCGACTACGAAAAGGAAGATTACGTTCACGCCATCCTGCGGGAAACGGACGGGCGCGGCGTTGATGTGGTGTTCGATACCATCGGCGGCCACACGCGTTCACGGCCTCGATCATGGACATAGCGCAGCCGCGGAACCTGGTCCAGGCCTGGGGCAAGAACGCGATAGCCGTCGTGCCCACTCAGGAAGCAACGCCATGATTTACGAGATCGCCGTGCTGCCGGTTCATAAAGAACACGCCGGTGAGGCTTACTGTTAAGTGAAGGACCAGAAACGGCCTCGTCTTGCTCTCTTAAACAAATCGTCTATTACTTTATATTACCCACTAAATGCACGGTCCACCGCGGTGTGCGCAATGTTGTACGTCAGGAGAAACGTATGGCAAAGAAAAGCGCACCCAGCGCTACTGCAGCGAAGACCAAGCCGCCCGCACGCATCCGCAAGACAGTAAAGACAGCAGACAAGCCGCAACCGGCAGTCACCCCGCCCCCCGAGAGTGATGTGGCGCAGATCAAAGCGTTTCGCCAGCAACTGGCCGAGCGGGGCTACGAGTCAGTGTTCGACGTCGTCCGTAAGGGCCGTGCCGAGACGATATCCAACTATCTGGGAAAGAAAACCGCGAAGCGCGAGCGGGCTGCGGCGCAACAGTTTTTTGAACAGGCCGAAGCCCACGCCGCAGCCTTGACCCGGTTGCATCGCCAGTTGACCGCACGCGGCGAGCCGATCGCCCAGGCCATCGCCAAGCTGGGCATTGCCTATGATGCCGAGTGGCTGGATCGCGCCATCGGCTCCAGCGGCAATTATCAAGATTGGTTCGGCCGGAACCTGCTCTATGCCCATCCCGATTCGGTGGGCTCGCTGTTTTCCCCTGGCAGTTACCTGACGACGCTGTACCGGGTCGCCAAACCGTTGCATCCCGCCACCCACGGCTTGCAGCTGGACAAGCGGCGCCCCGACCTGAATCGCCTGCCGTTGAGTGACACCCACCTGAACCAAGAAATATCCACCTTGACCCTGATCCTGGAGGTATTGGAGCAAGGCGTGGTGGGGGATGCCGAGGAACAGCTGCGTACCAAGGTTTTTCCGATGATCTTGCCTTACAACCATGCCAGCGAGCAGATCCGCCAGGGCTTGGCTGCCTTGAAGAGTTCGCAAGCCGAAATATGGGCCACGCTGGGCGATAACGAAGCGCGCGCGTTCTCATCTATCCCCTTTGATGCATGGATCACCCAAGTACTGACCCCGGGCTGCGTGCGCGATCGGCTGGCGTTATCGCCTGAGGAGTTCGGGATACTGACGCAGGGCATGCAGAACACCCAGGCCACAGTCGGGCGATACTACGGTTTGAGCCGAATTGCGGACATGACGCATGTGGGGTCGGAGGCCGCTATTACAGCGATCCAGAAGGATCGGTCCTTGCTGGAACGTACTCAGCTGGACCAGGAGACGTTGATGCAGGCACTGGGTGTGGGTGCCATTCAGAGAGATGTGGGCGATCGCACACTCGAATACCGTAAACCGGTAGAACTAAGGATCGATCACTCGCCTGATGATGGTGGCTATTCTTTAGTCACGATCTACGACATGAGAATAGATAGGGAGGCTGATCAGATTACTTGGGTGGCTCAGGTAAATGCCCGGCATACCGTCACCTATTCATATATGGACGATGCGTCACTCTTTATTGAAATGCGCTGGGGAAACGAATCGGTCACGAGTGACGACCCCATGATCCATTGGAGTAACGGCACGCCGGCAGGAGTGACGCGAGAAGTGAGAATAACCTTGGATATCGACTCAGGAGTGCTGAGCCGATCTGATTTTGTTCTAACCTTTGTTCTTGGGTATTCCCCCCCCTACCGACCCAGGCCTCGGCAATATGTATCAAACGGCCCAATCTCCCTGGAGTGGCCGTTGATTGCCCCGCAGAAGTACGGCGCCCGCTACATTCACGGCTGGGATAGTGACGTCAACCCCTACCCCCCTCTGTATGCGTACGTAGGAACACGGGCAGGGCACCCCGCGACGCCGCCTGCCAACAACCCGGCGACCAGCAGGCTGTACAACCGTCATGGTCAAAATCTGGAACGGCTCAATCGCGTGATCCGGCTTCAGCGGCGCGTCGGGATAACCTTCGAAGAGCTCGATTGGTTGATCGTGGCGGCGGCGGTCAACCTCTCCGATTACCCGTTGACCCGGCCACTCCAAGCCTTGGCCGTCTACCTGCCGCTGCGTGAACGCTACGGTTTTTCCGTCAATGCCTTCGTTGCGTGTATCGGCTCGATCAACACCTACCACCGCCCGGGCGAGCAGTCGTTTTTCCGGGAGTTGTTTGGAAACGACGATTTTCTCAGTACGCGCCTGTTCCTGTCGCCACCGCGCGACGACGCACCTTCACAGGCGGCACGCGCCATATTGTGCCGAGGGTTGGGCATCAGTGCCGATGTGCTCATCATGCTGGCCCGCTTGCTGCCTGGAGTCATCGATAATGGGGGCGCCATCGGCTATGTCCTGCCCACCCTGAATATAACGCATGTAGACGCACTCTATCGGCTGGTGGCGATCCCACGCCTGTTTGGGCTGGCTCCGGACGAAGCATTGCAGTTGTGGAATCTGCTGGATGCACCGGGAGTGATCGCTCAGAGTCTCAGCCAGCAAGAGCGTCCGGTGGGGGCAGCGCTCGCGGCGTTGGAACGCACGGGTTACCTGGTGGACTGGATGCGGCGCGAAGGTCTGGATGCCGCCCGTCTGATTGTGATGACCTCTCGCGACTACCGCCAGGTCGCGACACCGGAGCTGCAAGGCTTTTTGCAGAACATCTACAGCACACTCAGTGGACAACCCGGTGATACTCGCAGCGAGCAGGCGCTGTTCGAACTGCTGTGTCGGCACATCGGTGCGCAGTTTGGTTTGAAACCGAGCACGTCCCTGCGTCTGATCGAATGGATGGATGCCGTTGCCGCTCGCATGAATCCGGCATTTACCGGCTACTCGGTGTTGACCTTCTGGAATCAGATCCAAGCCTATTACAGTAGCCCGGTGCGGGGGTTATCTACCCTGGAATCTGATCTCCCACAGTTGGTGCAATATGCAAACCTGATTGCCCAGTTCGCCCTGCTGTGCCATTGGGCGCAACTCAGCGAGCAGGACCTGGCACTCATCATGCCGCGCCCTTCCCGTTCGCTGCTGACCGGCGAATTATTGCCGCCGCTTCCTGACCTGCCATTGCTGTTGCTGCTGTCACGCTACCGGCACTGGCAGAAATTGCTGGTACTGCCGGTGGCCGAAGGGCGGCGGTATTTGCAGCGCGCTGCGGTCGGCGAGTGGACGGCGCCCGCGGACATAGCACAGGAGCTTGCGCTGTTACATGGCTGGGACAAAATCCAGGTACTCGGCTGCATGGAATCACTAGGCGTCTCGCCCAGGAGCTTTCGTGAGCTGTACCCGCTCGTCGCGCGCATGCAACTGGGGCAGAAGCTGGGCCAGGCCCCGACGGATCTGAGCCTCCTGGATCTGTTGGCCGGACTGATACCCGACCAGAATACGCTTGAACAATTCGCTGCCAATATCCTTGCCGCTGCCCACGCCTGAACCGGAGGCATCATGAATAGCGCATTGGAAAACTCGCTCAACCAAACCAAGCGCGATGCGCTGGTGAGCTACTACCTGCAGTACGTCATTCCTGATCGTGAGCTGGGTACTCTCGCCACAAACATCAAAACGGCCGACGACCTTTACGAGTACCTGCTGCTGGACCCGCAGGTGAGCGGCCAGGTCACGACCAGCCGGATTGCCGAGGCGATTGCCAGCGTTCAGCTGTATATCCATCGCTGTCGCCAGTGCCTGGAACCCGGCGTCAGCCTACCCGCCATGGCAGAGGCTTCGCGCCCCGGCCGCTACCTGGACCAGTGGGACGCCTACAACAAGCGTTATGCCACTTGGGCCGGGTTGCAACTCTTGCTGCACTACCCGGCCAGTTATCTGGACCCGGCACTGCGTTACCGCAAGACCACGCTGTTCAAAAACCTGGAGCAGACCATCAACCAGGGACGGGTGACCGAAGAGCGGGTCGAGCAGGCGATGCGCGATTATGTGGGGGAGTTGCGGGCTGTGCTGGATATCAGGTCGTTCAGCGCCTACCAGGCCGAGCCGGATGTGAGCGACACACCGGTCTATTTCTTGGGTCGCTCGCTTGATCAGGATGGCGACTACTACTGGCGCTATGTTGATGGCAGCAGCGGCGGAGTCAACGGTCGATTGCGTAATCCTGTGGCCTGGAGTGAGTGGTCCAGGATCCAAGTGCCTATCAAAGCAGAAGGTGATCCAGCGATTGTGTACTTCAATCACCGGGTCCATGTGATGTGGTTACACAAAAAGATTCGTAAACTGCAGGTTGATCAAGCCAGTAGTTCGGAAAACGATGTGCGGGCATGGGAAATTGTCTCGTGGGAGCTGCACCTCGCTTCGTTGCAGGCAAATGGTCAATGGGCGCAGCGTAGCTATCCATTGGAACATTTAATTCCTTCTACGGATCTCGTCAGCCCTACACGTTTGTTTGCAGCAGAACTAAGAGAGGAAGGGAGCTCAGCAGATCGGCCATTGGGTGTGTTTTTCGTTCAACAGGAAACAAACACCAACGTGCGCTACTTATGTCTTTTAAACAAACTTCTACAACATATCGACTCGCCCGGTAAGTCGTGGGAGTTCAATTTTAACTATGACATTGAATCCGTCACCACGCATACCAACTACCCAGTGTTTCCACCACTTAAATACCAAGCTCGCTTGGCTCCCCCGATTGATACCTTGACGGTAGCGGCATCAGCGAGAGCCGAGGACAACACCGCCACTCTTACTGACTTTAGAATAACGAGTGGAGCATTGTCTTTTACATCTACCCCCAAGAATCACGACGACCATGCGTACTTTGTTACATTGACAAAAGGCGGCGGCATTGAACCTCTATATTCGTCTATAGAGATCCGCACGAATGCAAATAAAAGAGTGCGTTTGCCAACAGGTTATAGCCAGCAAGTCATAGCGTCGAATCACGGTATAACGATTAGGTTATTTTTGATAACTACCTTCCCCGAATACAGTGAGCGTATTGTCTACGATGTCCCTCTCGTGCGAGCGGTTTTCGATCAACCCGCAAAAATCACGAACTTCACGCCGAACGTCAACTGGTGGATGGTGACTTCTCCCAAGCGCTTGGGACACAGTCAAATCTTTCACCTACGATCCAACGGAACCAACGGCGGTGCCGAGCATGTGATGACGACCCTTGGAGGGCCGCTACTGGAACAACGGATGCAGGAAGGCACCGACGTGCTGCTTTCTTGGAACACGCAAGCCATCCCTGTCGACCCGAGTGGATCGAATTGGGGCGGCACAATCATCAATACCCCCATGCGCTTCGAAGGTGGCATAGGCCAATATACCTGGGAGCTGTTTTTCCACGTGCCTTTCCTGATCGCCAATCGGCTGCTGGCCGAGCAGCGTTTCGACGAGGCCGAGCGCTGGTTCAAGCGCATTTTCAATCCCGCCGGCTATCGCAAGGAAGACGGCAGTCTCGACATGATCGGCAGCACACCGCGCTTCTGGAACGTCCAGCCATTGCAGCAGGACACCACCTGGAACACTTCCTCGCCGGAAAACACCTATGACCCAGACCTGATCGCCGCCAACGACCCCATGCACTATAAGCTGGCCGTGTACCTGCGTTGGCTGGAACTGTTGCTCGCACGGGGCGACCATCTGTACCGCCAGCAAAACCGTGACAGTTTGACCGAAGCCAAGATGTGGTATATCCAGGCCCTGCAACTGCTGGGTAAGCGGCCAGCCATGCCGCTGCTGCTGAACTGGGCTGATCCGACGCTGGGTCAGGCGAGTGTCGAAAACAGCGTGTCACTGAAACGCCTGGAAAAGCTGTTCGATGACAACCCCAAGGCACTGGCACCCGGCCTGGTTGGGCAGATCCAAGTGACCAACGGCCCGTTCAAGGCACCCTTCGATGACGCCTTGCTGGATTACTGGCGGCGGGTGGAGCAGCGTCTGTTCAACCTGCGCAATAACCTCTCACTTGACGGCCAGCCGTTGATTTTGCGGCTGTTCGAAGAACCCGTCTCCCCCACCGCCCTGCAGCAGGCCCGTCAAGCCGGGGATGGCAGCGACCCGGCGCCCTCAATGGCCGGCCTGGGCCTTTGGAGCCAACGCTTCCCGCTGTTGCTGGAGCGCGCCCGTACGGCCGTGCAACAGGTGATCCAGTTTGGCAGCAACTTGCAGGGCATCCTGGAGCGGCGCGACGCCGATGCGTTGGGGGTACTGCAACAGACCCAACAGGGCGCCTTGTTGGGTATGGCCAACGAAGTGCATCTGGCGAACATCGCGTCACTGGAACACAACCTGGCCTCGTTGCAGGCGAGCCTAGCCGGCGTTAAGAAGCGTCAACTGCATTACAAGGGTTTGTATGACCGGCATATCACCGACAACGAACAACGCGCCATGGATTTGCGCACCAGCGCCAATGACAAACAACTCAGCGCCGGCGCACTGACCACCACCGCGGCCCTCTTAAACCAGATCCCAACCCATTTCACAGCTGGCATGGCCTACGGCATCGGCTACAAGGAGTTTGGCGGCTTGGCCCAAGCGGCGGCAAAGGTGCTGGAGCTGGATGCGCAATCCAACAACGGCAAAGCCAACAAACTCGAGGCTTCCGAGCAATATGCACGCCGACGCGAAGAGTGGCAGGCCCTGCGTGACCAGAGCGCGCATGACATTGCCCAACTGGACGCGCAGATCCTTTCAGCAACGGAACAGATCACCATGGCGAACAAACAGTCGGCGCAAACAGAACGGGAACAGGCCTATAACCAAGCGGTCCTGGATACGCTGAGCACCCGCTTCAACAGCCAGACGCTCTTCAACTGGCAGGCCGGCCGCCTCGCGGCGCTGTATTACCAACTCTATGATTTGGCCGTCGATGTCTGCGCCCGCGCACAGCGCAGTTATCAATGGGAAACAGGCGATACTACGGCGTATCTGCGCCCGGGCAATTGGAGCGACACCTATCAGGGCCTTTTGGCGGGTGAAGGCCTGCTGCAGAACCTTCAGCACATTGAAAACAGATACCTGGACTGGGACCGCCGCACGTTGGAGGTACAACGCACTGTTTCCCTGCAGCAATTGTCGAAGCAGACCATGAGTCACGTAGTACGCGACCTGCTCAACAACGTTACCTCGCCCAGCAAACCCGAGGTGATCGAGGTAAGCCTGGCGAGCGACCTGCTGGCGATCAAATTCAACTTGAATACCATGCAGATAAACGATGATTACCCCAGCGCACTGAATTTGGGCACGTTGCGCCAGATCAAGACGCTGAGCGTGTCGTTACCGGTGGTGCTTGGCCCTTACCAGGAGGTCCAGGCAGTGCTTCAGTATGCCTCCACCCATTCGCTCGCTGACGGCTGCAAGGCGATAGCGTTGTCCCACGGGCTTGATGACAATGGCCAGTTCCAACTTGATTTCAATGACGGCAAGTATTTCCCGTTCGAAGGTATACCGATCAACGAGGGCGTCTTCGTGCTGTCATTTCCGAACGCCACGACGCGTCAACGCGAGCTACTGATAAGCCTGACGGACGTTATCCTGCATATTCGCTACACGATTCGCCAAGCAGCCGTGCCTCGCAACGCCACAGTTTCACAGCCCTAGTACCGGCTTGCCAGACTGGACGCGTTGATAGCCAAGGAGAAACCAAGGCAAAAAAAACCTGCATCTCTGCAGGCTTCTCTTTATGTCGCTATCTGGCTCCACGACCTGGACTCGAACCAGGGACCCAATGATTAACAGTCACTTGCTAGCTGTTAGGCGCACTGGGGCCACGACGAAATGTGGCGCAGAAAATAGGTTAGCTGCATAGCGTGGGTCGCATGAATGCGTCACGCCAGGAAAGTTAGTCGGGTTGGATTGGGTTGTCAAAGCGTGGCAAAGCAATGACTTGTAGGAAAAGGAGGCGGCGGCAGTCAGCTACCGGATCACCTACAATGCGTGTCTGAGCGGTTCGACCTCCAGATGGCGTTATTTCGAAGTTGTGGCAATTCGTAGCTACAGTACTTAAGGACAGACTATATTTAAAATTACTAAACCACCAAAGAATGGAGTCGTGAGCTGACCTCGTTTGCTGACGCCCTATCCAGCAGCCTTACCTACCTACAATGACAGGAGAAAGTCCTTCCAACCGCGTAAAGCCCGTTCGAAGTCATCCAAACTTATAGTTATTGAGAAGTCCTCATCATAAAGTGAATAAATTTTAACTCCACTTTTCGAAATATGGGTTGCCCAGGCATCGCGGGCCCATTCAGTGGAGACCTCATCCTCTCGCCTCACTGCTCTCAATCTATTAAGGCCCTCATCTAGCCAAGGAATAGTTTCGACAAAAGGTCCCCCCCCATCGTCGATCAATAGGCAAGCAAGAATATCTACATCATCAGGCCCCAACGCATCCGTGCAACACCAAGGTATTGCTACCCCAGTTGATTCTTCCAAAAAAAACGAATATTCATCTTATTCCTTACATCAATGGATATACGGTGGTTTTAGTGGATCCCTCAGGGTCAGACGCCGTTTACCCCATGAGCCCGCCATTCAGCGCGAGGCGATTGTCGGCCCGAATTAGATACAGCATCATCACTCGATTCGTTTCGTCACCTACCTCAAACTCAATAAATCCGCCCCGTTTAGGATCCCCTTTATCAATTTCACTTACCACGCAGCGTGATGGTTCGAGGGTGTCGACGTTCCGGAATGCTTAATTTTTTCAGTTTCCGCGTTGACCCCTAAATACTTATCAGCATATTTTTCCGGAGTGCGCTTGTGAAGCTCCCCCAAAATCGACACCAGACTTACATGAATAGCCAAGTCTGTAGGCTTTATTTCCATAGCATCCTCATAACACTGCAAGGCGCCTTCAAGATCTCCCACCTTAACTAACATCGCACCTAGTTCAAGATACGTATCGACAAATGTAGGTTCGGCTTCAATGGCGGCCTGATAATACTTGAATGCGTCGACAACATTTGACGCACGCTCATTCGATACGCCTGCAAGGAAAAGATATCGAGCTATGACTTGATCAGGGGCCAACTGGGTAGTGACTTCATAATGCGTAATAGCCTGGGCAAAGTCACGCTGATAGAAACATATATCACCTAAACATTCAGCACATGCAGACTCAGACAGCAAGTGCGAGCGGGCCTTGAAATATTTAATTGCATTTTCGACAAGCCCGGTTGAGAGGTACCTAATCAATTGTTTCTTAATATCATTAAAATCAGATTCGTTCACAGCTACTCTCCAACAACTATAACGGGACTCCTCAGGGTCAGCCGCCATTTACTGCGCGCGGGCTGCCCCCCTTTAAACTCTTTATTTTATCGCCCAGCATACTTGGTTCAAAACTTTCTTCTATTGAAACGACCAGTCATGCACCGATATATTCGATCTTCTGATTAGACTCACACTCCAATGGTGCTCTATAGTCGGTAATAAAGCTGATACCCTCTATATATTCACCATTTTCAATAATCAGAAACTCATCATCCACATCATTAAAATCCAACTCGTAAAAATCCTCAAGCAGCAGTAGGTCACTGCCAGGCACAACGGATCCCTCAGGGTCAGACCCCGCTCACAATGGATGAAAGCACTGCACTGCCGGTAGATTGCTCGCATCTTCATCCTGAATAAACATCCACCAACTAGACTGGAGACTTTTTTGAGTAACGTTCTTCTAATCTTTCAGCAGACCTTAGAACACCACCCCTATCATTAGGAAAGAAAGTAGAGTACACATCAGCCGCAACGTTCATCAGAGAAACGTAGTCAGCCACTGGCAGACTTGAAATTTCTACTTCGCCCAGAAAGAAACTGACCTCACTGAAATCTTCTGGATAGTCCCAGTCTTGATCAAGAGAGTAAAAAAATCCTTCACTCACAGAGAAGCCAACTCCTCGCGAAGCGTCATAGATAAACGCTGGAAAATTAGTCTTTTCACTCACCATAGCAGCCTCTATCAATCCATAAAGGTCTTCGTAATCCAGACCAGTTGAAGCAAATGACTCTTTGAGGCTCTCAAGCCAAGCTAAGCTAGCCATTAGTTTGTCCTCGGCGGCATAGTGATAAAGGAGTTTGTTATTTCTCCAGTCTTGCTATTACCTGTCACCTGGAAGTGATATCCATTAATTTTAATACTAGCTTCTCTCATCGCTGGATTGGATTTGAACATAGACTCGGCTTGGACTGCGGCTCGACTAGACATGTCAGCCACTCTGCTATCCGGCAGAACCTTCGGATCGTAAGTCGTTATCGTGGGCGTAAGTTTATACCTACTCATTAATTCGCCTTTAGTATTGCCCCCTCAGGATCTGACACTGTGTTTAACCAGCCCCCCCCCTCAGGGGCGGCCCCATCTACTTCTAGCACCAAGACCCTAAGTCATATAACCATATTTAAATTACGCAAGATCATTCTAACCATAACAACTACCGCCTCACAAACTCAAATCTCTACTGACTTTGCAACTACATATAACGCAACACCTACAGAATGCAGAAACAGCCTATAATGTTTGTCACCACCTGAAAGCTCTTTGCCCTGCTGCATGGCTATAATATCTGAATATCCATATTCAACAAGAGACCCAAGCATTGAAATATCACCATCATCCTTACAACTAAAAAAACTATAACCAGGAAATGGCTGCTTTAAAAAATATGAAACCTTTAAGAAACGAATACTCTTTTTAACCTCTGCAACACTAGAATCCTCATCATCATAATAAACATCCAAGTCAAGAGTTGTTCCCGAATAAAACATCTCAAATCTATTTTCACCACCACCAGGCAACAACTGATCGAGATCAAGCAGTTGCCTAGGATTTGACAATTTAATTTTTTCAATCATTTTCTAGCCTTATCTACAGAGCCGCCATAGTTCTTATTAAGCTGTTGCCTTACCAAATCATAGTGCCATTCGGGTCAGACCCCATTTACCGAAAGTTACAGCCTAGCAAATGAATAAAAAAATCCGTCTCCTTTTCTTAAATATCCTGTTGCCAGAAGGTCAGGCAAACGCCATATTCATCGAGGAGATCGTCAGCAATTTCAAACTGAAATGCCCTCTCTGGAAAAGAGTCTAATAATGCGCGACTCCAATATCTACTGACCTGCTCAGCGAATAAATGACAAAGCCGATAGCCTTCTTCCGATAGACCAACTTTAAATACGGGCCGACCAGGTGCATCTTCCCACTTTGAAAAGAACTGATTTATTGAAAATATATTTCTGTATCGCTCAACGTCTCTACGCGAAGCACTTTGCTCCAGAGTACCAGACTCGGTCTCGACCAAACCTTTTAAATGATTTTTTTTCAGGTCGTATCGCTGAGCGTTAGGCAGCCAGAAAATGTGGCCATCCGTCTCAATAAAATCAGGTGAGAGCAACCCTAAAACAGAAGTTGCTTGTTCCAATGAAACCAAGTTTCCTACATATGAAAAGAACTCCCCAGCGCCAATATCTGAAACAAACAGATTCAACGATTCTTTAGAAATATTTCCCTGATAAATTTTCATCACTTCAACCCAAAGCTATCAAGAACCGACTAAAAAATGGGACAGATTTATTTTCTATTCAGACTAGCAAATATATAACAAACAAATCCGCCCCCCTTTTTTATCTTAAATAAACGTCCTAAACTAGACTGGAGACTTCTTTGAGTAGCGATCTTCTAATCTTTCAGCAGACATTAAAGCACTGCCTCCATCATCAGGAAAGAATGCAGAGTAAACATGAGCCGCAACTTTCATCAGAGAAACGCGACTAATTGGGATCAGAGCCCATTTACCCCTTATCCACAACATTCCAAATAATTTGCTTTGGCGGGCCATCCACGCCGTTTTTACATTCAGCTGCTCAACCACTTCAACAGCAGTCCATTTATAGTTATTGAAATTCCTTTTGCACCAACAAATCAACCTTGTCTTTTTAACTTGCTCGTCACATATTGTTCTAGATATTCTTCTAAAGGCTTGGCAGTCCCTAGAACATGAAGCTCTCCTGTTTCCTTATCAATTAGGAACGGTCCATTTCCAGCCAGCTGAGCCGAAAAACTCCCTGTCTCTAAATATTCTTTAGATTGATAGCAAAAGAACCATCCATCAGAAAACTCTCCCTCATGCGTTAACTGCAGAGGAATATCTGAGTCTTTTAAATACGCATTAGCTCGTTCCAGCGCACTCTCATAGGTAATCATTAATTAGTTCTCAGCAACTGTAGCGTCTTAAAATTATTCATATTAGCTGGCTTCCCAGTCTGCCCATCTAGATATCGGATAACTCCATTCTGATTAACCACGTTGAAAACATGGCCTGGCTGACCTGGACCATAGGAACCGAACACAATCCCGCGCGCGCCGTCCCCGCCACCGAGCATGTGTTGGGTAATAGTCTCGGTTGAAGATACACCGCTAAACTTAGCGCCATATTGCTTCTCCAGCACTGTCAACGGAACACCCTTGGTGGAATTTATCGGCAATGCAGATGCTGGGTTACCTGCAAGTGTTGCATCAGTAGCAATCGAACAATTAACACAGTTATGGGTTCGTCCAGCATCTGGATAACCTGGGTTTACGTTCCTAATTGAACCTGCAGTTTCATCCGCAACGCCTGTCGCTTTTGTACCCCACAATCCCATCTTACCTAAAACTGCCGCAATGCCTAAACCTGTCAGCTCTCCGGCCATGAACATGGCCCACGCCTTCACAAACTCATTCGCAGGCTGTGGCCCATCAAAACCTTGACCTTGTGCAAGGGCCAACTGCGCTTGCGCAGCTTCTTCAGCAGAATACCCCTGTTTCTGCATGTATTCGGCGAGGGTAGTTGACGCCTGCCCGTACTGCGCCAATCCTGCCGGAAGATGCTCCCCGAAATTGTATTGCGTAGCATTCTTCGCAACCCAGCCACCCTTCTCGATCGACTTCGCATCAGCATCCTTCTGCGAAGCCGCTGCCAGCACTCCCACAATCTGTGAACTCATGGACAAAAGGGTCTTATCGCCTTTAACCAAAGAGTCCAGATGAACGACTAGAGCTTCGTTGATCCCGGCTGCCAAAGCCCCCGTTCTGAAGTCCCCGCCTGTGGCCTTAGAGAGCAAGCCACCCACCATTGCATGAACCACAATTTTAGGAGGGTAGCCTTCCGTCAGTACCCCATGGGTGTAGTCGCCAATGGCATTAAAACTTGCTGCAGCCAATGTATTGAACAATGCGCCTTTGAGTGCATCACCAAAGTCACCACCTTGTCCGAGCGCTTTGCTCAGCAAAGTCGACGTACCGTTCTGCAAGGCTTGGTTCGCCGCAAACTGGCCAACGCCGGTCCAGGTGTTGAGGGCTGGCGAAGTGATAACGGCCCCTGTGTTTGGATTGGTCTGCGTGCCTGTCCAACCATCGAAAAGCCCTTTCGTCAGGCCTGCCGTCACGCCCGATATCACGTAGCCCTTAATCGCATCCGATGAGGTGACGTCCTTGAACACTGCCCCCAGATTGCCCCGATTATTGATAACGCTGACGGTTGCATTAGTCGCGGCACCTGAAGCAACAGCCCCCACCGCCGCCGCCGTGACACCACCACCACCCGCCGCAGTCGCAGCCATAGGCCCTACGACAGTAGCCATCACGATCGCGATAATGATCTGCGACGCAGGACCAAGTCCGGAGTTGCTGTATTTGAAACTCTCGTGAATTTCCT
>NZ_FOKD01000028.1:0-2368 GCF_900112095.1 Pseudomonas sp. NFPP24
AGCGTTTGAGCATCTGATCGAAGGTGCCCTGGTTTCGCCAACCCCGGAACCGTTGATACACCGTTGACCATGGGCCGAAGCGTTCCGGCATATCTCGCCACGCAGCGCCCGAACAGAGTATCCAGAGCACGCCATCGAGCATCAGCCGGTCGCTCAGGCGGGGCCGCCCCCGACCATGGGTTTCAGTGAAGAGATCGGCGAACACAGTCCAGGCCTCATCCGAGAGTTCGTAACGCTTTGCCATCACAGAATTCCTTTCCGTAGATGGCCGGGAACCCTACTGAATTTCAGCTTCCAAAGGGCGCCGATTGGGTTTCTCGGGATTTCGTACAGAGCCTAGAGACCTCGCATTAAAAATCTCCACCCATCGCAAAAAGTTATAAATAACTGTCAACCTTGACAGTACCAAATCTATTTCCCGCGTATCAAAATAAAGCCTCAATCAACACAGGAGTTCTAAATATGGCAACTATCTTCGCTCCAGGTTCAACAATTTACAATAATGGACCAGCCATCTACCCTACAGTTCCACCAACTGTAACCCCTCCTCCACCTACACCTGGAATAACCTTCGTACCTCTCGGATCTTTATTACTCGCTGGCTTGATCGGAAAGCTCCCACGCCGGTGCTATTTAAGATCTGTCAACATGGAGAACTCTACGATTGAGGTAACTGAAGAGAACACCAACACCGTCACTACAATCGATACCAAAACCAATCGTGTTTACATCAATGCTCCCTACTCAACTATCACAGTGCATGAAAACAACTTCTACCAAAACCCCTATATCAACGCACCTGGTTCAGGCTTTAACATCTGGGAGAGAAAAATTGATCTCTCGGTCCCCCTCATTGCCATCACCGATCAACACTAATCTATCTTTTGGAGGATCAAGATATGCAAACTCAATGCGGCCCCATTCCAAGTCTTGCCCTTGAAGTCAACGACCCAATCAGCTTCATATCTCAGGGAATACTCTGGGAAGGAGTGAACATAGTTGGCTTAGATAGCAAAGCCAAGGCCATTGTAGTTACTGGCCCGCAGACGGCGGGAAGGCCCAGGGCTTTTTCGCTGAAAGATATAACAGTCTTAGTTTCAGTTGATTTCACTACCCCCTCTCCATTACGACCCACTCAAGCTTTATTCCTAACTACGTCATCAGATTAATATCAAGTTACAAGTTAAACATTGGGAGGCTAGCCCTCCCAACATTTAAACTGAAAAGCGAGTTCATCATGGCATTTGCATCCATTCGACCTACCACGTATCTATCACCTGACCCAGGAGACCTCCTAGAGATAAGAACAGCACAGGAAACCTTCATGGCAACTGACATTTGGTCGGACCCAACAACCAGAGAAATATACTTCGAAACCGTAGACAGTAAGATTCACAACCTAACGATTTACGACGTAGATGCCATTATCTATATAGCATCAGAAGAACCAATCATTCAAACACCCATTCAACTAGCTGATGGATCACCATCACTTTACGTCACCACAACAGGGCCATCGACAATCGACATATATAATCTTCGGCAAAACTATCGATCCAACATAACCTATGATCGTAGCAACCTGACTGTTGCCAGTCGAACCAGAGTTTGGTTAAAACTAATAAACTAGATAATTAATAAAAATCAGCCTAACGAGACCAAGAGTCAGCTCTAAAAACAGGAAAACCTTACAGACATCAAACCAAGCAAACCTCTCCCTAAAATCAGCCCCCCCCACTCAACTGATAATTTTAACGTAAAAATAAAATTATACATTCGAGGTTTTATATCATGACCACTCTCCCTCAACGCCCCTTTGCCGTTGGGCAAGCTCCGCGCCTAGTCAATCCAAAACAGTTTCAGTCTCCACCCTTTTTCACCGCCAATCCTGTTGCAGACATTATAAATAGTACACCTATTGACTTCCTCATTCCAAACCATGCTAGCTCTCGAGCAGGGGATGTTATAGAAATTTATATAGACAAAACACCCACAACAACGCCGAGCGTAACGCCTTATGCGACTATCTCTGTAGATCTTGTGCCAGGAACGAACACAGTCGCTCAAAACACTAAATTTCAAATACCATTTACTGATGCGAGAAAAATGCTAGACCAAGTATTTGAGATGTCCTGTGCTTCCGGTACACCGGGGAGCCCTCACATCTTTCTTCTGTCCTTGTACTTCGGCGTTACTTTCATAAAACCCTGAGCAAGACAATAAAAAGTATGCTCCGGACCAACTACTGGACCGGAGCTATCAATCAGCCTTGTTAGGCTCTGTACGAAAAGAGATGTCGCAAACACCGTATGGAACAAGCCTGTGAGACCATTGCGGCATAGCTTTTCGCGAGCTTGTCGAAGCGTGT
>NZ_FOKD01000018.1:0-67531 GCF_900112095.1 Pseudomonas sp. NFPP24
CGTCGGGCGAGGTTTTGAAACGCTCGGATTCCAGGCGCTTGAGCCAAAGACAGAAGCCGTTGCGCTCCCAATAGAGGATTTTCACCCGGTTGCGGGAGCGATTCAGAAAAACGAAAAGTACCGGGTCGAAGACGGCCACCTTGATATCCAGCTCGACCAGGGCGGCCAGGCCGTCGATGGATTTTCGGAAGTCCACGGACTTGGGGTAAAGGTAAACTTTTTCGACTTTGGCGTCGGGACGCATCATGAGGTGCTGGCTCCAGAAAGAGATCGGGAGCGCAGCATCGGGCTTCAATGGGCGGCTTTGAATGTGTGGGTGATGGATCGGTTACATCTTTTCCAGGGTGGCGGCTTCGTCGCCTTCGTAGGCGCTGATCTCGATTTCAAAGCAACGGGCGGCGTCGGCGGGGAGGGCGTTGCGCAAGGTGAGGGCGGGCATGGGCGTTTCCTGAGGCGCTGAGCGAGAGGCGCATGATAGACAAACATCGACCCGAGCGACACAGATCCCCTGTGGCGAGCAGGCTTGTTGTGGCGAGCGGGCTTGCCCCGCGTTGGGCTGCGAAGCAGCCCCAAAATCGGCACAGGAGAAATACCCGGCACACCGCATTCAACCTTACTGGGACCGCTGCGCAGCCCAACGCGGGGCAAGCCCGCTCGCCACGATCACCTCAACTGCGATGTCCAAAAACCAGAAAACCCGCCAAAGCGGGTTTTCTAACTACTCAAATCACATCAACTCAGAGCTGGGGCATCAAAACCTCGCCGCTCAATCACCGTAAACACATCCGCCACATCCTGGACCATTATCCGGGCGGTATTGGCAACGGTATTGATATCGTGCTCGGCATAGTCCGACACATTGGAACAGGCCATCAGGTGCAGGTAAGCGAGGGCCGCGTTCAGACGCTCACTGGCGCATGCATGCAGCTCGCTGAGAGGAGCGTCGCTGTCTATTAGCAGGACAGGGTATTCGGTTGCGGTTTGGGACATGGGGGTGAAGCGGCGGGGCGGGTGTTGAGTCGTCATGGTGTAAATCCTCAAGTAAGAAGAATTACCACCGGCTCTGCTGCGAAACAGATTGGGTGGCAGCTGTGCGCGGGTTCGCAGACCGGACGATTTACACCAAAACCCGGCAGACCCGAAGGTCTCCCACGCACAACCGCCATAAAACATTCGGCAGCCGGGAGCCGGCTGGGGTATGTCTGACGGTGTCGGTGTGAATCGTTTTAGGGCTGCGAAACCCTGTCCCCAGTTATAGCTAGTGACGGGGCGAACTATAAAGGGCGTTTCGATAGGACGCAACCTGATTAACTAGGCATCAAACACTAAGAGACTTGAACGATCCGTAGTAGTGACTACTACGGGGTCGTTTTTGATGGTTGTCTACAAGACCGGCTTAGTGATTTTTCAATAATTAATAGGGGTCAATAATGGTTTGTTAAAGTTGTTTTATAAGTATGCATTTCTTAGATTTTATATCGTCTTCGACATGTTTGTATTTTTTAACGGTTGGCTCGGATTCACCATATTTAACAAGGACTTTTGTATTTCTGCCCAGGTCTTTGTACTTTAAGGCTTCCCATGTCTTAACAATGTTTTCAGCTTGTTTTCTGAGCGTGTGCCACACTTCGGTTGCTCGTCCCTTTCCTTCCAGATGGTCAATATTGGTTAAAAATTTATGCGCATAAGACAACGCCTCGTCAGTGGATTTTATATTATTTTCGTGGATCATTATTATAAATAGTACTAGTACGGATTGTGAAGGGTCGACTTTTAGTGCTTTTTCTTCAAATTTCCTCCAGATACGTAGGGCTTTATACGTGTCTGACGAATCACTCTGAAATAGTTTGATGATCGCGGTGTTTGCGCTCTCAATGTCTTCTATATCGACTAATTCAGCTGGGCAGTTTTCACTAAGCTCTTCAAGATATTTAAGCGCCCAAGTGTCATTCGACGAGTTATTGCCGTGAGTAGCCAGGGCTCGATATATCTTTAACTTACTTTCTATCGAAGATGCTTCGTTTAGATAAAATTCCGCGCATAGGTCTAATAGGCCGGCTGCAATTGCTGAAGCTTCATTGTCGTACGCTTCTTCGGCAAGGTTTGTTAATACCCCCGATTCGCTTGCGCTCGCCCTATAAAATTTTTCTTTTATAATGCCTAACAGATTCTTGAACTCTCCGACTCCGTTAAGTTGGTGAGTATTAAGAAGTGCCTTCGCAATTGTAGTCTTGTCGAGTTCAAGAGCGGAGTCTGTTATGCCTGATAGCTCAATTTCATTTTCGTCGATAACTTTTCTGAAGGCGATAAGGCTGGATTTTTTATCTGTTGGTGATTTTTGTTGTGAAAGCTGTGCGATTAATAAGAATGGTTTGTATTGCGTTGGTGCAAGATTTATAGCGTTCTGCAACGCGCTTATTGCATCTTCTTTCTGCTGTAATGCTTCGTAGATTGTGGATTGATGATAATATGCCGTAGATAATGCTATGTTGTCACTGTCGGTCGATGCTTCTAATAGGCTAGAAATTAGTTCTGTAGAGAGTGCTAGCGCTGATATTATATTTTTATCATTTCCGGATTTCAAATAAGCTACTAATAGGTTGAGTTTTGCATTGGTCGCTATAATGCTGTCTTCGCCACTCGAGGCTTCCAGTAGATGGGGGGTGCTTTCAATATATTCTTGGTTGGAGATTAGTGTTGTTCCCCAATGTAATTTAATTGATTGTTTGAGTTTAATGTTGTTAGAGTTTTTATAAGCTAAAGCGAATTGCTCAATTGCTTTTTCACTATCTCCATTCCACATGTAAGCGAGACCGATTTCTACTCGTACAATGTCAGTGATTGAAGCTTTCAGGCTTTCATCGCTAAGAGCTTCTTCGTAATGTTTTACGGCGCTTTCGTAATTGCCCGAAGAGTATGACTCATTACCTAAAATTAGTGGTCCTTTTTGGGCTGCGGTTATCTGCTCTATCCACCTGTCAGAGAGAGCTTCGTCAATTACTCTATTTTTTATTTTCAGCTCGCCATGTTCAATGTTTTTTGTTATGCCTGCGAGGTATAATTTGCTCTTAATTTTGTCGTCGGTAATGTCGGAGCGAGAGTATCGGATTGCAATAATCGCATTTCTTATCTGTGTGTCGGACTCCACTAATGTTCTAATGTGGTCCACGGGAGCTCTATCATATTCGCGCAGATAAAGTTTGTTTACAGTTTGGTCTACGGTTTCTGGAGTTATTAATTCTCCAGCAAGTAGTCTCTCTTCTAATTCTGAACAGATATCCCATGTTATTCTAGGATTTCCATTTGCCCAGTCGAAGACGCATTTGGTAACAGAGGGAGTGATAGATAGTCCAGATTTTTCTAAAAAAGCCTCGAATTCAGAGCTGCTGAAATCCTCAAGATATATTTTCTCTCCGATGTTAAAGGGGGAAATATTTTTGTCTCTTATCAGTTCAGCAGGCTCGGCGACCCCTGAAAGTACGTATGTTAGCCTCGAATATTCTGAATGGTTTACTCTCGAAAAGTACATGCTTCGGATTTGTGCTAAAACAACGTCTGAGTAAGTGCAGCCAACTAAGGAGTCGATTTCGTCCAAGACTATAATTACACGCTTGTCGACAGAGCGTAAAAGTGTGCGAAGATGCCGGTCAAACTCAACGTTTGGCTCGTAATTCGAAACTTCCCTTTGTTGTTCTATTTTTTCTTGTTGTTGGTCAAATGAGTCGGGATATGATTCGATGAGTGAGTCGATAACATTTCTGAACCATTTTCGCGCGCTATCAAATCTGTTAGAAAGATCTAGATATAGAACTATATCGTCACTTCTCTCGTGTTTCATGTTGATTAATAGGTTTGTTTTTCCCATTTGGCGTGCTACCAGAATATAGGCTGGTCGCCCCATGTCATTGATCACAGTCCTAAGCTGCCTGTCGGCAGCTCGTTCTACATATAGGTTGCGTGGGATTATCGTACATGGTTTTAAAGTGCGTGAGCTCATACTGCAAGATCTCTTTCCACGGAATTGATTATTTCTGAAATGGGTCGTAAGGCTCCGATTTCGTTTCGTGTTCTGCGAAAAAACATCTTAATAAATCTTGGAGAGCCACTACTTGAATAAAGTATGGATGCTATATCTTCTGGTTCTAATTTTATAGATAGTGTTTCGGTTATGATTTTGATAAGTTTCTTTGTATCGGTATTTGTCCAGGGTGCGAAATTCATAAATTGAATTTTTTCGTAAAGTTTAGGCGAGCCGGGCTTGATGTCGCTTTTAGGGTCGCGCACTGACGAGAATAATAAAACTATTCTTCCTTGGTTGCTGTATGTTTCGGCGAGAAGTGCTAGTTGGTAGCACAGATCTAAGAAATTTGAATACTCAGAGCCAGAGGGTAGTGGTATTTCCTCAATCAATATTGCTATAGTGTTGCTGGTGATAAGTCGGCCAAATACTTTTTTGAATTCGCCTAATAAATCATGTTTGCTGATGTTTTTGGGTAGTACTTCTTCGGATCCTGTTCTTTCAAGTAGTGAGTTACAGATTTCTCTCATTAAATCGAAAGCTGACAAATCTCTATAGCTGTCGAGGATTATATGTTGGAAGTTCCATTTTGAAGTTGATGCAATTCTTCTGAGTACTGCTGTCTTACCCACGCCAGGAGGGCCACTGATCCAAATGTTAGATGACTGAGCTGCTGATGAGGTTACGTTGTCTTCTTTGCGGGTAACATAATATTCTTCTATTGAGTTTGTGTATGAGTCAAATAGTACATCTTTGCAAGCGAAGCTGAGAGTTTGGCTTGGATTCGCTACAGGTACTATTTTTGAAAAATTTTGAAGAATAAATGTTTTTAGATGTTTGAAGCGCAAGTCATCTAAGTTGATAGGTTTTGTTATGTCAATATGGCCGTGCCCTATAATTGTCTGGAAATTGGAGGCGCCGATATAGGGTAAGGAACTTTCTGGGGGGACGATTGCATCAATTCCACCGACGATACTTAGAACTTTAAGTTCTTGCTCAATTTTTAGAATTATCCAATCTTTGTTCATTCCTGTCAGGAAGTCATTTTTTACTCTGAGTTGTTGGAGGTGGATATGGCGCCAGGATAATATAGATGCGAGTGCCCAGCTAGAGCCAGAAAGTGGGGAGGCATATAGCACAAGGCCGCATATTTTATGTTTTTTATTGGCTTTTGTTGATTCTAAAATGTAATGTCGAGCTATAAGTCCACCTAGGCTATGGGCGACAAGGATTATTTTTTTCTTCTCGCTATAGTGTCCATCTATGTATGACTTTAGTCCGTTAGATATCTCTTGTATGCTCGGCATTTTTTTGCCGAACGGTGGTCGTATCATAGTTGTGGGGTATGTGTAGCAATCATATGCGAAATTATCTAGTTCTCGACACTGAAAGAAAATCTGAAACATCGTATCCCAGGTTCCACTTGAACCGGATAGACCGTGGATGAATATAATGATTTCATCACTTTCGTTTTCTCTTTTGGGGGGTGTCACACTTCTCGCTGCCACACTTGAACTCCTTGTGCAATAGCAGGATGTTTTAACTAATAATTTTATTTTTCTAGCGAATTTTTCACTAGGTCTGAAACGTGAACGTTGCCAATGATGGCGATTTGTCATTCATCTGTCTAGACCTGAGGCTATTCAGCGTCCGATTTTGCATCTTGACGGAGGGGCATGATTTAGGTGTGCCCTATGAAGCCTTTTTGGTCGTTTCTGCCATTTGATTGATCGGCCGTGTTTGGCTGAAAACAGTCCAATTTGCGACAGTGTGGGACACGCCTCGATGTTTAGTTTCGAGGTAGGTCGCAGCCTAGCGCGGTGCTAGCTCGCTCATTGCAAAAAAAGATACTTACCCATTCCCTGAAATCAAAAAACCCGCCAAGGCGGGTTCTCAAATCGATCAAGTTATAGACGGCGGTTTTGTCAAACCCCACCCACCAACTTCCCTCCGTCCATCCGGCGCTTATACGCACTGTCTCGACTCGCCAACCAGAAGTACAACGGCGACGTCACCACCAACCCCACCACCCAGGACAGGTCCGCCCCGTTGATGTGCGCCGAAATCGGCCCCACATACAGCGGCGTGTTCATGAACGGAATCTGCACCACGATTCCCACTGCGTAGGCCAGCAGTGCCTGTGGGTTGTATCGCCCATAGATCCCGCCATCCACGCGGAAGATCGAGGCAATGTCGTACTGGCCTTTGTGGATCGCGTAGAAGTCGATCAGGTTGATCGCTGTCCACGGCACCAACACCACCAGCAGCACCAGCACCATGTCGACGAAGTGGCCGATGAAGTCCTTGGAGGCAAACACCGCCGCAATCGCACAGGCCCCCAGCACCAGGATCGAGATCACCGCGCGGCTTTTGGCGGTGGGAATCCAGCGGTACGCAAAGGTCTGCACCAGGGTGATGATCGACAGCACCGCACCATACAAGTTGAGCGCGTTGTGGCTGATCACGCTGAGCAGAAACAGCACCAGCATCAACGGGCCGATGGCACCGGTGGCGAGTTTGACGGCGTCCATGGTGTCCATGCCGACCGGGGTGGCGAGTACGGCGACGGCGCCGAAGATGAACGACAGGCTGGAGCCCAGGGCCGAGCCGAGGTAGGTGGTCCAGAACGTCGACGCTACGGGCACGTCGGCCGGCAGGTAGCGCGAGTAGTCGGAGACGTAGGGCGCAAATGCGATTTGCCACAGCGCCGCCAGGGACACCGTTGCCAGCCAACCGGCGATGTTGAATTCACCGCGGGTCAGGAAGTCGGTGGTCTGTACATGGGTGAAGATGTAGCCGAACCCCAGCACGATCCCGGTGCCCAGCACCCAGGTGCCGATGCGGTTGAGCACGTGGATGAAGCGGTAACCGATGATGCCGATGATGCCGGAGCCGATGGCGCCGATCACGATGCCCACCGGCACGGGCACGGCGTCGACCACGCCGTGCAGGGACTTGCCCGCCAGCACGATGTTGGAGGCGAAGAAGCCGACGTACATGACGCCGGCAATCACCACCACCAGCAGGGCACCGAGTGAGCCGAACTGGGCACGGCTCTGGATCATTTGCGGGATGCCCATCTGCGGGCCCTGGGCCGAGTGCAACGCCATCAACACGCCGCCGACCAGGTGGCCGACGAGGATCGCGACGATGCCCCAGAGCAGGTTGAGGTGGAACAGTTGCACTCCCAGCGCCCCCGTGACGATCGGCAACGGTGCGATGTTGCCGCCGAACCACAGGGTGAACAGGTCTCTGACCTTTCCATGGCGGTCTTCCGGGGGCACGTATCCAATCGTGTGTTTTTCGATAAGCGGGGCGGAGGATGTTGCAGTGGTAACCATGACGAGCTCCAAGGCAAGGTGAGTACGTTGACGTACTTCGCTGTGCGCCACCTGCGCGGCGCTTTGTTGTTGGCGTGATCATCTGCAATGGGCGCGGGGAGGTAAATTAGTAAGTTTGTTGCTATAGACCTTAAAAAATATAGCTCGCGTCTTGTCGCGCTCCGGTATGTTGCCTACACCTGATTGACGGGCGAAGCCCCACGTTTCTGGAGGTCCCGATGGCTGCCTATAACCTGCGCCAGCTCAGATATTTCGTCACCACGGCCGAGTGCGGCAGCGTCGCCGAGGCGTCGCGCAAGCTGTATATCGCGCAGCCGTCGGTGTCCACGGCGATCAAGCAGCTGGAAGACAGCTTTGGCGTGCAATTGTTTATCCGTCATCACGCCCAGGGCGTGTCGCTGACGCCCAGCGGCGCACGCTTCTATCGCAAGGCGCTGGAGCTGTTGCGGGTGGCCCACGAGTTCGAGCAGAACGCCCTGGCGGACAATGACGTGGTGGCCGGGCAGATCGATATCGGCTGCTTTGAAACCGTGGCGCCGCTGTACCTGCCGCGTCTGATAGCCGGTTTCAAGGCGCGCTGGCCGGGGGTGGAAATCCGTATCCGCGATGGCGAACAACAGGAGCTGGTGCAGGCGCTGACGGCGGGCAGTATCGACGTGGCCATGCTGTTCGAGCACGACCTGGGCGCGACTATCGAAACCACCCCGTTGATGCCGCCGCAGCAGCCCTATGCGCTGTTGCCAGCCGATCATCGCTTTGCGCAACAGGCCAGGGTGTCGCTGGCAGACCTGGTGCTGGAGCCGATGATCCTGCTGGACGTGCTGCCCAGCCGCACCTACTTCGTGAGCATTTTCGAAGAGCGCGGGCTGACGCCGAATATCGTGTTCAGCTCGCCGTCGATCGAGATGGTGAGGGGCATGGTGGGGCGGGGGTTCGGGTTTTCGATTCTGGTGACCAAGCCGTTCACCGAATACACCTACGATGGGCAGAAGGTGGTGTGCGTGCCGTTGGCCGAGACCGTCACCGGTTCCGGCCTGTCGGCAGTCTGGCTGCGCCGCGCACCGCTGACCAAGCCGGTGCAGCTATTTGTCGACTACTGCCGCGAAGAACTTGCCCGCTTGCTCGGCTGACATGATCGTTCTCACGCAGAACGTGGGAAAGAGGGTTGAATGTTTTACATCGTGAATGCTCGCAGGGTACTGGGTGTCTCCTGACCGGACTGCTACTCACAGATGTATCAAATTCGTCCTGAGGATGCGTTTCTTTGCGGCACCAGGGAACAATCAATCTTTATTCTGATGGGGCGTAATTCCTGATGCCGGCCTCATCAAGCTTTTGTTGGAACTCTCGATGGAAATCACTGATTCTCATCTGTAAGGCAAGGCTGAAGCTACCGTCACGTGAGTCAGGTTTGAAACTGAAATGAAGTGTGTTGTACATACCAAACCCGCCACCAAAATCATTGAGATCATAGATGTCAGATTGTTGTTTGACACCGATGTCTTTTGACCTGGCGAGTTCATCGAAGATCTTTTTCGCGCTTTGGTAGTCATGCAGTTGTAGCGTGAAGCGCATCCCGGTTTCGTGCAGCATGTTGTAAGGAGTGCGCACGTGCGACGCCTGATGTGCTCCTTGAAGTGACGAAGGAGTGGAAGATGAATGGATACTTGGCATAATCGGACCTATGAGCTGATGGCGACAATAGGTGGCGACTCAACAGGCTTGGTTCCTGATCATTGGATAAAGCCCCGTTTCAAGTGTTTCATCCTTATTCAGAGGCGGGATACTTCAGCTCGGACGTGCTACAGCAATGTTGCCAGCATCCGCTGCAACATCCGATCACAGCCGTCGAGCTGTTCCACACCCACGAACTCATCCGGCTTATGCCCCTGGTCCATGCTGCCCGGCCCGCACACCACCGTGGGAATGCCCACCGCATCAAACAAACCACCCTCGGTGCCAAACGCCACTGTGCCGAATTCCCGTGAACCGGAAAACGCGGCAATCAATTGCGCCGCCTGGCTGCGCTCATCGGTCGCCAACCCGGGGTAGGCCGACAACTCGGTAAACCGGATTACACTCTGCGCGCTCACCGACTGCATACGCGGCAGCACCTGCTGCTCGGCGTAAGCCTTCAATTCGTCAGCCACCTCAGCCGGGTCCTGCGACGGCAACGCGCGCACCTCAAAATCAAACCGACAATCCGCCGGTACGATGTTCAGTGCTTTGCCGCCACTGATCACCCCGGTCTGCACCGTGCTGAACGGCGGGTCAAACCGCGCGTCCTGGGTATCGCGCAGGCGCTGGCCAATTCGCCCCAGCTCACCGATCAACTCGGCGGCATGTTCAATCGCATTCACCCCATACGGCGCATAGGCGGAGTGACACGCCTCGCCATGCACATCGCAACGCATCGCCAACTTGCCCTTGTGCCCGAGCACCGGCTTGAGTTCGGTGGGTTCGCCGATGATGCACAGCATGGGTTTGACCGGGCGTTGCTCCAGCACCGCGAGCAACGAACGCACACCCAGGCAGCCGACTTCTTCGTCATAGGACAGGGCGATGTGCACCGGCACCCGCAGCGGCGCCGCGACCAATGCCGGCACCAGCGCCAGCACGCAGGCGATATAGCCCTTCATGTCGGCGGTGCCACGGCCAAACAGCTTGCCATCGCGTTCGGTCAGCTCGAACGGCGGCACTGTCCAGGGCTGGCCGTCCACCGGCACTACATCGGTATGCCCCGACAGCACAATGCCGGGCAACTCCACCGGGCCAACGCTGGCAAACAGGTTGGCCTTGCTGCGTTCCGGGTTGTAGACCAACTCGCAGGCCACTCCGAAACCCGCCAGGTAGTCGCGCACGAATTCGATCAGTTGCAGGTTGGATTCACGGCTGGTGGTGTCGAATGCAACCAGCGTCTGCAGCAGTTCGCGGCTGGTATTCATCGGTCATCTCCGGCCACGCCGTAACCGGGGGAGCGGTCCGGGGCGAGGGCGCGGTCGATGTAGTCCTGCACCTGCGGACGGTAGGCGTCCCAGAGTGTTTGCAGTGCAACGATCGGCTGTTCATCGACCCAATCCACCCGCAGGTTGATGATCGGCCAGGTCAATTCGCCCACCACCACCAGCGCGGCCGAATGCACCGGGCCGGCTTCGCCACCGGCGGCAATCGCGGCGTGCATGGCCGCCAGCAGTCGGTCGGCCAATTGGCCTTCGCCCTGCTCGAAAGCGCTGACCATTGCCTCGATCACCGCACGGTCGGCCAGCATGTTGCCCGCCGCCACGCACTGCTCGCCCGATACCGCGTTGTGCGTGCCGAGGGTTTCACTGCCGCTGAAATGCACGCTGCGTCCCAGGTGATCAATCGCCGTCAGTTGCCGGTACTGGCTGTAGCCGTTGCGAGTCAGCGCTTTGTCGAGGGCGTCGGCAGGGGCCAGGCCTTGCTCCAGCAGGTCCAGCACGTCCGGGCCCAACGCCGGCAAGGTGATGTTCTGGGTCGACACCGCGCCCACTCCGGGTCGCAACCAAGGGCAGCGGGCGCCCACGGCAATGCTCGAGGAACTGATGGCAATGCCCAGTTGGCCGGTTTCGGCGCACCGACCGACGATTGAAAAGGTCATGTGTGGCTCCTTACTCGGGAATAACGGCGATCACATCGATTTCCATCAGCCACTGTGGCTGGCCGAGGGCCGACACCACCAGCCCGGTGGAGATCGGGAACACACCCTTGAGCCACTTGCCGACTTCCTGGTACACCGGCTCGCGGTAGCGCGGGTCGATCAGGTAGGTGGTGGTCTTGACGATGTGGCTGAGGTCGCTGCCGGCTTCTTCCAGCAGTTGCTTGACGTTTTTCATCGCTTGCTCGGCCTGGGCGCGTGGGTCGCCAAGGCCGATCAGGTTACCCTCGAAATCGGTGCCGACCTGGCCGCGCACATACACGGTATTGCCGGCGCGCACGGCCTGGCACAGGTCGTTGTCCAGGCTCTGGTTGGGGTAGGTTTCTTTAGTGTTGAACATGCGGATTCGGGTGTGAGTGGGCATCGAGAAAACTCCGGCAATGAAGGCTCAGGCGTTGACAGGGGATGGGCGAGCCAGCGGGGCGGCTTCGCGGTATTCAAGGTATTGACGCTGGATGGCGATGTGGTCGGCGACGTATTTGGCGTCGTGCCACACGCCCCAGATGAACGACGACCCCCGGCGCGACTGCCACGGCAACCCGAGGAAGTAGACCCCGGCCTCGCTGGACACGCCGCGCTGGTGCCGGGGCTTGCCGGCCTCGTCGAAGGCTGCGACTTTCAGCCAGCTGTAGTCCACGGCAAAACCGGTGGCCCAGATAATCGAGGTGACGCCGGCCCTGGCCAGGTCCAGTTCCAGAATCGGGTTCTTGATGCAGTCCGCATCTGGGAAGGCGCGACGGGCTTCGGGCTCCAGGGGCAAGTCCAGGCCGTTGCGTTCGATGTAGGCATCGGCGGCATCCAGCAGGGCCAGGTAGTTTTCATCGCCGCGTGCCAGGTTTTCCACCAGGTTCGGCTGGAACGTGGCGACGCTGCCCTTGAACGCCTGGGTCAGGCCCACCAGGGTCATGCCTTGCTGGGCCAGCTCGCGGAAGTCGATGGTCTTGCCGCCGTGCGCGCCGCTGACCGCAATGGTCACGTGCTCGCGGCCGGGCTTCATCGCCGCCTGGTCCCACTCACCCAGCACCCCCAGCCACCAGCAGAAATCGCGGTTGCGATAGGCGCGGGGCGGGCGGTCGTGGGCGCCGACGGAGAGGTACACCTGGCGCCCGGAACGCTGTAATTCATCGGCAATCTGCACGCCGGATGAGCCGGCGCCCACCACCAGCACGGCGCCGGTCGGCAGTTGCGCGGGGTTGCGATACTCGGCGGAGTGGATCTGGTGCAGGGCCGTATCTTTCGGCGCAATCGCCGGGATCACCGGTTTCTGGAATGGTCCGGTCGCGGCCACCACCCGGTTGGCTTCGATCACACCTTCACTGGTGTGCACGGTGAAGCCGGGGCGGCCGACATTGCGTACCACGGACAGCACCTCGACGCCGGTACGAATCGGCGCGTTGAACTTGCGGGCGTAGGCTTCAAAGTAATCGGCCACGCGTTCCTTCGGCGCAAAGCCGTCCGGGGCGACGGTGTCGAATGCGAGGCCGGGAAAGCGGTCATGCCACGCCGGCCCGTTGGCCACCAGCGAATCCCAGCGCCCGGTGCGCCAGCGCTCGGCGATGCGGCTGCGCTCCAGCACCAGGTGGGGCACGCCTTGCTTGCTCAGATGCTCGCTCATGGCCACGCCAGCCTGGCCGGCGCCCACCACCAGCGTGTCTGTTTTTGTTATTGCTTCAGTCATGTCTCTGTCCTTGCGTAATGCCGTTGGATTCAGCGTTGGCATGACTTCAAGGCTAGGGGGAGGGCGGTTATTAATAAAATATTATTAAGCTGGGAAGTGAGCATAAATATCGGATGCAAGAGTGATTGCTCAGGTCAAATGCATGCCGTTACTTAATGACGGTTACCGGCGCAATGCCAACTGGGGTAGGCTTAACCCAAGGAGAACTGTCATGACCGATTTGAAACGTTTTATCAGCGAGCAGCAGGCAAAAAAACAGTCGCAGGAGCGACATGTCGATTGGGCTCAACGCAAAGCGCGATGGCTGGATGAGCTTGAGCAGCTTTTCGTTCGGATCCGCCTGGCATTGGTCGAAGCCGGGCTTGATGAGTCGGCGTTCACGCCCACCACCCATGCTCTCCAGGAAGAAACCCTTGGCTCATATCAGGTCTGTGGGCTGCGTGTTGAAATGCCGACCGGCGTGGTGCAGTTCACGCCAGTAGCCAGCGTGATCATTGGTGGGTTTGGCCGGGTAGATGTGATTGAGGCGGGGCGTGGCGAGCGGGTCAAGTTGATTGCTCAGCAACCTGACGAGTCACCTGTCGACGACACTCGGCCCCCCTACGATCGAGAGTGGGTGTGGCGGGTCTATCCGGGTGTTGGTGCCCGAGGCGGGTTCGACTTCGACGACAAGGGTCTGGTACGCCTGTTTGAATTGATGGTTGGAGAATGAGTGCTGATGACAGAACGATTTCCCACTATTGATGAAGCCCGGAACTGGTACGTCGTCAGCTTGGACGGCCTGCGACATCTCAAGCGTGTAGTGGATGGGGCCAAACCGCAGCATGTCTCGGAAGAAACGCTGGATCAAATCATGTTCATGACCCAGGAAGAGTGGAAAGCCTTCATTCGCCGTCGGGAAGATGAGCATGAAGCGTTTGCATCATTGGCGTTACTGGCAGCCTGTGAAGGTGGGATTCGCAGGGACTGTGCATGGCGGGGCGCAGACAGTAACAGCGGGAACGTCCATCATCGCAGGTTTCAACGTTTGAATAGCGGCGCAGGTCATATTTCCTTAAGAAGTATCATCGATGCCTGGCAGGGGGCGCTTGGGCGCGATAGCTATTTCAAAAACTATCTGGCCGAACTGCGAGGGCTATACGTTGATCGCAATGCGTTGGCACATGGCCGTGCATCCTTGCAGCAATTCAATTTCGCCTTGATCTATGAGCGCCTGAGTCGGGTCAGATCGAAATGGCGACAAGTTGCCTCGGACTTCAAAGGTTTCTAACCACTATGCCCAGCATCCGTTTCATGACCCCAGCCGACTACGACGCCATCCTCGCCTTGATGCAAGGCACCCCCGGCATCTCCCTGCGCGACGCCGACTCCCGTGAGGCCACCGAGCGCTACCTGGCGCGCAATCCCGAGATGAGTTTTGTCGCCGAAGCCGATGGCCGATTGATCGCGTGCGTGATGTGCGGCCACGACGGGCGTCGCGGTTACCTGCAACACCTGCTGGTAGTGCCGGACTATCGCCGCCAAGGCATCGCCCAGATGCTGACGCAGCGCTGCCTAGGCGCGCTGGAGCAGTTGAGCATCTACAAATGCCACCTCGACGTGTTCAAGAGCAACACCAGCGCCGCCCAGTATTGGCAAGGCCAGGGCTGGACACTGCGCACCGATATCGACCGCTATTCGTTTACCCGCACAGGCGACGAAAACGCCTAGAACTCCCCGGAATACTTGACCGCAGCTGCCGCCCGCGAGGGCACATCCAGCGCGCGCAACAGCGACGACACATGGATACGCACGGTAAACGGCGAGATATCCAGGGCCTTGGCGATTTCCTTGTTGGTCTTGCCCTGGGCGATCAGACGCAGCACGTCTTGCTGGCGGGCGGTGAGGGTATGGGTGTCCAGTGGCAGCAGGCCAGAGGGCGCGAACTTGACCAGTACTTCGCCTTCGCGGATCGCCAGCAGCGCCTGGCCGATCTCTTCGGGGGCAATGTTCTTACCGATGAACCCGTCCGTGCCCAGGGCCATGACTTGGTCGATCAGCGCCGGGTCGTCCACCATCGATACCACGATCAGCGTGGTGCGCCGCAATTGCTGGCGCAGTTCGACCAGTTGGCTCATGCAGGTCAGGCCGGGGAAGCGCAGGTCGAGGATCAGCGTGTCGATCTCGCCGCCGTCGCGGATCAGCGCGAGCACACCGTCGAGGTCGCCGGCTTCCTGCACCAGGGCGTCCGGCAGCAGGCGCTGCACGGTGCGCACCATACCTTCGCGGAACATCGGGTGGTCATCGGCGATGATGATACGGCCGGTCATGGGGGTGCTCCTCCCTGGGGCAAGGTTGTGCCGTTGCATGCTACCTTACCACCGTGCCCAGGGCCTGCCTGCGGTGCGTTAAGGAATTGATGACTGCCGCACAAGGACGTAAACCCATGAGTCTTGAGACTAACTCCGAACTCGACCAGGCCAACCTGCGCATCGTGGTCGCCAGCATTGCAATCGTCTACATCGGTGCATTGGGCTTCCTGCCGGGACAGTCGGTGGACACCTACCTGCCGGTGATCCTGTATATCTTCCTGTTCCTGCTGGCCTCCATTGCCTTGCGCCAAGTCATCGTGCGCTGGCCGGGGCATTACCCGGCGCGGCGCATCTTCGGCATGATCCACGACTACACCGGCACCTCGTTCGGCATGGTGGTGGGCGGTGAAGCGGCGTTGCCGTTGTATGCGGTGATGGTATGGGTCAACCTGGGCAACGGCATGCGCTACGGCTCGCGCTACCTGGCGATCGCCACGGCGCTGGCCTTGCTGGCGCTGCTGATCGTGTATCGGCTGACGCCGGTGTGGCAGGCGCAACCCTTCATGGTGCTGATGTTGATGATCACCAGCACGGTGATCCCGGTGTACGCGCATATCCTGCTGGAGCGCACGCGCAAGGCCTCCGAGCAGGCCATTGCCGCCAACCTGGAAAAATCCCGTTTCCTTGCCCAGGCCAGCCATGACTTGCGTCAACCCATCCATTCCATCGGCCTGTTCACCGCTTGCCTGCGCGAAGCCCGGCTGGGTGATGAAGAGCGGCGCCTGGTCGACAACATCGACCGTTCGCTGCTCAACGTATCGCAATTGTTCCGCTCGATTCTCGATCTCTACACCCTCGACAACGGCCGCGTGTTGCCCAAGTACCAGGCGGTGCACCTGGGCGAGTTCCTGGCCGACCTGGTGCGCCAGAACGCCGAGGCCGCGCGTTGGGCCGGGGTGGAGCTGCGCCTGCGGCCCTGCACGCATTGGGTGCTGGTCGACCCTGCGCTGCTGGCGACCATGGTGCAGAACGTGCTGTCCAACTGCTTCAAATACGGCGCGCAACGGCCTGTGCTGATCGGCGTGCGCGTTCGCGACGGCGGCTTGGCGGTGGAGATTCATGACCGGGGCCGGGGGATTGCCGAGGAGCATCTATCAAAGGTCTTCGAGGAGTTTTATCGAGTGCGCCACCTGCGTGACAAGGACGTCGAAGGCGTCGGCCTTGGACTGTCCATCGTCAAGCGCCTGGGGCAGTTGATGGGAGTGCAGGTAGGCCTGCGCTCACGGGTGGGCCATGGTACTTCTGTAAGCCTGTATGGTTTGACCCTGGCCTCTGCGCCACGTGCCACGGCACCGCGCGACGACACGCGCCAGGCCGGGCTGCTGACCGGGTTGAAGGTGTGCCTGGTAGAAGATGACCACAACGTGCTGCTCGCCACCCAGGCCCTGCTGGAGCGCTGGGGTTGCGAGGTACAGGCGGAGTCTTCGGGGCGTGCTCTGGTCAGTGACTGCGACATCATCGTCGCCGACTACGACCTGGGCAACCACGCTACTGGTATCGAATGCATCGATGCCCTGCGCGAGCAACGCGGCTGGGCCGTCCCTGCGCTGATCCTCACCGGGCATGACGTGGAGAGAATCCAGGCCGCCTTGCACGACCGCCGGATCGCCATTCTCTCCAAGCCGGTGCGTCCCGCCGAACTGCGCGGGACCTTGCGCGACCTGAGCCAGCAGACGGTTACTGGGTGAAGCCCTGCAGTGGGTTGCCGCGTGCACCTTTGGGTTGGCAGTAGGCCGCAGGCTTCATCATGCCAAAGCTGGCCACGGCGAACATACCGCCGCTGGCACCGCTGGGCACTGAGCAGTTGTACTCGCCGGAGGCGGCACTGGCGACGTAGTAGGTGGTCATCGAGTCGCTGCGCACATTGGAAATACGCTTGACCGGTTCGCCCAGGTTGGTCTCCGACAGCGTCTTGAGGTGATCTTCGGTAGGTTTGATGTTGCTGCAGCCGGCGACGCCGATGATCAGGGCGCCCAGCAGGGTGAGGCGGGTAACGGAGGATTGCAGTTTCATGGTGCTTCTTCCTTGGGGTTGTTATGGTTTTTCCAGCGCACAACGCGCCCACGCGCAAGAAATGCACGGTGCCGGAGGAGCGCTGGAAGTGCCGGGGAATATAGCGCCGCAGGGGGGAGGGGTCGATTAGCACAAGTGTGCTAATGGCACGATGATTTCATGGAAGGAGCGTGAAATGCTGGAGATAAAACGGGCTACCCCAGAACACGCCCAGGTGGCGTTCGACATCCGCTTGCAGGCCATTCGCGGCCAATGCATCGGCGCTTACACGCGCGAGCAAATGCTGCTGTGGACGCGGGGCAAGGCCGAGGATGGTTACAGTGCGCTGATGGATAAACCGTTTTACCTGGGGTGGCTGAACGGTAGGGCGGTCGTCACTGGAATGCTTGATCTGGACAACAATGAAGTCGGCGCACTGTTCGTATTGCCCGAGTGCACCGGGCGCGGATATGGCAAGGCGATGCTCGATCACCTTGAGACGGTTGCGCGGGAGATGGCGGTTAAGACCGTGGTGCTGGATGCGACGTTGAATGCGGCGAGCTTTTACCGGGCGTGTGGCTATGCGGGGGATGAACAGGCGGTTTATTACTCGCCGTCGGGGCTGACGTTGGCGTGTATCCCGATGACAAAACAACTGATCCCCTGAGACCACTCGTCATTGACCCGCAAACGCTACGCGCAGCCTCTCAATGACTTGATGCACCGTGTCTCCCTGGACCTGCGGTGGCGTGAGGCGTTCTCCAAACTCACGCCATACAAACAGCGTCAACTCAGCCCCATCGGTCGATGTTTGCGCCAGTTCCTGTGTTCCAAAACCCTGCAGCACCCGATAACGCTCATCACGCCAAAACGCCGCCTCTACCCAGTCATACACGGGGATGAAATGAAAGTGCAGCGGGAAGCCCGGCATGTGCCCATACCGGCTGATGTACAGCCATTTCGGCTCCAGCTGCGCCTCCATTACCCGCTGGACCTTCGCGAGCAACCCGCCCAACTCGGCCAGCGCCGGTTCCGGCATGTCAGCCAGGGAGTGGATCGGCGCCTTGGCCGCCAGCATCAGGTAGCCGGGCAACGCAGATGCCAGATGATGGTTGAGCCGCCAGTGTTCGGTTTCGTGAAGGATGTAGGCAGGGTCGATCTGCATAGGCGTGTCCGTGAGCTCTTTGCGGGCAGGATACCCGTATCTCATAAAACGGGTCGATCTGTGTCTACCGTCCACCGTGTCTTGTGAATAGCCTCAAGTCACATCAATCAACGCGAGCGCTCGCCATGGATCTCACTGCTGTTCCTTTTGGCACCACCGACTGGTCCACGGTCGAACCGGTGATTCACCCAGGCATCACTGGCAATGCCCTGTGGCGCACCTGCCATTTCGGCACAACACGTGTGCGGATGGTCGAATACACGCCTGGCTACCTGGCGGACCATTGGTGCTGGCGGGGGCATGTGCTGTTATGCCTGGAAGGCGAGTTGCACACGGAACTGGAAGACGGCCGTCAGTTTACGCTGACGGCCGGGATGAGTTACCAGGTGGGCAATGACATGGAAGGGCATCGATCTTCGACGAGTGCCGGGGCAAGGCTATTTATCGTGGATTGAGGCGGGTGCGCACGTCTCAATGCATCTTGCCATGGTCCATCTTGCTATGGTCCATCCCATCCAGGCCACGCACCGGCGCCTTCACTTCAATCGCCTGCTTTTCGCCCTTGGCGTTCTGCACCGTCAGGGTCAGCGGCACCTGGTCGCCTTCCTTGATCTGGCCGGTCAGGCCCATCAGCATCACGTGGTAACCGTCGGGGTCGAGGGTCACGGCCTTGCCGGCCGGCAGGGCTACCGAGTTCACCGGGCCCATGCGCATCACGTCGTCCTTCATGCTCATTTCATGGATCTGCACGTCCTTGGCCACCGGCGAGGCCACGCTCAGCAACTTGCTGTCGCTGTCGGCGGTGACGGTCATGAACGCGCCGCTGGACGGTTGGCCCGGCACAGTGGCACGTACCCAGGCGTCGGTGACTTGTACCTGGGCGCTGGCGTGAGCGGCCAGGCCCAGCAGGGTCATGCCGATAAGGGTGCGCTTGAGGTGTTGAACGGCAGTCATTAGCAGACCTCCATGACGGTGAGCAGGTCTTCTGCGCACTCTTTAGCGGTAAGGGATGCCTGCAGGCCCAGGCGCAGGTTGCCACGGGTGTCGAACACGAAACTGGTGGCGGTGTGGGACAGGGTGTAGGTGTCGCCGGCGGGGATCTTTTCATAGAAGATCCCGAACTCCTT
The DNA here is from genome assembly GCF_900112095.1 of Pseudomonas sp. NFPP24. NCBI lineage: Bacteria > Pseudomonadati > Pseudomonadota > Gammaproteobacteria > Pseudomonadales > Pseudomonadaceae > Pseudomonas > Pseudomonas sp. NFPP24. Next base: position 19,349 of record NZ_FOKD01000018.1, read on the forward strand.
GGCGGCCACGGCGATTTCTTCCGGGGTGCCGTACAGCGCTTCGAAACTGGGGTCGAAGGCCTTGACGTACTTGTCGAGAATCTCGGGCGTGTCGCGTTCCGGGTCCAGGGTGATGAACACCACCTGCATGATTTCGCCGTCGCGGCCCATCAGCTTCTTGGCCTGGGCGGCGCGCGCCAGGGTGGTCGGGCACACGGCCGGGCACTGGGTGAAACCGAAGAACACCACCGGCATCAGGCCACGGTACGAGCTGAGGGTGACGGTCTCGCCGTCGGTGTTCTTGAGCTTGAAGGTGCGGCCCATGATCTTGTCGCTCAAGTCCTTGCCGTACTTGAAGTTCAGCTTGGGGCTGTAGTCACAGCCGCCCAGCAGGCTGCCCAGGCCCAACAGGCCCATACCGGTCAGCACCTTGCGGCGGGTGAATAACGTACTCATCAACTGTGCATCCTGTGAAGCGCCTGCATTGCTCTGGATCAATACGTCAGGCTTTGAGGGCGCCCAGTCTACCAACCCTGGGAAGCGCACGTAATCTGCGACGTTCTGCCACAGGGGCATGTCGCGCTTCATCCTTTTGCGGCGCGGGTGGTAGAGTCGCCGCCATGAAATCGAGCCACCCCGACCGTTCGCTGATCGCCTGGGCCCTGTACTTCTGCGTGCTCATGAACCTGTTCGTCTGCGGTTTGGGGCATGGGCAGATGACGGGGCAGGCGCTCAATGGCATCGGTGGGGCGTTCTGTTCGGTGAGCGGCAACCAGGCGCCACTTTCCGACAAAGGGTTGGGTAGCCCATCTTCCAGCAACATCTCGAACTACTTTGCCTGCCCGGTCTGCAACGCACTGACCGTTGCGCTGGTGTTTCTGGTCGGCCTGGCCTGGCTGCTGGGCATGGGACACCCCCCGCGTCCGGCCCATGAACGGCGCAACAAGGCGCCGCCACGATATTCCTGGCCGTCGGCCAACCCCCGCGCTTCCCCTGCATTCTGACGTTTGCCTTGGGCCTCCTGAAACCGGGAGGCGTCCCATCGTCATGACTGTGAGTGCGTTTCATGAACCACCTGTTGCCCACAGGCGCCAACCGCCTGGTCAGCAAGGCGTCCCGCCGCCTGCACGCGGAGCCGGCGCCGCCTGAATACCCCAGCAATTCCCGCAGTTTCGTGCACTTGGATGCTCGCCTGCTGCCGTATTGGCACACCCTGTTCGATATCTGCCCGGCGCTGCTCAAGCTGGACCCGCCCGAGGGCCTGAACCTGTTTCGCAGCTTCATGACCTGGGCCTATCGCCACCGGCCGCCGCTGGATTGGACCTACCACGTGAACGTCTGCCGCTGGCTGCTGGGCTCGGAGTATCGGGCGCAGATCGATGACGAACCCATCGAGGCGTTCATGGCGGCGGCTGCCGCGCGTTGGGTGCAGACGGATAAAAGCCAGGCCAGGGGTGTGGTCCTGGCCTGGCAGGGCGCAACGCTGTTTGATTGGAAGGGCTCGCCGTACGCGATGGTTGAACGCCAGGCATTGCCCCCTGCGCAAACGGACTTCGCCTGGTGCCCGTTGAACAGCCGGGGTGAATTCAGTCGATGGTTGCCGGTGCCCTGAGGTGTTGGCGGATCCACGTGACAACGTCCGTCATCCTCAGGCGCGGCAGCACTTCGACAGTACTTGATCAGGGAAACAGGCGTTCCTTGAGAAAGTCGATAAACACCCGCAACTTCGGCGACGGGTGCCGGCTCGACGGCCACATCATGCGGAAGCTGCCGTGCTCGGTGCAGTCAGGCAGCACCTGCAGCAATTGCCCGCTGTCGAGGGCCTCGCGGATGGCGAAGTCCGGCAGGTAGGCGATACCAATGCCGTGCAGTGCAAAACATACCCGGGCCTCGAGGTTGTTGCAGATCATCGCTGCCGGCAGGTGCTGGTCGAGTTCGACGCCTTGTGCGTGCAACGGCCAACGCTGCAACTTGCCGGTATTCGGGAAGCGGAACAGGATACAACTGTGCTGGGCCAGGTCGCTGGAGCGCTGCGGTGTGCCGTGACGCTCGAGGTAGGCGGGGGCCGCCACGACGATCATCCGATAATCCCCCACCAGCCGTGAACTCAAGCGCGAGTCCGGCGCCTCGCCGCTGCGCAACACCGCGTCGTAGCCTTCCTCAACCACATCCACGCGGCGGTCGGTGAAGCTCAGGTCCAGCTCGACGTCGGGGTAGGCCTGCTTGAAGTCGGCCAGCACCGGCAAAAACGGATGGCCCACCAACGGCAGGCTGACCTTGAGGCGACCACGGGGCGCCTGGCTGACTTGGGACAACTCCGCCTCGGCTTCCTCGATTTCCCGCAGGATGCGCCGGCTGCGCTGCAAAAACAGCTCGCCCTCGGCAGTCAGCGTCACGCTGCGCGTACTGCGGTGGAACAGTCGCACACCCAGGCGCTCCTCCAGGCGCGCAACGCTCTTGCCGACCGCCGACGCCGTCACCCCCAACACCCGCCCGGCGGCGACAAAGCTGTGAGTGTGTGCGACCTGCACAAAGGCATTCAGGGTCGTGAGGTTGTCCATCTGATGCACCGATTGCCGACGGGAATTGCCCGATACCCTAACGCAATTGCCAGCATTGCGGAATGAAAGCTCCGCAGACCCAGGAATCGCCCCCTACTTAATCCCGTGGAGCGAGGTTCTTATCCTTGCGCAAAACCCTCACGAGAGACCTGAACATGACTGACTTGATGCAACGCTGGGAAATCCCGACCTTTGGCCTGCATACCTTGCGCCTGGCCCGTGTGCCGCGACCGCTGGCCAAGGCCGGGGAGGTGCTGGTGCGCGTCGCGGCGGTGTCGCTCAACTACCGTGACGCCGAGGTAGCGGAAAACGGCATGGGCGCCAGCCTGCAATTCCCTTTCACCCCGGCGTCCGACATGGCGGGCACGGTGGTGGCAGTGGGGGAGGGTGTGAGCCGGTTCAAGGTGGGCGATAAGGTGCTGTCGAGTTTCTTCGCCGGCTGGGTCGACGGCAGGCCGTTGTCCTGGGCCGACGCGCCACCGCAAGGCGGCCCGATCCCCGGCATGCTTGCCGAGTACGTGGCCACCCCCGCCGAATGGTGCGTGCTCGCGCCGCGCTCGTTGAACGCCACCCAGGCCAGCACTTTGCCGGTGGCGGCATTGACGGCCTGGATGGCGCTGATCGAACTCGGTCACTTGCATGCCGGCCAGACTGTGGTGGTGCAGGGCACCGGTGGCGTCTCGCTGTTTGCCGTGCAACTGGCGGCGGCCCATGGCGCCCGTGTGATCATCACCAGCAGCAGCGATGAAAAAATCGCCCGTGCCGTCGAACTGGGCGCCACCCATGGCATCCACCGTGGCCGGGTGCCGGACTGGCACCACGCCGTGCTGGAACTGACCGGCGGACGCGGCGCCGAGCACGTGCTGGAAATGGCCGGTGGCGACAACCTGGCGCGTTCACTGCAAGCGGTGAGCAACGGTGGGCGTGTCTCAGTGATCGGCCTGCTCGAGAGCGACCAGTTGAGCGCGTCGCTGATGAGCCTGCTGGCCAAGCGCGCCGCCATCGTCGGTGTAGCGGTGGGGCCACGGCGTGCCCTTGAAGACCTGGTTCGCATGGTGGAGCGACACAGCCTCGAACCGGTGATCGACCACACCTACCGCTTTGCCGAAGCGCCCCGGGCCTTCGCCCATTTGCAGCGCGGCGCCTTCGGTAAAGTCGTGATCGAGGTCGGCCCGTGATCTACATCATCCTGGGGTTGTTCGGCCTGTATACCCTGGAGTTTGGTGTGGTCGGCATCCTGCCGATGATCGTCGAGCGGTTTGCGATCAGCGTATCCCAGGCCGGGTGGTTGATGGGTTTGTTTGCGCTGATAGTGGCGGTGTTGGGGCCGTTCCTGGTGCTGCTGGCCTCGCGGGTAGTGCGCAAGAAAATCCTGGTGGGTGCCTTGGTGGCGTTCTCGATCAGCAGTGTGTTGTCGGCGTTTGCGCCGAACTTCGAGACACTGATGGCGCTGCGCGTGGTGCCGGCCATGCTCCACCCGGTATTTTTTGCCGCCGCGTTTTCCACGGCGGTGTCGCTGTACCCCCGCGAACGAGCGGCCCATGCCACAGCGCTGGCGGTGGTGGGCACCACGCTTGGGCTGGTGTTGGGCGTGCCTCTGACCACGTGGGTGGGGGCGAGTCTTTCCTATGAGGCCTCGTTCTATTTTTGCGCCGTGGCAACGGCAGTGGCGGCGTTGGGCTTGTGGCTCAAACTGCCCGATCACCCGCGTTCGGCACCCCTGAGCTTCGGCAAGCAACTGGCGGTGCTGCGCAGCCTCTCGGTGTGGTTGGCGATCCTCGCTACCGTGTTGGTGTTTACCACGATGTTTTCGGTGTACAGCTACGCCGCCGAATACCTCAAGACCCAGGTCGGTATGGATGGCCGGACTATCAGCGTCATGCTGGTGATCTTCGGCATCGGCGGCGTCGTCGGTAACCTATGGGTGGGGCGCGCGCTCAGCCGGCATTTGGTTGTGACGGCCGTGCTGTATCCGGTGGTACTGGCGGCGGCATACCTGGTGTTGTATGCCTTTGGCAGCCTGTCGTGGGCGTCGATGAGTGTGATCGTGTTGCTCTGGGGCGCGGCGCATACCTGCGGCCTGGTAGTCACGCAAGTCTGGCTCACGTCTTCGGCACCCGAGGCGCATGAGTTCGCCACCAGCCTGTATGTGTCATCGGCGAATGCCGGGGTGGTGATCGGGTCATCGGTGGGCGGGCTGTTCATCAATGCCTTCGGCACCAGCGGGGTGATTGGCTGCGGGCTGATCTTTGCCGGGTTGTCGCTGTTGGTGATCGGCTGGAAGGCCCTGGCATTTGGAGGGACCAAGACCGTGCCTGTACTGGCCTGATCAGCGCAAGGTATAACCGCCGTCCACCACCCAATCCTGGCCGAACACGCTGCGTGCGCCCTGGCCCAGCTGGAACAGGATCACATCGGCCACGGCGCCCGGCTCCAGGAACTGCCCGTTGAGCAGGCGGGCGTTGACGGTCTTCGCCACCGAGCCCAAGGCTTCGTCATTGAGCCCCAGGGTGCTCCAGATCGGCGTGGCGGTGGGGCCGGGAGATACCATGTTCAGGCGGATGCCGTGGGGCGCCAGCTCCACCGCAAGGGTGCGCACCTGGGCGCGCAGGGCGGCTTTGGACGCAATGTAGGCGGCCAGGCCGGGAAAGGTCACTTGCTCCAGGAACGTGCCGATGAACACCACCGATGCCTGCGCCGCCAACTGCCCGCGCAGGCTGCCCAAGGTGTTCAACGCGCCGGCCCCATTGACCGCCCACTGCCGGTCGAAGGCGGCCAGGTCCAGGCCATCGGCCAGTTGGGCAATGCCCGCATTCGGCACCAGCAAATCCACTGGCCCCATCGGTGCCGCCACCTGCGCCAGGCGCGCAAGGTCGGCTGCCTCGGTCACATCCCCGGCCAGCCACCTGAGCTGCTCGCCAAACTGCTCGGCCAACACGCCAAGCCCGCCCAGTTGGCGCGACATCGCGACCACCTTCGCGCCGCGTTCGAGCAAACGTTGGGTCACGGCCAGGCCGATGCCTGAACTGGCACCGGTGACGACGGCGAGGCGCTGGTTAAATTCATTGCTCATGGTGATCTCTCTGTGGGTTTCGACGATTTGTCCTGCCCATTTCCGAGTCAGAAATCATGCCAATGAATAACGTTATGAAAATCAGTCGGTTGCGATTTTTGTTGTCGTTATGACTCTGGCGTCCTGTAGTCGCTATGACCCGATGTAGTCGTTATGACTCAACAGCGCTGAGCAACGGGCGGGTCTTCAGCACAGCCTTATGGTCGGCGAGCACCTCCGGCAGGGAGCTGCGCAGGTACTCCACCCAGGTTTTGATTTTTGCGTCCAGGTAATGCCGGGAAGGGTAGATGGCGTACAGGCTCAGCTCCTCCAGGCGGTACTCGGGCAGTACGCGCACCAGGCTGCCGCTGCGCAGCCCCTTGATCGCCGCATGCACGGGCAGGATGCCGACGCCCATGTCATTGCTGATGGCGGTTTTCATCGCGTCAACCGAATCCACCAGGAAGGGCGAGTGGCTGATGATCACGTTTTCCTTGCCATTGGGGCCGTCGAAGGTCCAGTCCTCGAGAGGGATCACCGGGCTGACCAGGCGCAGGCAAGCGTGGTCGAGCAGGTCCTTGGGAACCTGTGCGATGCCGTGGCTTTTTACGTAGGACGGTGATGCGCAAACGATGCTGTAGGTGCTGCCGAGCTTCTGCGACACATGGCTGGAGTCAGGCAGGTCGATGGCCAGCACGATCGATACGTCGAAGCCTTCGTGCACCAGGTCCGGCGTACGGTTGCTCATGCTCAGGTTGAAGGTCACATCCGGGTAGTGCTGGCGATAACGAGCGATGGCGTCCACCACGTAATGCTGGCCGATACCGGTCATCGAATGCACCTTGAGCTGGCCGATGGGGCGGGTATGGGCGTCGCCGGCTTCTACCTCCGCTTCTGCGATCGAATGCAGGATCTGCTCGCATCGCACCAGGTAGCGTTGGCCCGATTCGGTGAGGGCGATGCGGCGTGTGGTGCGATTGAACAGGCGCGTGCGCAGGTGGGCTTCCAGGTTGGAAATGGAGCGGGATACATGGGTGGTGTTGGTGTTCAGCCGCGCCGCCGCGCCGGTAAAACTGCCGGCTTCGGCGACGCAACGGAAGATGCGCATGTTCTGCAGAATGTCCATCGATGGCTACCAGGGATAACGGATTTTTCCAGTGTGGCATGAAGTCGCGGGCCGCTGTAAACGCTATTTATTGTGGTATTTCGCGTAACAGTCATTCACGTTCTGGATGACTTACCGACCCTGGCGCAACCGCCTAAAGTCGCCGGCCTTGTGTGCCAGCCAGCTTGTCGGGAGTCCCTGTTTCGTGCAACCGCTCACTGATTTTTCACGCCGGCTCAGAGCACTGCCCTGGCGCCGGGGTTTCCTGGAATGGGCGCGCACCGACGGGGTGATGTGGGTCTACCTGTTCAAGGTGTTGATCGCTTCGTACCTGGCCTTGTGGCTGTCGATGCGCCTGGAGTTGCCGCAGCCCGGCACGACGATCACCACGGTGTTCATCGTGATGCAGCCCTATAGCGGGCATGTCCTGGCCAAAAGCGTCTACCGCGTGATGGGTACGCTGGTGGGGTCGTCGTTCATGGTGCTGTTGATGGCGCTGTTCGCCCAGAACACCGAGCTGTTCCTGGCCGGGCTGGCCGCGTGGGTGGGCGTGTGCTCATATGGCGCGGCGCGCAATCGTCATTTTCGCGCCTATGGGTGGGTGCTGGCGGGGTATACCGCGGTGATGGTCGGCTTGCCGGTGGTGGGGCACCCGGAGCAGGTGTTCATGGCGGCGGTGTGGCGGGTGTTGGAGATCACCCTGGGCGTGCTGTGCGCCACCGCGATCAGCGCAACGCTGCTGCCCAGCACGGCGGGCGCCGCCATGCGCAATACCCTGTACCAACGCTTTGGTCGTTTCGCCGGATTTGTCGTGAGCGGTCTGCGCAGTACCCACGACCAGGCGGCGTTCGAGGTCGCCAACCTGCGCTTCATCGCCGAGGCTGTGGGCCTGGAAGGGATGCGCAGCGTCAGTGTGTTCGAAGACCCTTACATGCGCCGACGCAAGGGGCGGCTGGATCGGCTCAACGTCGAGTTCATGGCCATCACCACGCGTTTCAATGCCCTGCATCAGTTGCTCGACCGAGTGCAGATGCGCGGTGCCACGGCGGTGCTGGAAGCTGTGGGCCCGACACTCAAGGCGCTGGTCAATGTGCTGGAACCGTTCGCCGGGCAGGTACTCACAGACCTGGATGCGGCACATTTGTCGACACGCCTGAAGCGTTATATCCACGGGCTGCCGGGCCAGGTCCGCCACCGGCGCGCCGAGTTGGCGCAGGCGCATCCGCCCGCCGATGACCTGCTGGATTTTCACACGGCCTGCGAGTTGCTTTATCGCTTCGTCGACGAGTTGTACAGCTACGCCCAGACCCATGCTTCCCTGACCGATCACAGCCACCGGCGTGAGCGTTGGGCCGAGCCTTTTCAGCCACAGACCCACTGGCTGGCAGCGGTAGGCGCCGGCCTGCGTGCCGCAGTGGTGCTGTTGGTGTTGTGTGCGCTGTGGATCGCTACCAGCTGGCCCAGTGGCGCGGCGATGACCCTGGTGTCCGCGCTCACGGTGGGGCTCTCGGCGTTCTCCCCCAACCCCCGGCGCATGTCGTTCCAGATTGCCTGTGGGACAGTGTTGGCGGCGGTCATCGGGATTTTCGAGGTGTTCTTCGTCTATCCCCGGATCGATGGGTTCCCGTTACTGTGCCTAGTGATTGCGCCGGTGATCATGCTGGGGTCGTTTTGGTTGGCCAAACCACAGTGGGCGGGCTACGGTCTGGGCATGCTGGTGTTTTTCGGCACCAGCTCGGTGCCCGGCAACCTCACGCTCTACAACCCTTATGGCTTGATCAATGACTACCTCGCCATGGTGTTCGGCATGCTGGTGTGCGCGGCAGCAGGGGCGATCATTCTGCCGCCCAACAGCCCCTGGTTGTGGCGTCGGTTGGAACAGGACCTGCGCCGGCGGGTCGTGTTCGCCCTCCACGCACCCTTGCCGGCGCTGGGCTCGGGTTTCGAAAGCGGCACCCGTGACCTGCTTAACCAGGCCCATGGCTTGTCCGCCGGCCAGCCGCAGGTGCAACACCGCCTGCTACGCTGGACGTTCGTGGTGCTTGACGTCGGCCATGCCCTGATCGAACTGCGCCGTGAGCAGGCGCAGTTGCCGGCGCTGGCCTGCTACGCCGAAACCACCGCGTGGCGCCAGGCGCTACGTGCCATGGGGCGGGCGTTGGCACGCCTGTTCACCCAGCCGGGGCATGCACGGTGGCAACGTGCACTGGCACGCGTCGAACACGCAATCGAGTGCGTGCAGGACACCGTCGAACCTTTCGAAGCGCACTTTGAGACCTCGGCCTTGCGCCGGGTGGAAAGTTACCTGCACTTCATCCGTACCTCACTGCTGGACACGCGCTCGCCATTCGCTGGATTGTTACCCAAACTGAAAAAGTGATTGGCGGTTTTGCCGGCTTTTTCCCGGCCACGCAACGCTATACCGTGCGCGCTCCCGTTGACTGCAGCCCCCCTGGCACAACAAAAACAGCGCTGCGACGGGGCGCCTCAATCACTTCTCGGAGCCTTCATGAACCACAAGACTTGCCTGGCGCTCGCCGTCTCCATCGGCGCTGCGCAGCAGGCGGCTGCATCGGGTTTTATCGATGACAGCAAAGCCAGCCTCGACCTGCGCAACTTCTACTACAACCAGGACACCCGCAACGCCAAGGCCGCCTCGGACAAGGAATGGGGCCAGGCCTTTATGTTCAACTACCAGTCCGGTTTCACCGAAGGCACGGTCGGCTTGGGTCTGGACCTGCAAGAGTGGTACGGCCTGCGCCTGGACGCCTCCGGCCGGGCCGGCAAGTCCGGTGCCGACAACACCCCCGGCAGCGTCTTCCCGCTGGACGATGGCAAGGCCGCCCATGACTTCAGCAAGACCGGCGTCACCGGCAAACTGCGCATTGCCCAGACCCAACTCAAGGCCGGCAGCCTGACGCCCAGGCTGCCGGTGCTGACCACCGAAGACGGGCGCCTGTTGCCCCAGACTTTCCGCGGCTATCAGGTGGAGTCCAGGGACTTCAAGGACATCAACCTGATCGCGGGCAAGATCGAGCAGGTCGTGGACCGCAATTCCAGCAACGGCCAAGGCCTGTCGATTGCCGGCGCCAATGACCCGGTCAAGGGCAAGTCCAGTCACCAGTTCTACTACGGCGGCGTGGATTACACCGTCAGCAAGCAACTGCAGGTGCAGTACTACTACGCCAGCCTGGAGAACTTCTACCAACAGCACTTCCTGGGCCTGGTGCACAACTGGCAACTGCCGGTGGGGCAGCTCAAGAGCGACCTGCGGTATTTCTACAGCACCGCCGACGGTAAGAACGGCAGTGCGTCGGGCCGGAGCGAAGGTTATGTCGGCTCGGGCTACTACGCGCCCGGCGTCACCACAGGCAAGGTCGACAACCGCTTGTGGAGCGCACTGTTCACCTATGGCTTGAGCGGGCATTCGCTGAGCCTGGGCTACCAGAAAACCACCGGGCAAAGTGACTTCCCGCACATCAACCAGGGGCAGGGCCGTTCGCTTTACCTGATCACCAACTCCCAGTCGCTCAAGTTTGTGAATGCCGGCGAACAGGCCATGGTGGGCAGTTATGCCTATGACTTTGCCAGCCTGGGCGTACCGGGGTTGCGCTCCAGTGTGACTTACATTCACGGCAGCCATATCCGCACCGCCGGCCGCGACAACAGCGAATGGGAGCGCGACCTGCGCCTGGACTACGTGATCCCCACCGGTGCCTTGAAAGGGCTGGGCTTTACCTGGCGCAGTGCGGTATTGCGCGGCAATGACACGGCGGACAAGGACGAGACGCGGCTGATTGTCAGCTACAGCATCCCGTGGCTGTAACGGGCTTGACCGACGTCAAGGCGCGCAAGCCTCCAGGCCGCCACACTGTCGCCTCGACGCCACCTGCGAGGCCACCATGCTTTACCTGCTGTTTCTGCTGGCCCATCTGTTCGCCGCGCTGATCTTCATCGGCACGGTGTTTTTCGAAGTGCTGATCCTGGGCGGTCTGCATCGGCAATTGCCGGCGCGGGTGATGCTGCAGGTCGAGCAAGGCATCGGTGTGCGTGCCCGGGCGCTGATGCCGTGGGTGTTGCTGGTGCTGTTCGGCGCCGGGCTGGGCATGGTCGGCTTGCGTTACCTGCCGGTGTTGGCCGCGCCGTTCGCGTCGTCGTTCGGCACCCTGTTGACCCTCAAGCTGATCCTCGCCGCCAGTGTGCTGCTGCACTTTCTGCTGACGATGCTGCGCATGCGCCGTGGCCGGGTGAGTGCGGCTTACCTGCGGGTTATCCATCTGAGCCTGTTCGGGCATATGGTCGCCATCGTGCTGTTGGCCAAGAGCATGTTTTACCTGACCTGGTAAAGCCCTTGATGCACATCAAGGTACGCCGTGGCGTCGCACCGATGAGGGTTTCACGGTGCACGGTGATTGCAGCCGCATTGGTCTGGGTCTGTTCGGCTGACACTAGCGGGACGTGCCCTCGGCAAACTCGATCTTGTTGACCCGCTGGTGCAGGCGCACGCACAGCGTGCCGAGCAAGGCGAACTTGCTCCGAGGTTAATCCGGTTGCCCTTGGCGCAGCTTGATCTGCGACAAGGGCAAGATGCGCACACCGGCGCACCATCGGCGCAGTGATAAATTCAGGAGCCCTGCCATGCACGTACTGGATCGACGCAAGGCCATGTCGATTACCCCGCTGTTTCGCCTGGCCTTCCGGCCGTTTTTCCTCGGTGCCTGCCTGTTGGCCGCGCTGGCGGTGCCGCTGTGGCTGCTGGCCCTGGGCGGCATGACCGGCAGTTGGCAACCGGCCGGCGGCTGGCTGGCCTGGCATCGGCATGAACTGCTGTTCGGCTTTGGCCTGGCGATCATCGCCGGTTTCTTGCTGACGGCGGTGCAGACCTGGACCGGTCGTCCCGGACTCAGCGGAGCACCGTTGGGCGCACTGGCGGCGCTGTGGCTGGCGGCGCGCGTGGGCTGGTTGCTCGACCTCCCGCTGCCATTGCTGGTGGTGCTGGAACTGAGCTTCCCGCTGGCTGTGGCGGGCGTGATGGGATGGACGCTGTGGCAGGTGCGGCAGACGCGCAATTATCCGATTGTGCTGGTGCTGGTATTGCTGGCGGTGGCCGATGGCTTGTCACTGTATGACCAGGGCCTGCAGCGCCAGGCGGTGTTGACCGGCCTCTGGCTGGTGGCGGCGATGATGGGGCTGATCGGCGGGCGGGTGATCCCGTTTTTCACCCAGCGCGGCCTGGGTCGGGTCGCGGCGGTCAAGCCCTGGCCCTGGTTGGATCACCTGCTGTTGGGCGGTTCGATTCTAGTGGGGCTGTTGTATGCCGGTGGGGTGGCCTTGTTGCCACGGGCCTGGATCGGTGTGCTGTTCGCGCTGCTGGGCGTGGGCCACCTGCTGCGCCTGGCGCGTTGGCATGATCGCGGCCTGTGGCGGGTGCCGCTGCTGTGGTCCCTGCACCTGGCCTATGCCTGGCTGGCGCTGGCGTGCCTGGGCATGGCGCTGTGGCATTTTGGCGTGCCGCTCAACCCGAGCCTGGCGGTGCACGCCTTGACCATCGGCGCCATGGCCGGGTTGATCCTGGCGATGATCGCGCGGGTCAGCCTGGGCCATACCGGCCGGCCATTGCAGCCGCCCTCGGGGATGACCCTGGCCTTTGCGCTGCTGAACCTGGCGTGTGTGTGCCGGGTGCTGCTGGTGCTGGTGTGGCCGGTGGCGGCGTTGTGGCTGGCCGCGCTGTGCTGGTCCGTCGGCCTGGGGCTGTACCTGTGGCGCTACGGGCCGATGCTGTGGCAGGCGCGTGTCGACGGGCATCCGGGTTAGGAGAGATCCATGTATTCAGTGCTATTGATGGTTCATCTGCTGGCGGCCAGCGCGTTCATCGGCACGCTGTTTTTTGAAGTGGTGATCTGGCACAGCGCCCGGGAGGAGTTGGCCTGGTCCGCGCAGTTCACCTGCGACCAGGCGATTGCCCGGCGCTCGCGACGGGTGCTGCATCTGGTGGTCATCGTGCTGTACGGCGCGGGCCTGGGGCTGGCCTGGCACTACTGGGGCGTGCCGTGGAACAGTCGTTTTGCGTGGCTGCTGAGCCTGAAAATCCTGCTGGCCCTGAGCATCATCGGGCACTACCTGTTGCTGGCGTACTGGCTGGGTAAACAGCGCCTGAGCGCCAAGCGTGCACGGTGGATTCGGCGCAGCATCCTCGCGCACATGGTGCTGATCGTGATCATCGCCAAGTCGTTGTGGTAAGCGGTATGCGGCGTCATGCCGCGGCCGATTGTTGATCGCGGTCAAGGGATAACGGTGCGCCAGTTCCCACACTGTGGCGAACTTTCTGGAGGACCGCGCCATGCCCCTGTCCCTTGCGCAATTGCGCCGCAACTACACCCTCTACGGCCTTCGCGACGACTGCCCGCAGGCCGACCCGCTGGAGCTGTTCGGCCAGTGGCTGGACCAGGCCCGCAAGACCGAAGTGCCGCCGGCCGAGGCCAACAGCATGGCCCTGGCCACGGTGGACGGCCAGGGGCATGCCCACTGCCGCATCCTGCTGCTCAAGGGCTTCAGCGCCGACGGGTTTTTCTTTTTTGGTAATTACCAGAGCGCCAAGGGCCATGAACTGGCGGACAACCCCCATGCCGCCATGACGTTCTTCTGGCCGGGCCTGGAGCGCCAGGTGCGTATCGAAGGCCCGGTGGTGAAGGCCGATGCCGAGCTGTCGGACGACTACTTCGATGCCCGCCCGGCCGCCAGCCAGTTGGGCAGCTGGGCCTCGCCCCAGAGCCAGCCCCTGGCCCATCGCAGCGAGTTGGAAGGGCGCCTGCGCGAGGTCACCGAGCGTTTTGCCGGGCGCCAGCCGCCCCGGCCCGAGCACTGGGGCGGCTACTGCCTGCAACCCCGGCGCATTGAGTTCTGGCAAGGCCGGCCAGACCGCTTGCACGACCGCCTCGACTACCGCCTGCATGACAGCGGGTGGCAGCGCACGCGCCTGGCCCCCTGACGGCATACCTCCTTCGAGGAATAGGCCCTGCGCCCGATGCGGCGCAGGCTGGACGCATCTTTTCAACGCCTGGAGCCTGGATCATGGCCCATCTGACCCAATGCAGTTTCGTTTCCCTGAACATCGCGGTGCTGACCATCAGCGACACCCGCACCTACGACACCGACACCTCCGGGGACACGCTGGTGGACCGCCTGCAACGTGCCGGCCACATGCTGATCGACCGGGGCATCGTGATGGATGACATCTACCAGATCCGCGCACGCGTCTCGCAATGGATCGCCGACCCGCAGGTGCAAGTGGTGCTGATGACCGGCGGCACCGGCTTCACCGCGCGCGACAACACGCCCCAGGCGGTGTTGCCGCTGCTGGACAAACAGGTGGATGGCTTTGGCGAGTTGTTCCGCCAGGTATCGCTGGCGGAAATCGGCATGTCGACCCTGCAATCCAGGGCCCTGGCCGGTTTCAGCAACGGCGTGCTGGTGTGCTGCATGCCCGGTTCGCCGGGGGCCTGTCGTACTGCCTGGGACCAGATCCTGGTTGGCCAGTTGGACAGCCGTACCGGCCCGTGCAATTTTGCGCCGCACCTCAAGCCGCAACTCGATCAGAGCCTCGCTGCCTGTGAGGCACGCTCATGAGTACCTGCGACAGCGGCGACCTGCTGCCGGTAGAGGAGGCCATCGAGCAGTTGCTGGCCCAGGCGCCGCCGCCACCGGCCACCGAAATGCTTGCGTTGGCCCAGGCCCTGGGCCGGGTGACCGCCGAAGAGGTGTTCTCGCCCCGCGACCTGCCGGGTTGGGACAACAGCGCCATGGACGGCTACGCCCTGCGCGCGTTTGACGTGCCGGAGCAGGGCGGCTACCTGGAAGTGGTCGGGCGGATCGCCGCCGGGCACAGCACGGATGTGCCGTTGCAGCCCGGGCAAGCCGTGCGCATCTTCACCGGCGCGCCGCTGCCGCCGGGCGCCGATAGCGTGGTGCCGCAGGAACGCTGCCGGGTGTATGGCCAGCGCATCTGGTGCCCGCCGTTGCGCCTGGGCGAACACGTTCGCAAGCGCGGCGAAGAGCTGCAACGCGGGCAACGGGTACTGAGCACCGGCAAACGCCTGCGCGCCCAGGAGCTCGGCCTGCTGGCGGCGGCGGGCATTCCCCGGGTCAAGGTCTACCGGCCACTGCGCGTGTGCCTGCTCAGCAGTGGCGATGAACTGCGCGAGCCGGGCGAGTCGCTGGCGCCGGGGCAGATCTACAACAGCAATCGCTACCTTGTGGCGGCGTTGCTGCGTGGCTGGGGCGTGGAGGTACACGACTACGGCGTGATGGCCGACGCCCTGGCGGCCAGCCGCGATGCGTTGATGCTGGCCTCGTCTGAGTGCGACCTGCTGCTGACCACCGGCGGCGTGTCGGTGGGTGAAGAGGACCATCTCAAACAGGCGATCCAGGCACTGGGCAAGGTCGAGTTCTGGCGCCTGGCGATCCAGCCCGGCAAACCCCTGGCGTTCGGCCAAGTGGCCGGCAAACCCTGGATCGGCCTGCCGGGCAACCCCACCGCCGCGCTGGTCACCACGCTGATCGTGGTGCGCCCGTTCCTGCTGCGCGCCCAAGGTGTGGAGCGGGTGTTGCCGGTGCCTGTCAGCGTGCCGGCGGCCTTCGAGTGGCTCAAACCCAACAAGCGCCGCCAGTACCTGCGTGCGCGCTTGAGCCCCGACAGCGATGGGCAGCTGCGCGCCATCCTGCACCCCCAGCAAAGCTCGGCGATGCTCGCCGCCGCCTGCTGGGCCGATGGCCTGGTGATCGTCGAGCGCGAGCAGCAGGTGCTCAAGGGTGCCGCCGTGCCGTTCCTGTCGTTTGCCGATTTTCAATAAGGAGCCACCATGCAACTGGTCTGCCCGGCAGGCAACCTGCCTGCGCTGAAAGCCGCTGTACGCCAAGGCGCCGACGCGGTGTACGTGGGTTTTCGCGATGACACCAATGCCCGGCACTTCGCCGGGCTGAACATGGACGACAAGCAGTTCGACGCTGCTGTCGCCCATATCCGCCAGCACCAGCGCAAGCTCTACGTGGCGGTCAACACCTACCCGCAACCGAAAATCTGGTCGCGCTGGCAACGCGCCGTGGACCGTGCCGCCGACCATGGCGTGGACGCCCTGATCGCCGGCGACCCCGGCGTGCTCGGCTACGCCGCGCAACGTCATCCACAGCTGGCGTTGCACCTGTCGGTGCAGGGCTCGGCCACCCATGCGGCGGCGTTGAAATTCTATGTGGAGCGCTACGGCATCCGGCGCGCCGTGTTGCCTCGGGTGTTGTCGTTGGCCCAGGTCAAGCAGGTGGCGGCCAGCGGCACGGTGCCCATCGAGGTGTTCGGCTTTGGCAGCCTGTGCATCATGGCCGAAGGGCGTTGCCATCTGTCCTCCTACATCACCGGCGAATCCCCCAACCTGTGCGGCGTGTGTTCGCCGGCCAAGGCGGTGCGCTGGAGCGAGGACGCCGATGGCCTCAGCGCACGCCTGAGCGAAGTGCTGATCGACCGCTACACCCCGGACGAACCCGCCGGCTACCCGACCCTCTGCAAGGGCCGCTTCCTGGTGGGCGGCAAGCGCTTTCATGCGCTGGAAGAGCCCACCAGCCTCGACACCCTGGACCTGTTGCCCGAACTCAGTGCCATCGGCGTGGAAGCGGTGAAGATCGAAGGCCGGCAACGCAGCCCGGCCTATGTGGAGCAAGTTACCCGCGTATGGCGCGCCGCCCTCGACGCCCATCGCAGCAGCCCGGCCCATTTCGCGGTCCAGGACCAATGGCGCCAGGTGCTTGCCGGGCTTTCCGAAGGCAGCCAGACCACCCTGGGGGCTTACCATCGTGCATGGCAATGAGGACACACACATGAAACTCAGCCTGGGACCGGTGCTGTTTTATTGGGACAAGGAACAGTTGGGGCGCTTCTACGCCGACATGGCCGCCTTGCCCCTGGACGTGATTTACCTGGGGGAAACCGTGTGCGCCAAACGCCGCGCGCTGAACCTGGATCAATGGCTGGGCCTGGGGCGTGAGTTGCAGGCGTGCAGCCCGGCGCAGATCGTGCTGTCGAGCCTCACCCTGATCGAAGCCGCCTCCGAACTCTCCAGCCTGCGCCGCCTGTGCGACAACGGCGAGTTGCTGGTGGAGGCCAACGACATGGGCGCCGTGCAGTTGCTAATCGAGCGCAAAGTGCCCTTTGTCGGTGGCCCGGCGCTCAACCTCTACAACGGCCACGCTCTGGTGCAACTGCTCGACGCAGGCATGCAACGCTGGGTGCCGCCGGTGGAATGCTCCCACGGGCTGATCGCCGATGTGCTGGAGCAGGTCCGCGAACTGGGGCGGCCGCTGCCCGAGGTGGAGATCTTCGCCTACGGCCATTTGCCCCTGGCGTACTCGGCGCGCTGCTTCAGCGCCCGTGCGGAAAACCGGCCCAAGGACGACTGTCAGTTCTGTTGCATCAATTACCCGGATGGCATGGCGTTGACCAGCCAGGAGGGGCAGGCGCTGTTTACCTTGAATGGGATTCAGACGATGTCCGCCGAGGTGACCAACTTGCTGGCGGACTATCCCGGTCTGGTGGCCTGTGGCGCCGACCTGTTGCGCCTGAGCCCACGGGCCGAGGGCATGGCCGAGGTGGTGCGTGCCTTCGACGAGGTGCGCCAGGGGGCCACGCCGCCGTTGGTGGTGAGTGGCTGCAACGGTTACTGGCATGGGCAGGCCGGCATGTTACGGGTCGAGGAGGTGGGGTTGTGTTGAGTCGCAAGCAATGGTTGCTCAAGGGCGCTGACCGGGTATTGCCGCTGGTTCGCCGTGTGCCTTTCGCAGTGCAGCGCCTGGCGTTGCAACAGGGGCTCAACCGCTGCCTGGCCGAGCCGCTGCGCGACGGCGGTTTTGACCTGCTGCGCGGGCGCTGGCTGTGCCTGCGGATTCCGGACCTGGGTTTGTGCTGGTACCTGACATTGACGCGGGACGGGTTGCGGATTGCGCAGAAGGCGCAGGCCCAGGTGACCATCAGCGGCAATTGGCGCGAATTTCTATTGCTGGCCAGTCGGCAGGAAGACCCGGATACGTTGTTCTTCCGGCGGCGCCTGGTGATCGAAGGGGACACGGAGCTGGGGTTGGGTTTGAAGAACCTGATCGACAGCCTCGACTCGGAGGTCTTGCCGCCCTGGTTGTGGCGCAATCTGGAGCGGGCCGGGCGGGGGCTTGCGACCTGACGGCATCTGCGCCCTGGGGGTTGGGGTATGCCTCGTTGGGGGGGCTCGGTGGGCATATGTCGGTGGGCATATCCGTTTCTTCGGTAACGGCCGCCTATGGTTCCGCCCTTACGGCGGATCACTTTTGAAAAGAGCCGAAAAGTAACCAAACCAGGATGAACGCGGCGACCTCACTGTTTTTGGGGGCTGCTTCGCAGCCCGACGCGGGGCAAGCCCGCTCGCCACAGTAAGTGTGGGTTACACAGCATAAAAAGCGTATCTGCGATGCGCAGCGAGTCGCTCTTGCTTTTGATCTTCGGCGCCCCGTCAACCCTGTGTCCGGTCCATACAGCGCTCTTCCAAAAGTGACCCGCTGTAAGAGCGGAACCGTCAGCAGCCGTTACCTAAATAACGGATATGTACTCACACCCCTCAACCTCAAAAAAACTCACCCGACCTGCCTCAAATGCTCCATCGCCCAAACCGCCGCTTCCACCCGCGACCTCAACCCCAGCTTATGCAGCAAATTCTTCACATGCACCTTCACCGTCCCCTCGGTAATCCCCAACTTATGCCCGATCACCTTGTTGCTGTAGCCACTGGCAATCGTCTTCAACACCTGCCGCTCCCGCTCGGTCAATTCCACCGCCGCATGGGGTTGCGGCGAGCGCAACGCCTGGGCCAGGACCCTGGTCAAGCCAGGGCTGATCACCAAAGCGCCATGCAACGCATCACGGATAAACTCGACCACCAATTCCGGCTCCATGTCCTTGAGCAGATACCCATTGGCATCCAGGCGCAGCGCATCGCGAATATCGTCTTCGGCGTCGGACACGGTAAACAGCAACACCTTGCCCGCGTAGTCCATGGCCCGCAGGCGGCGCAGGGTTTCCAGGCCGTTCATCTGCGGCATGTTGTTGTCCAGCAGCACCAGGTCCGGTTGCAGGCTGGCGATCCGGTCGAGGGCTTCCTGGCCGTTGCCGGCCTCGCCGACCACGTGCAGGTCATCTTCCAGTTCGAGGATCTGGCGCATGCCGTGGCGCATCATCGGGTGGTCGTCGACCAGCAGGATCCGGTGACGAAGAGGGACGTTCATGAGGTGCTGCCTTGTAGGGTGTGGCCGAGGAATTCCGGCTGGAAACGCAGTTGCACGCGGGTGCCCTGGGGCTCGCGTGGGCTGATCTCAAGCAGGCCGTGCAGGCTGCGGGCGCGTTCGTCCATGATGGTCAGGCCGTGGTGTTCGCGCTGGTCGACGGCGCCGCAGAAGCCCCGGCCATCATCTTCGATGCTCAGGCTCACGGTTTCGCCGACCTGGCGCAGTTGCAGCCAGGCATTCTGTGCATGGGCGTGGCGCAGGCAGTTGGACAGCGCCTCGCGGGTGATCTGCAGCATGTGAATCTGCTCGCTGGCCGACAGCTGGAAGGCCAGGGCGTCCGCGTGCAAGTGCACCTGGAATTCGCCGCGTCGGGAGAATTCTTCGGCGGTGTCCTGCAGCTCCTGCACCAGCCCGGCGTCGTGGATCTGCAGGCGGAAGGTGGTGAGCAATTCGCGCAGTTGGCGGTAGGCGTTGTTCAGGCCATCGCGCAGTTCGCTGGTGACGGAGGCCAGGGTTTCCACCGGCTCGCCACGGCGGATCAGGGTTTGCATGCGGCTCACTTGCAGCTTCATGTAGGACAGCGCCTGGGCCAGGGAGTCGTGCAGTTCGCGGGCGATGATGGTGCGCTCGTCCAGCAGCAACAGGCGGTGGTCCTGCTCGCGCTGGCGCTTGAGCGACAGCGAGGTGCCGATCAGGTTGGCCAGGGCCTGGATCAGTTGTTTTTCCCAGTCCTGGGGCGGGTGGCCATCGAGGAAGTGCGCCTTGAGTTCGCCCAGTTCCGTGCCCTGGTTACTGATACTGAACACCTGCGGTGGTGCGGCCTTGTGTTTCTGGCAGGTGGCGCAGTCGCCGATGGCGCACACGTTGCGGCTGTTCTCGCCGTGCAGGGCCAGCATCTGCTGGGCCGGGGCAAGGAAGTGACCTTGCAGGCACAGCGACAGGCGCAGGCCCGGCAGGCGTTTCTGGAAGCGCCGGATCAGTTCATCCAGGCCCTCGGCGTTGGCCAGGCGCGTGGCCAGGCTGCGGCTGCTCTGGTAGAGCAGTTCGAGGGCGGCGTTGGCTTGTTGCAGGTTGAGGGTCTTGAGCTGTACCTGGGTTTCCAGGGTGCGATGGGAGGCCTCGATGGTCTCGGCCATGGCGTTGAAACTCAGGGCCAGTTGACCCAGTTCATCCTCGGAGCGGTGGTTGACCCGGGTCTTGAAGTCGCCGTCGCGAAAACGCCGGGTGGCGTGCACCAGTTCTTCCAGCGGGTTGACCACGCCGTACTGCAACTCGTACAGACCGAGCAGCAGGATGATCAAGGTGCTGAACAATGCCAGGCCCTGGATGCCTTGCTGCCAGCTCTGCTTCTGTTCGCTCTGTTGCTGCAACAGGCTGACGAACTGGTTCAGTTGCTCGACGAACGCCGGCGCGCGGGCCTGGAACAAGTCGGCATCACCGCGGATTACCGCCGGGCGCAGTTCGGTGTCCCAGCGTTGGCGGATCTGCTGGTAACTCTGCAACAGGGCGCTTTGCGGACCGTCTTCCAACGCCGCCTTGAGCGAGGGGCTGTCGAGCCGGCGTTGCAGGCTCTGGCTGACCTCGGCGACCTCATCCGCGCGCGCGCCGGCCGCCAGCTTCCAGCTGAGGTGGTAGGTCTCCATGCGCACCGAGCCTGCGGTGTTGATCGCTGCGGCGTCGCCCTGGCTGAACCAGGCGATCAGCCCGGCGCTGAGGGAGCTGGCCAGGGCCAGGATCGCGATCAGGATCACCGCCAGGCCGGCGCGGGCGGGCAGGGAGCTGCGCAGCCAGTCAAGCATGACGGTGCAGTCGGAGTGGATGGCAGAGCAGCATGGTCGCACCTGGAGCGGGAAAGGGGGGTGTCAATGGCCTTCCCTGGCGCACTACCTCTAAAGAATTGCCGGCAAACCCTCCCACGGACAAAAGCCGGCACAAGAGAACAATCCATTGATAAATAAAGGCTTTCTCTTGTTCTGGTGCCTACCTCCTTGGAGGTAGACGCGGCGAGCATAGCCCCATACCCACCCGGCGGACGTTGACCTGGGTCAAGTTCCACCCAAGTGCCGCCCCTAACCTGCGCCCATGGAATCACTTTCTGGAGCGCATACCGTGACTCAACCCCGTATAAGACAAGGCCTGGTGCTGGGCATGAGCACCCTGGCCTTCACCGTCTGCTTTATGGTGTGGATGATGTTCGCCGTGCTTGGCGTGCCCATCAAGGAGCTGCTGCAACTCAACGAAACCCAGTTCGGCCTGCTGGCCGCTACGCCGGTATTGACCGGCTCCCTGGTACGCCTGCCACTGGGGCTGCTCACCGACCGTTTCGGCGGGCGCATCGTGTTCTTCCTGCTGATGCTCGCCTGCGTGTTGCCGCTGTACCTGATCACCTACGCCACCGCCTACTGGCAGTTCCTGGTGCTGGGCCTGTTTGTCGGCCTGGCCGGCGGCTCGTTTTCGGTGGGCATCGCCTACGTCGCCAAATGGTTCGACAAGCACAACCAGGGCTTCGCCATGGGCGTGTTCGGCGCCGGCAACGCGGGGGCGGCGGTGACCAAGTTTCTCGCGCCCGGCCTGATCGCCCTCGGCACCTGGCACCTGGTGCCCAAGGTATTCAGCGCAATCCTGTTTATCACCGCGCTGCTGTTCTGGTTCCTCACCAGCGAAAACAAGGCCCACCGCAGCGCCGGCGGCGCCACCTTGCGCCAGCAGTTGCTGTGCCTCAAAGACCCGGCCGTGTGGCGCTACTGCCAGTACTACTCGATTGTGTTCGGCGGCTATGTGGCGCTGGCGCTGTGGGTGACCAAGTACTACGTGCAGGAATACGGTTTCAGCCTGCAAAGCGCCGCGCTGCTGGCCGCGTGTTTCTCGCTGCCCGGTGGTGTGCTGCGCGCGGTGGGTGGCTGGATGTCCGACCGCTGGGGCGCGCAGAGCGTGACCTGGTGGGTGCTGTGGGTGAGCTGGGTGTGCCTGTTCCTGCTCAGTTACCCGCAGACCCAGTTGCAGGTGATGACCGTCAACGGCCCGCTGGATTTCCACATCGGCCTCACCCCTGCGCTGTTCACCGTGCTGCTGTTCGTGATGGGCATCGCCTTCGCGTTCGGCAAGGCCTCGGTGTTCAAGTACATCGCCAATGACTACCCGCAAAACATGGGCGCGGTGTCCGGCATCGTCGGCCTGGCCGGTGGTCTGGGTGGCTTTGTGCTGCCGATTATGTTCGGCGCCCTGGTGGACCTCACCGGCGTGCGCTCTTCCTGCTTCATGTTGATGTACGGCGTGGTCTGGGTGTCCCTGGCCTGGATGTACTTCAGCGAAATCCGCAAACAACCGCTGCTCGGCAAGCCCGCGCTCCAAGGAGAATGATCATGTCCATTGCGCAAAAGCCCACCTCGGGCCCGGTGATCCATGACTGGCGCCCCGAAGACCCGGCGTTCTGGGGCGCCAGCGGCAAGAAGACCGCCACCCGCAACCTGTGGATCTCGATCCCCGCGCTGTTGCTGGCCTTTGCCGTGTGGATGGTGTGGAGCACGGTGATCGTGCGCCTCAACGCCATCGGCTTCAGCTTCAGCACCGACCAGCTGTTCTGGCTGGCGGCACTGCCGGGCCTCTCTGGCGCGACGTTGCGGGTGTTCTACTCGTTCATGGTGCCGATCTTCGGCGGGCGCCGCTGGACCGCCCTGAGTACCGCGTCGTTGCTGCTGCCGTCGCTGTGGATGGGCTTCGCGGTGCAGGACCCCGACACGCCGTACAGCGTGTTCGTATTGATCGCGTTGCTCTGCGGTTTCGGCGGCGGCAACTTCGCTTCGAGCATGTCCAACATCAGCTTTTTCTACCCCAAGGCGCAGCAGGGCACCGCCCTCGGTTTGAACGCCGGCCTGGGTAACCTGGGCGTGTCGGTGATGCAGTTCTGCGTGCCGCTGGTGATCACCTTCGGGGTGTTCGGCCTGATGGGCGGGCAACCGCAAACCCTGGCCGACGGCAGCCAGCTGTGGTTGCAGAACGCCGGTTTCATCTGGGTGCCGTTCATCCTCACCGTCACCGTGGCCGCGTGGTTCGGCATGAATGATCTGTCCAGCGCCCGCGCGTCGTTCAGCGACCAGGCGGTGATCTTCAAACGCAAGCACAACTGGCTGATGTGTTGGTTGTACCTCGCGACCTTCGGTTCATTCATCGGTTTTTCGGCGGCGTTCCCGCTGCTGATCAAGACCTCGTTTCCCGAGGTGGTCGCGCTGAAATTCGCCTTCCTCGGCCCGTTGGTGGGCGCGTTGGTACGCCCGCTCGGCGGCTGGCTGGCAGACAAATTGGGCGGTGCGCGGGTGACCCTGTGGAATTTCGTGCTGATGATCGTGATGGTGTTCGGCGTGCTGCACTTTCTGCCGCAGAACGGGCAGGGCGGCAGCTTCTACGGCTTTCTCGGCCTGTTCATGCTGTTGTTCATCACCACCGGCATCGGCAACGGCTCCACCTTCCGCATGATCCCGGTGATCTTCCGCACCGTTCACGAGAAGGCCAGTGCCGGCAGACCCGCTGCGGTGCGTGAACAGGCCCTGAAGGACGCCGGCAAGGAATCTGCTGCGGTGCTGGGGTTCAGCTCGGCCATGGGCGCGTTCGGCGCGTTCTTTATCCCTAAATCCTTCGGCAGTTCCATGGCCGCCACCGGCAGCCCGGCCATGGCCTTCTACATGTTTGTCGGTTTCTACCTGAGCTGCATCGTCGTGACCTGGTGGTGGTACGCCCGCAAGGGCTGCGCCACACCCTGCTAGTCCGACCTGAATTCGCGGGGCAACGCACCCCACGGCACGCCTGATGAGGAAAGCACCATGAGTCACTTACTGGATCAACTGCGGTTCTTCAACCGCAAGCAAGACGAGTTCTCCGAGGGGCACGGCGAGACCCGCAAGGAGTCCCGCGACTGGGAAAACGTCTACCGTTCGCGCTGGCAGTACGACAAGATCGTGCGCTCCACCCACGGGGTGAACTGCACCGGCTCCTGCTCGTGGAAGATCTACGTGAAGAACGGCCTGATCACCTGGGAAACCCAGCAGACCGACTACCCGCGCACCCGCAACGACCTGCCCAACCACGAACCCCGTGGCTGCCCGCGTGGCGCCAGCTACAGCTGGTACATCTACAGCGCCAACCGGCTCAAGTACCCGAAGATCCGCAAGCCGTTGCTCAAACTGTGGCGTGAAGCGCGCCTGACCATGGCTCCGGTGGAGGCCTGGGCGAGCATTGTCGAGGACAAGGCCAAGGCCGAGTCGTACAAGAGCAAGCGCGGCATGGGCGGTTTCATTCGCTCCAACTGGGAGGAGGTCAACGAGATCATCGCTGCCTCCAACGTCTACACCATCAAGCAATACGGGCCGGACCGCATCGTCGGCTTCTCGCCGATCCCGGCCATGTCCATGGTCAGCTACGCCGCCGGCTCGCGTTACCTGTCGCTGCTGGGCGGGGTGTGCCTGAGTTTCTATGACTGGTACTGCGACCTGCCACCGGCCTCGCCGATGGTGTGGGGCGAGCAGACCGACGTGCCGGAATCGGCCGACTGGTACAACTCCAACTACATCATTGCCTGGGGTTCCAACGTCCCGCAGACCCGTACGCCGGACGCGCATTTCTTCACCGAGGTGCGCTACAAGGGCACCAAGACCGTGGCCATCACCCCAGACTATTCGGAAGTGGCCAAGCTCACCGACCTGTGGCTCAACCCCAAGCAGGGTACCGACGCGGCGTTGGCCCAGGCCTTCAATCATGTGATCTTCAAAGAGTTCCATCTCGACCACCCGAGTACCTATTTCACCGACTACGCCAAGCGCTTCACCGACCTGCCGGTGCTGGTGATGCTCAAACCCATGACCGGGTTTGCCCCCGGCGCCGGCTTCCAGCCCGACCGCTTCCTGCGCGCCTCGGACCTCACCGGCAACCTGGGCCAGGACAACAACCCGGAATGGAAAACCATCGCCCTCGATGAGAGCGGTGAGCTGGTGTCGCCACAAGGTTCCATCGGCTACCGCTGGGGCGAGAAGGGCAAGTGGAACATTCTCGCCAAAGAGGGCGGCGAAGGCCGTGCCATCGACCTCAAGCTCAGCCTGATCGGCGCAGACGTGGCCGAAGTCGGCTTCCCGTACTTTGCCGGTGAAGCCCACGAACACTTCCAGCACGTGGCCGGTGACGCGGTGCAGTTCCGCCGCGTGCCGGTGCTCAACGTGACGTTGGCCGATGGCAGCGTGGCCAAGGTCGCCACGGTGTTCGACCTGTCGGCGGCCAACCTGGCCATCGACCGTGGCCTGGGCGGCAGCAACGTGGCCCGGGACTACGACGACGCCAGCGTACCGGGCACCCCGGCCTGGCAGGAAGCGATCACCGGCGTCAGCCGCGAGAAAGCCATCCAGATCGCCCGTGAGTTCGCCGACAACGCCGACAAGACCAAGGGGCGCTCAATGATCATCGTCGGCGCGGCGATGAACCACTGGTACCACATGGACATGAACTACCGCGGGCTGATCAACATGCTCATGCTCTGCGGTTGCGTCGGCCAGACCGGGGGCGGCTGGGCCCACTATGTCGGCCAGGAAAAACTGCGCCCGCAATGCGGCTGGTTGCCCCTGGCGTTCGGCCTGGACTGGAGCCGCCCGCCACGCCAGATGAACGGCACCAGCTTCTTCTACGGCCACAGCTCGCAGTGGCGCCACGAAAAAATGAACATGCACGACGTGTTGTCGCCGATGGCGGACAAGTCGCAGTTCCCCACCCATGCACTGGACTACAACATCCGCGCCGAACGCGCCGGCTGGTTGCCCAGCGCGCCGCAACTGAACACCAACCCGCTGCATATCTGCCGGGACGCGGCCGCCGCCGGCATGGAGCCCAAAGACTACGTCATCAAGGCCTGGCAGGACGGCACCTTGCGCTTTGCCTGCGAGCAACCGGACAGCCCGGTGAACTTCCCGCGCAACATGTTCATCTGGCGTTCCAACCTGCTCGGTTCGTCGGGCAAGGGCCATGAGTACATGCTCAAGTACCTGCTCGGCACCAAGAACGGCGTGATGAACGAAGACATTGGCTTTGGCGGCGAAAGCAAGCCCACCGAAGCCGAATGGGTCGACGACGGCGCCATCGGCAAGCTCGACCTGGTGACCACCCTGGACTTCCGCATGTCGTCCACCTGTGTGTACTCCGACATCGTCTTGCCGACCGCCACCTGGTACGAAAAAGACGACATGAACACCTCGGACATGCACCCGTTCATCCACCCGTTGTCGGCAGCCATCGACCCGGCGTGGGAGTCGCGTTCCGACTGGGAAATCTACAAGGGCATTGCCAAGGCGTTCTCGGCCATGGCGGTCGGGCACCTGGGCGTCGAGCAGGACCTGGTGACCGTGCCGCTGATGCACGACAGCGTCGGCGAACTGGCCCAGCCGTTCGGTGGCACCGACTGGAAAAGCGCCGGTGTGGCGCCTGTACCCGGCAAGAACGCGCCGAACATGGCGGTGGTGGAGCGTGACTACCCGAACATCTACAAGAAATTCACCTCCCTTGGGCCCTTGCTGGAAAAACTCGGCAACGGCGGCAAGGGCATCAACTGGAACACCGATGACGAGGTGGCCTTCCTCGGCGAGCTGAACCATCACGAAGGCGACGCGGGCATCAGCCATGGCCGGCCGAAGATCGATACCGCCATCGATGCGGCCGAGGTGATCCTGTCCCTGGCCCCGGAAACCAACGGCCATGTGGCGGTCAAGGCCTGGGCGGCGCTGTCGGCCTTCACCGGCATCGACCACAGCCACCTGGCGCTGCCCAAGGCGCATGAGGCGATCCGCTTCCGCGACATCCAGGCGCAGCCGCGCAAGATCATCTCCAGCCCCACCTGGTCGGGCCTGGAAGACGACCACGTGAGCTACAACGCCGGCTACACCAACGTCCACGAAAACATCCCATGGCGCACCATCACCGGCCGCCAGCAGTTCTACCAGGACCACCCGTGGATGCAGGCGTTCGGCGAACAACTGATGAGCTACCGGCCACCGGTCAACACCCGCACCATCGAAGGGGTGAAGGGCAAGCGCAGCAATGGTGAGACCGAGATCGTGCTGAACTGGATTACCCCGCATCAGAAATGGGGCATCCACAGCACCTACAGCGACAACCTGCTGATGCTCACCCTGAGCCGTGGCGGGCCGATCGTGTGGCTCTCGGAGATCGACGCGAAACGCGCCGGCATCGAGGACAACGACTGGATCGAATGCTTCAACGTCAACGGCGCGCTGACCGCCCGCGCGGTGGTCAGCCAGCGCGTGAAGGAGGGCATGGTGATGATGTACCACGCCCAGGAACGCATCGTGAACGTGCCCGGTTCGGAGACCACCAAGACCCGTGGCGGCCATCACAACTCGGTGACCCGCGTGGTGCTCAAGCCGACCCACATGATCGGCGGCTACGCCCAGCAGGCCTACGGCTTCAACTATTACGGCACGGTCGGTTGCAACCGCGACGAGTTCGTCGTGGTGCGCAAGATGGCCAAGGTCGACTGGCTCGACGGTGCCACCGGCGATGACTTGCCGCGCCCCTTGCCGACCGATATCGAGGAGAACTGAGATGAAGATTCGCTCACAGATCGGCATGGTGCTGAACCTGGACAAATGCATCGGCTGCCACACCTGCTCGATCACTTGCAAGAACGTGTGGACCAGCCGCGAAGGCATGGAGTACGCCTGGTTCAACAACGTCGAATCCAAGCCCGGCATCGGCTACCCCAAGGAGTGGGAAAACCAGGACAAATGGAAGGGCGGCTGGGTGCGCAACGCCAACGGCAGCATCAACCCGCGTATCGGCGGCAAGTTCCGCGTGCTGGCGAATATCTTCGCCAACCCGGACCTACCGAGCCTGGACGACTACTACGAGCCGTTCGACTTCGATTACCAGCACCTGCACACCGCGCCGTTGGGCGAGCACCAACCGACCGCGCGGCCGCGCTCGGTGGTGTCGGGCAAGCGCATGCAGAAAATCGAGTGGGGCCCGAACTGGGAGGAAATCCTCGGCACCGAGTTCGCCAAGCGCCGCAAGGACAAGAACTTCGACCAGATCCAGGCCGATATCTACGGCGAGTACGAAAACACCTTCATGATGTACCTGCCGCGCCTGTGCGAGCACTGCCTCAACCCGGCGTGCGCGGCGTCGTGCCCCAGTGGTGCGATCTACAAGCGTGAAGAAGACGGCATCGTGCTGATCGACCAGGAAAAATGCCGCGGCTGGCGTATGTGCATCAGCGGTTGCCCGTACAAGAAAATCTACTTCAACTGGAAGAGCGGCAAGTCCGAGAAATGCATCTTCTGCTACCCGCGAATTGAGGCCGGCATGCCCACCGTGTGTGCGGAAACCTGCGTCGGGCGCATCCGCTACCTCGGCGTTCTGCTCTACGACGCCGACCGCATCAGCGAAGTGGCGAGCACGGCCAGCGAGCACGACCTGTATGAAAAGCAACTGGAGATCTTCCTCGACCCGAATGACCCGGCGGTGATCCGCCAGGCCCTGGCCGATGGCGTGCCGCAGTCGGTGATCGACTCGGCGCAGCGTTCCCCCGTGTACAAAATGGCCGTGGACTGGAAGCTCGCACTGCCGCTGCACCCGGAATACCGCACCTTGCCGATGGTCTGGTACGTGCCGCCGCTGTCGCCGATCCAGAACGCTGCCGCTGCTGGCACCGTGGGCATGAACGGGGTGATTCCGGACGTGGACAGCCTGCGCATTCCGCTGCGCTACCTGGCCAACATGCTCACCGCCGGCGATGAGAAACCGGTCAAGCGTGCCCTCAAACGCCTGCTGGCGATGCGGGCTTTCAAGCGCTCGCAGCAGGTGGACGGCGTGCAGGACCTGCAAGTGCTCGAAGACGTGGGCCTGAGCGTGCCGCAGGTGGAAGAGATGTACCGCTACCTGGCGATTGCCAACTACGAAGACCGCTTTGTGGTGCCGAGCGCGCACCGTGAGGACGCCATGAGCGACGCCTTCGCCGAACGCTCCGGTTGCGGCTTCAGCTTTGGCAGCGGTTGCAGCGGCAGTTCCGACACCAACATGTTCGGTGCCAGGAAAGCCAACCGTCGCGACGTGCTGAAAACCGTCCAGATCTGGGAGGACTGAGCCATGCGCATTCTTAAAGTGATTTCGTTGCTGCTGGACTATCCCACCGAGGCCCTGGTGAATGGCCGCGATGAACTGGAGCAGGCAATTATCGAGTCGCGGGAAATCAGCCCCAAGCAACGCGGCGCGTTGTTCGAGCTGTTGGAGCTGATCTGCGCCAATGACCTGATGGATGGCCAGGAACACTACGGCGCGTTGTTCGGTCGTGGTCGTTCGCTGTCGCTGCTGCTGTTTGAACACGTGCACGGCGAGTCCCGGGATCGTGGCCAGGCGATGGTCGACATGATGGCCCAGTACGAGGCCGCGGGGTTTGCCATCGGCGTCAAGGAGCTGCCGGACTATATCCCGCTGTACCTGGAGTTCCTCTCCACCCGCGAAGACATCGAAGCCCGCGAAGGCCTGGCGGATGTGGCGCACCTGTTGGCGTTGCTTGCGGCGCGCCTGGAAGAGCGTGAGAGCGCCTACGCCAGTTGCATGCGTGCGCTGTTGCAGATCGCCGGCACCGAGCCGCACCAGGCCGTGGCCGAGGTGCGCGCCCAAGTGGCGGCCGAGCCACGCGACGACTCCCTCGAAGCCCTCGACAAGGTCTGGGAAGAGGAGGCCGTGGACTTTATGCAGGCCGAGCAGCAGGACCGTTGCAGCGCGATGCCAAGCGCACCCGGCAAGGCACGGGAAGAAAGCGCCGTGCCGCTGCATTGGGTGGATTTTCAGCAAGCAGCGCCGGCCGCCATGCCGGCCGGGGAGGTGGGTAATGTCTAAGTGGAATTTGCTGGTATTCGGGGTGTACCCCTATGTGGCCCTGGCGGTCTGTCTGCTGGGCAGTTGGGCGCGGTTCGACCTGTCGCAGTACACCTGGAAGGCCGGCTCCAGCCAGATGCTGAACAACCGTGGCATGCGCGTGGCGAGCAACTTTTTCCATATCGGCGTGCTGTTTGTGCTGGCCGGGCATTTTGTCGGCCTGCTCACACCGGCGTCGGTCTATCACCACGTAATCAGCACTGAAAACAAGCAACTGCTGGCGATGGTCTCCGGCGGATTCTTCGGCCTGCTGTGTCTGGTGGGGTTACTGATGCTGGTCAAGCGTCGCTTGAGCGACCCGCGGGTACGCGCCACATCGAGTGCGTCGGACATCCTGGTCCTGCTGGTGCTGCTCGCGCAGTTACTGCTCGGTTTACTGACCATCGTCGCCTCGACCGGGCACATGGACGGCTCGGTGATGGTGATGCTCGCCGACTGGGCGCAGAACGTGGTGTTGCTGCGGCCGGTGCAGGCGGCGGAATCGATTGCGCCGGTGTCGCTGATCTACAAGGCCCACGTGGCACTGGGCTTGACCCTGTTCGTGCTGTTCCCGTTTACCCGCCTGGTGCACATGGTCAGCGCGCCGATCTGGTACCTGGGGCGGCGCTACCAAATCGTGCGGCAGAAGTCGTGAGGAGCGCGTGATGACCCAGCCTGAATTGATTGCCAGCAGTGAACAGGAATGGCCCATCGTCAGCGTCAACGGCGTGTCGATCACGCCCGAGGCGATGGCCCTGGAGTTGCAATACCACCCGGCCGAAAGCCGCGAAGCAGCGGTGTACCTGGCGGCCCGCGCCCTGGTGATTCGCGAGTTGCTGCAACAGCGCATTGCCGAGCTCGGCCTGACGGTGGACATCGCCCCCGGCGAGAACGAAGAGGAAGCGGCCACGCGCTTGCTGCTGGAGCGTGAAATCAGCGTGCCGCAGTGCGACGAAGCGACATGCCGGCATTACTTTGAGAGCAATCGCGGGCGCTTCCACAGCGCGCCGTTGCTGGCGGTGCGGCACATCCTGTTCGAGTGCGCGCCAGACGATGCCGAGGCGCGCCAGATGGCCCATGTGCAGGCGCAAATCCTGTTGCTGAGCCTGGCACAGACCCCCGGCGGTTTCGCCGAGCTGGCGCTGAAGTATTCGGCGTGCCCCTCCAAGGCCCAGGGCGGTTCGCTGGGCCAGATCAGCAAGGGCCAGACCGTGCCTGAACTGGAGCGCCAGCTGTTCACCCTGGCACCGGGCCTGGCCGACAAACCGTTGGAAAGCCGCTATGGCTGGCATGTGATCAGCATCGACCAGCGTATCGAAGGGCAGCCGTTGCCTTATGAAGCGGTGGCCGGGGCGATTCGCACCCAGCTGCAACAAGGCGTGTGGCAGAGGGCATTGGTGCAGTACCTGCAAACCCTGATCGGCGCGGCGGACATTCGTGGCCTTGCGCTGCAGGGCGCCGACTCGCCGCTGGTGCAGTGACATGAGCCTGGTGGATGGGCTCGGCCGTACCATCGATTACCTGCGCTTGTCGGTGACCGACCGGTGTGATTTTCGCTGTGTGTACTGCATGGCGAAGACCATGACCTTCCTGCCGCGCCAGCAGGTGTTGAGCCTGGAGGAACTGGAGCGCCTGGCCCGGCTGTTCGTGGGCCAGGGCGTGCGCAAGATCCGCCTGACCGGCGGTGAGCCGCTGATCCGGCCGGGGATTGTCGGGCTGTGCCGCAACATCGCGGCGCTGCCGGGCTTGCGTGAACTGGTGATGACCAGCAACGGCTCGCAACTGGCGCGATTGGCGCGCCCCCTGGTGGACGCAGGGGTCAAGCGCATGAACATCAGCCTCGACAGCCTGGACCCCGAGCGGTTTCGGGCGATCACCCGCAACGGTGACCTGCGCCAGGTACTGGACGGTATCGAGGCGGCGCGGGATGCGGGGTTCGAGCGGGTCAAGCTCAATTGCGTGGTGATGAAAGGGCGCAATTTCGACGAGGTGCCGGGGTTGGTGCGGTATGCGATCAAGCACGGGATCGATATCAGTTTTATCGAGGAAATGCCCTTGGGGGATGTGGGGCGTTCGCGCGGGGAGACGTTCTGTGCCAGTGATGACGTGCGTGGGGTGATTGCCCGTGAGCATGTGTTGCTCGACAGCACCGAGAGCAGCGGTGGGCCGGCCAGGTATGTGCGGTTGGTGGGGCATCCGCGGACGCGGATCGGGTTTATTTCGCCTAATTCGCAGAGTTTTTGCGGCAGTTGCAATCGGGTGCGGATGACGGTGGAGGGGCGGTTGTTGTTGTGTCTGGGGCAGGAGGATGCGCTGGACCTGCGTGGGTTGCTCAGGCGCTATCCCTTGGAGGATGGGCCGTTGGTTGAGGCGTTGCATCGGGCATTGCGGGGGAAGCCTTTGGGGCATGATTTTACGGGGGCGGGGGAGGTGCAGGTGGTGAGGTTTATGAGCGTGAGTGGGGGGTGATCGTGGGTTGTTTGGTCGTCGTGTACATATCCGTTTCTTCGGTCACGGCGGCTTATGGTTCCGCCGCAATGGGCCATCCATGGCCCAGTGCGGCTAACCCGGCGTCCTGCCGGGTTACCCACGGATTCAAGCCTGCGTTCGGCCAGCGTGTTTGACGGGGCGATCCCAGATCAAAAGCAAGAGCGCGGCGGCCTTAGAGCCGACCGGATTGTATGGCCGGTACTCGGTCAAAGTGTGGGAGGGGGCTTGCCCCCTCCCACAGTTTGATCTCCATACATCAGTTAGATATCCGCCTGCTTTTGATCTGGCTTTTGATTTTGATCTTAGGCGGCCCCCCAAATCACTGTCGAATTACGGGTACACCGAGCCTAAGCGAGGTGCCGAGTGTTAGGGCAAGAGCGTTTTGCTTACTTTTGCGCTTTTCAAAAGTGAGCCGCCGTTACCGAAGAAACGGATATGCCTCCGATCTGAAAAACCTTGACCCCGATCAAGGGCACCCAAGGCCAATCTTCGTAATATCACCGCATATTGTGTTTAAAGACTAAAAAATACCTATATGTAGTGTTTGGAGCCTCCCCAATGCAAACCACGCTCACCCCCCTGGCCAGCACCCGCCTGCACAAACGCGACGGCACGCTCGTCCCCTTCGACGCCGAAAAAATCCGCCAGGCCCTGATCGCCGCCGGCACCGCCACCGGCGAATACCAGCCCCCCGACGTCGACCTGCTGCTGGGCGCCGTTCTGGCCCGCCTGAGGGGCATCGACCAACTGGACGTCGAACAAATCCAGGACAGTGTCGAACGCGTGTTGATGGACGCCGGCTACTTCCTGTCGATGCGCGCCTACATCGTCTACCGCGAACAACACGGCCGCCTGCGCCGCGACCGCAAGACCCTGGTGGAAGTCGCCACCTCCATGAACGAATACCTCGACCGCGAAGACTGGCGCGTGCAGGCCAATGCCAACCAGGGCTACTCCCTCGGTGGACTGGTGCTGAATGTGGCGGGCAAGGTCACCGCCAATTACTGGCTGGATGAGGTCTACAGCGAGCAGATCGGCCGTGCGCACCGCGAAGCCGACCTGCATATCCATGACCTGGACATGCTCGCCGGTTACTGCGCCGGCTGGTCCCTGCGTTCGTTGTTGCACGAAGGCCTCAATGGCGTGCCGGGGCGTGTGGAGGCCGGGCCGCCCAAGCACTTGAGCAGCGCGCTCGGGCAGATGGTCAACTTCCTCGGCACCCTGCAGAACGAATGGGCCGGTGCACAGGCGTTCAGTTCCTTCGACACCTACCTGGCGCCCTATGTGCGCAAGGATCAACTGAGCTATCCGCAAGTGCGCCAGGCGGTGCAGGAGTTCATCTACAACCTCAACGTGCCGTCACGCTGGGGCACCCAGACGCCGTTTACCAACCTGACGTTCGACTGGGTTTGCCCCGAAGATCTGCGTGAACAGGTGCCGGTGATCGGCGGCGAGGAAATGCCGTTTGCCTATGGCGACCTGCAAGCCGAAATGGCGTTGATCAACCGCGCCTACATCGAAGTGATGCAGGCCGGGGATGCCAAGGGCCGGGTGTTCACCTTCCCGATCCCGACCTACAACATCACTCATGATTTTCCCTGGGACAGCGACAACGCCGATCGCCTGTTCGAGATGACCGCACGTTACGGCCTGCCGTACTTCCAGAACTTCCTCAATTCAGACATGCAGCCCAACCAGGTGCGCTCGATGTGCTGTCGCCTGCAACTGGACGTGCGCGAATTGCTCAAGCGTGGCGGCGGGCTGTTTGGCTCGGCGGAGCAGACCGGCAGCCTGGGGGTGGTGACCATCAACTGCGCGCGCCTGGGCTACCTGTTCAAGGGTGACCCCTCGGGCTTGCTGCAACGCCTGGACAGCCTGATGGACATGGCCATGGAGAGCCTGGAGGTCAAGCGCAAGGTGATCCAGCATCACATGGACGCCGGTCTCTACCCCTACACCAAGCGCTACCTGGGCACGCTGCGCAACCACTTCTCCACCATCGGCCTCAATGGCATGCACGAGATGCTGCGCAATTTCAGCGGCGATGAACAGGGCATGCACACCGAGCAGGGCCGCGCCTTTGCGCTCAAGTTGCTCGACCATGTGCGCGCCACCTTGCTGCGCTTCCAGGAGGACACCGGCCATCTCTACAACCTGGAGGCGACGCCGGCCGAAGGCACCACCTATCGCTTCGCCAAGGAAGACCGCAAGCGCTACCCCGACATCCTGCAGGCGGGCAGCGATGTCGCGCCGTACTACACCAACTCGTCGCAACTGCCGGTGGGCTTTACCCAGGACCCGTTCGAAGCCCTGGAACTGCAAGACGAACTGCAATGCAAATACACCGGCGGCACCGTGTTGCACCTGTACATGGCCGAGCAGATTTCCTCGACCCAGGCCTGCAAGCAGTTGGTGCGCAAGGCGCTGGGGCGCTTCCGCCTGCCGTACCTCACGGTGACGCCGACGTTTTCGATCTGCCCGGTGCATGGCTATCTGGCCGGTGAACACGAGTTCTGCCCCAAGTGCGATGAAGTGCTGGCAGCCGCTCGTTAAACCAAGCTTTTCAACCCCAAGGAGATTCACCATGCAAGTATCCCAGCCACAACGTCAGCGCTGCGAAGTCTGGACCCGGGTGATGGGTTATCACCGGCCGGTGTCGGCGTTCAACCCCGGCAAGCAGTCCGAGCACAAGGAGCGCGTGCACTTCACCGAAACAGCTGCGGCGGCCGGGCGTCAATGAGCCGAGCGCTACGGGTCGGGGGCCTGGTGCCCCTGACCACCCTCGACTACCCCGGCATGCTCGCCTGCGTGCTGTTCTGCCAGGGCTGTGCCTGGCGTTGCCGTTATTGCCATAACCCGGACCTGATCCCGCCGCGCGCCAGCACGCAAGTGGATTGGCGCCGGGTGCTGCTGTTTCTGCAACGGCGCCGGGACCTGCTCGATGCCGTGGTGTTCAGCGGCGGCGAGCCGACCTTGCAGGAAGGCTTGCCGGCGGCGATGGATGAAGTGCGGGCGATGGGTTTTCACATCGGCTTGCACAGCGCGGGGATCAAACCGGCAGGGTTTGCCAATGCGTTGCGTCATGCCGACTGGGTCGGGTTCGACGTGAAGGCCCTGGCCGAAGACTGCCAGTCGATCACCCAGGTCAAGGGCAGCGGCGCCGCCAACTGGCGCAGCCTCGACACTTTGCTCGCCAGTGGCGTGGACTATGAATGCCGCACCACGGTGCATTGGCACTTGATCGACCCACCCCGGTTGTTGCTGCTGGCCCAGCGTCTGCAAGCCACCGGTGTGCAGCGCTTCGCCGTGCAAATGGTGCGCACCGTCAGCATGCTCGACCGGCAATTGCCGAGTGCGCCGGCACAGGCCGCGTTACCCGAGCTGTGGGGCCGTTTGCGCGAGTTGTTTCCCGCGTTTGTCTTGCGCGGGTGATCACCCTACGCCTTGCACGACCTGGCTGGCCCTCAGCCACGCACCGCAGCAGTGCGCGGGTTGGCAAATGTGGGAGGGGGGCTTGCCCCCGATGACGCAGTATCAGTGACAGATGGACTGGCTGACCCACTGCCATCGGGGGCAAGCCCCTTCCCACAGTTTCAATCCTGGCAGGTTCTGATATAGCGCTTGCTTCAGTGAGCCCAGCCCCAGAACTGCAGCCACCAGCCATAGCCGATCAACCCGGTACTCATCAGCATGCATAGGAACGCCCGTCCGCGAGGCAGTCCCTCGAGTCGTTGCCACGCCAACCACAGGCACCAGCCGATCGCCGCCATCAAGATCCCCGCTCGCAGCGGTTGCACCCACGCCAATACCAAGCCTTCATACCGCAACAGCTTCACCGTGGTCGCCGACAACCCCAGGAACAATCCTGCGCCCGCCAGGGGCGTCAACGTCAATGCCAGGGGCCGAAACATTGCGCCATCACTCGCCCAGCGCGCAGCCAGGTGCAACAACAGCCAGCACCCGCCGCCCACCACCAGCGAACTGGCGGCCAGATACAGCACGATGCACGCCCCATCCAGCCAACTGAAACTGTCATTGAGTTGCGGATAATGGGTGAGCAACCACCAGGGGGCGTTGTCTTGCAGCGGCCATAGCCAGTCGCGGCTCACCATCCACTCGGCCAGGTGTTGCTTGAGGGCGATGAACCAGGGGCTCAGCGTCCACTGAAACGCGCCCATGGCCAGGCCGATCACGCCGAACAGCAGCAGGCGTACGTCCCAGGCCGAACCGTGTTGCAACGGAGCCTGCAGAATTTCCTGGTTGCATGAGCGGGCGATCAATTGCACCGCGCCGCGTTGCCCGCTGCAGCGGCCGCAGGCGTGGCATTCGCTGGCGCCTTGCAGGCGACGGATGTCCAGCAGCGGCGCGCAGTTGGGCAACGGCAGGCGCGGCGCGGCGTTGGCCTTCCAGCGTTGTTCATCCACGGCGAAGTACACCGGCGCCAGGCGGGCGAGCAGGGCGAAGACGCCGCTGACCGGGCACAGGTAGCGGCACCAGACGCGTTTGCCGCGCACGAACAGCAGGCCCACCACAACCGCCGCGAGAGTCGAGCCACCGAGGATCAGCAGCGCGGCCGGGGCGTAGTCGTACACGCTGATCAACTGGCCATAGAGCGTGGTCAAGCAAAAACCCAGGGTCGGCCAGCCGCCCCAGCGTAGCCAGCGCGGAATGCCCAGGCCGCGTCCGTGCTGGCTGGCCCATTCGCTCAAGGCACCTTCCGGGCAGAGCACGCCGCACCACAGGCGCCCGAACAGCACCATCGACAGCAACACGAAGGGCCACCAGAGGCCCCAGAAGATGAATTGTGCAAGCAGCGTGAGGTTGTTGAGCAGGCGCGCCTGGCTGTCCGGCAGGGGCAGCAGCGTCGGCAACACCAGCAGCACGGCGTACACCAGCACCACCATCCATTGCACGATTCGGATCAGCCGCCCATGGCGGCGCATGCCATCGCCCAGTCGCTGTAGCCAGCTCATGCGGCTTGCCGTGACCGGCGCAGGCCGTTACCCACCAGCAGCCAATAGCCGAGCAACACCATTACCGTGATCAGGCTGGGCGCGGCACGGTAGCCGGCGAAGTCTGCCAGCAACGCGCCCAGGCCATGGCTGTCACTGAGCAGCAGGCTGCTGTCCCAGCGGCTGTCGCCAAAGGCCGAGTAGACCCAGTCGGGCATGTCCATCGCCAACAGTTGCCCACTGATGCGGTCCACCGCAGACACCAGCAAAGCGCCGCCCAGCAGCAACAGCAAGGCTTCGCTGACGGCAAAAAAACGTGCCCAGGAAATAAAGCGTCGGCTGCTGCGCAACAGCACCACGCTCAGCCCGGCCAGCACCAGCCCCAGCACGCCACCGACGGCGAACAGGCCCAGAGCTTCGTCGTGCAGACGGGCACCGGCGCCATACAAAAACACCACGGTCTCGCTGCCTTCGCGGCTCACTGCCAGCAGGGCCAGCAGCAACACGCCCCAACCGCCGTGCCGGGCCAGGTGCTGGTCGGCTTCATTGACCAGCCGGTGTTTGAGCATGGGCGCATGGCGATGCATCCAGAACACCATCTGCACCATCAGGCCGCTGGCGGCCAGGGTCAGCGCCGCTTGCAGCCATTCACCCTCGGGGCCGGTCATGGTTTCGCCAGCCCACAGCATCAACCCCGCCAGCCCGGCGGAACCGAGCAGGCCCAGCAGGATGCCGGCCCAGAGGTAGCGGGCCAGGCGTGAGCGACCGGCCTGGCAGCTGATCCAGGCCTGCAGAATGCCGATCACCAGCAGCGCCTCGACGCTTTCGCGCCACACAATAAACATCGATGTGTTCATCAACAGCTCCTATTCGGCGCGGATGCTGCCTTGGGGCAGTTGGGGGTTGAATTCGTCGAAGAACGGATAGGTGCCTGGCTTCAGAGGATGGATCACCACAAAGGTGGTCACCCCAGGGGACAAGACTTTCTCCACCCGCAACGGTGTGCTCTCGAATTCGGCCGGGCCTTGGCCGAGGTTCTTGAGTACGATCTTGAAACGCTCGCCGGCCTTGACCGCCAACTGGGGCGGCGTGAAGCGGCCGTCTTGCAGAGTCAGCTCATAGCTGGGCAAAGGCGCCGCCAAGGCTGCACCGTTCAGCGAAAAAACGCCGAGCAGCAGGGCGCGGCGCATCAATAGCCGCCTTTCTTGCCGATGCCGGCATAGACGAATTCGTAATGCACTTCGCAGCGTTCGAACCAAGGGGCGACGCCGGTTTCCTTGTCGGTGTGACGGCCCAGGGAGGGGTGGCCGGAAGGAGGGGTGACGGTGAAGGTCAGGCTGTACTTGCCCGGCCCTTGCAGTTTGACGTTGTCGCCATAGTGCGGGCCGTCATTGGCGACCATGGCGTGGAAGTCACCGTTGATGGGCGGCGTGTCACCTTGTTTTTTCAGCGCGAAGGACAGGTTCAGGTAAGGCACGAAACTGCCTTCCTGAAAGCCTTGGGCGTTGTCTGCCGTGGCGCGCACATCGGCTTCCAGGTGCACGTCGGAATCGGCGGTGGCGCGCATCATGCCGGCGGGGGCCATCTCGATCGGTTGCAGGTACACCGCACCGATTTCCAGCCCCGGGCAGTGTTGCGGTTCGCCGATCGGGTACTCCTTGGCGGACACCGCGAAGGTGGTCATCAACAGGAGAATGGGCAGCAGGGATGAGGTACGCATGAGGGCTTCCTGACGGGAAAGGGGAGAGGGCCCGAGTCTAGGAAGGTCTGCCGTGAATAATAATGATTCTTGTCAAATTTGCAGGATATTTCATGATTGCCCGGCTTGATCCGTGTCAAGGCCGGGTTGGTATCGTGGCATTAGACTTGACCTACAGTTCACCGGTAGGAAGCTGCTTCATGGCCAAGCCATTTCCGCTGCATCCCAAACACCCTGAACGCATCTGCTGGGGGTGTGACCGCTATTGCGGCGCCTCTGACCTGGCCTGCGGCAACGGTGCCGATCGCACCATGCATCCGGCCGAAATGCTCGGTGATGACTGGTACGAACAGGGCGATTGGGGATTGGCGCCCGAACCTTCGCCAGCACCCTGCACCGAAGCCCCGGCACTACCCGTGAGGCTTCGGTGAAACATGCTTCAGGCTGCCAGGGTCTTGGTTGCCTGCTGCTTTTTATGCGCTGTTTTCATCGCTTCCATCTCGGCGCCCAGTTCTTCAAGTTGTGCTTTCCCGAGTAATTTTCTCGCTTGAGGAAACATCTCGCTTTCCTCCTCTTCGATATGGTGTTCCAACAGCTCCTTGACCACTTTGACGCGGCCGGAAAACTCTGTTGTCGAAGGTTCGGTCTGCTTCAGGTCGGGCAGTACCAGGGCGTCGACGGTACGGTGCTCTTCCTTGGCCTCGTGGTACATGATGTCTTGTTCCTTGCCGCCGGCTTTTCTGAACGCCGGGTACAGGATTTCTTCCTCCAGCTTGGTGTGCAGGCTGATTTCCGCTTCCAGCTTGGCCAGCAGTTCAGTGCGTTTCTTGACCCCGCGTTCGGTGGATTCACTCAGTTGAGTCAACAGGGCTTTGACGCGTTCGTGGTCGGCTTTGAGCAGGTCAATCGCATTCATGGGTGACACCTCACGGGAAACTCAGGGCGTGTCGAAATGCACGCCTCGTCCAGTGCAGGAGTGCATCAGGTGTACCAACCTGAGATTTTTGAAATACCTCTACAAATTCAATGACCTACAGCGAGTGCGTGACGGTGCTGTTCGTGCAGGTTGCATGGTTGGCCCTGTGGCGCATTGCATTCCACCACGGCGCAAGGTTCGCGCAAATTTAAATGAACCCTCACGGCCGATGCTTGACCTAACGCATACGACCTAGGAGGTGAAGCATGGAAATTCAATATATCTGGATTGGGCTGGCGGTGATTCTGTTGCTGCTGGAGTTGTGGGCGATCAATATCGTGTTGCGCAGCACGGGGGGCTGGGAGTCCAAAGGATTATGGCTGGTGGTGCTGATTTTTGTGCCGCTGTTGGGGCTGATCGCCTGGGCGAT
This sequence comes from Pseudomonas sp. NFPP24, assembly GCF_900112095.1. Lineage (NCBI taxonomy): Bacteria > Pseudomonadati > Pseudomonadota > Gammaproteobacteria > Pseudomonadales > Pseudomonadaceae > Pseudomonas > Pseudomonas sp. NFPP24. Next base: position 59,732 of record NZ_FOKD01000018.1, read on the forward strand.
GTTCGGGCCGAAACGGGAAATGCCGGAGCATCGTAAAAGCTGAGGCATCAGCCCATAAAAAACAGGCGCCTCGACGGCGCCTGTTTTCGTTCAGCGCTCGGGCATCAGCTTGCCACAGCCCTTGCAATTGCCTCATTGAATGCCGGCAGATCGTCCGGCGTACGCGAAGTAATCAGGGTCCAGCCGTTGGCCTTGCATTCCTTGACCTCGGCATCGACCCAGCCGGCGGCACCGGCGTTTTCCAGGTCAGTACGCACGCTCTTGTAGGAGGTCAGGGTCTTGCCCTTGATCACGCCTGCGTCAATCAGTGCCCAGGGCCCGTGACAAATCGCCGCTACGGTTTTACCCGCCTGCACGAATTCGTTGATCAGCTTCAACGCGGCCGCATCCTGGCGAAGCGTGTCCGCATTGACGGTGCCGCCGGGAATGACCAGTGCATCGAAATCAGCACCGGAGAGCTCGGACAGTTTTGCAGCGGATTCCACCGTCTGGTCTTTCTCGGTGTCGCCGACGAAGGTCTGTGTGGTGCCGCCCTTGCTGGAGGCGTGGGTCACCGTCGCGCCATGCCCGCGCAGTGCTTCCAACGGTTTGAGCAGTTCATCGCGCTCAATGCCGGTATTGGAGGTGATAACCAGAATATTCTTGCCGTTTAGGTGTGAACTCATGATCGAGTGTCTCCTGATGGGGAATGGGATCTGAGAGAGTTGATCCAGCGCGGGCGACAAAGGTTTAAATTAATTTGCGCTTATTTTCCGGGCGGTTGGCGCGGGCAATTTCCTTGAACTATCCACATCGGCAGGCCTCTGCTGCTTAAGCGCCCGTCATTTTCACGGGCCTTCAATTGACTGGAGACTCACCATGAATGCCGATAAAACCCCAGCACCCATCAGCTCTGAAGAAGCCCAGCGGGGCACCGACAAGGCTGACAAGGGCCAGACTCTGGAACGCCCGAATCCCGAGACCGAAACCGTCGATAAAGTAGTGACGCCCACCGAGATCAAGGACATCGAGCGTCAGACCGATGCCATCAATGAACAGGCCGCCAAGGCCGAGCGCAAACTGGGCCACTGAACATGGCCCGCGCCATCAGCGCGTCGGAGTTGGGCATTGAACTCAAGCCCGGCGACGACCACAGTCTGTTCAAGTGGTTTATCGCCAGCTTCCTGATGGGCAAGCGTATCCAGGCACCGATTGCCGCGCAGGCCTATAAGGTGATTGTCGAGGAAGAAGGCCGTGACACTGCGCGCAAGCTGCAGCACTGCACATCGCGTGAATTGGTGGCCATGCTGGGACGCGCGCATTACGTGCGCTATGACGAAACCACCGCGCAACGCTTGCTCGACCTCAGCGCCAGGTTGAACGCCGAATACGCAGGCAAGATCACCCATATGCGCAGTGTCAGCGAAAGCCGTAAGGCCTTCGAAAAACGCCTTGGGGAATTCGACGGGGTGGGCCCCAAGACCATCGAGATTTTCATGCGCGATGCTGCCAAGGTGCTGTTTTGACTGCAGCTCCCTATGTGGGCTGTGCTGGCTGGAGTTTGCCGCGTGAATACTGGCCGAGGTTTACTGTTGAAGGCACGCATTTGCAGCGCTACGCTTCGTGCTTCAATGCGGTGGAAATCAACAGCTCCTTCTATCGTCCGCACCTGGCGAAGACGTATGCACGCTGGGCGGATTCGGTACCCTCAGGCTTCCGTTTCTCGGTCAAAGTGCCCAAGCGCCTCACTCATGAGCTGCGCCTGCAAGGCTGTGAGGCTGCACTGGATGAGTTTCTTGGGCAATGCCTGCAACTGGGCGAAAAGCTGGGTTGCCTGTTGGTGCAATTACCGCCTTCGTTGCATTACGAACCGCTCGTTGCCAGCGCATTCTTCGCGGCGTTGCGCCAACGTTTCATGGGCCACGTAGTGCTTGAGCCACGTCATGGGAGTTGGCTTGCGGCTGAGGAGATGTTGCGCCACCTGCAGGTCGGGCGAGTGGCGGCCGACCCGCCGCTTATTGCGTCGGGAGACACACCGGCCGGTTGGCAGGGCGTGCGTTATTGGCGCCTGCACGGGACGCCGCGCATTTATCACAGCGCCTATGGACCTGAACGGGTCCAGGCCTATGCCCGTTTGGTCAGCGCGTCCGTGGAGGATGGCGTGCCCACCTGGTGCATCTTCGACAACACGGCCAGCGGCCTGGCAACCTCCGATGCGCTGTGCCTACTCGACCTCTACCCGCAGCACTTCCACACCTAGCTGTTCATACGCTTGCACATTCGGCACGTGCCATTCGGTAATCAACGTGTGTATGCGGCTGCACGGTGCCACCACAAACGGCTCCACGGCGCCGATCTTGTCGGCCATGGTCACCGCCACCACATGGGACGCACTGTCGAGCAAGGCTTGCTTGACCGCGACCTCGTCAAAATGCAGCGAACTGATACCGACTTGCGGATGCAGCGCGCACACGCCGGTAAACAGCAGGTCGGCCTTGATGCTCTGGATCAACCGCACGGTTTCATGGCCGCTGGTGGACAGCATCGCCGGGTTGAGTTGGCCGCCGGTGAGGATCACTTTTACATCGGGATGGTCCGCCAGGGCGATGGCGATCATCGGCGAGGTGGTGACCACTGTCAGGCGGATCGAGTGCGGCAAGGACTGAGCGATCTGCAGGGTGGTGGAGCCGGAATCGAACAGCACGATCTGGCCATCCTCGACCCGTTCGGCGGCCAGGCGGGCGAGGTGGCGCTTGGCGTCGTTGGTTTCGCCCACTCGGGTGAAAAAATCCTTGCCGGTGTCTTTGGGTCGGGGCAGGGCGCCGCCGTGCACGCGTTGCAGCAGGCCGGCAGCGGCGAGCTCGCCAAGGTCGCGGCGGATGGTGTCCTGGGACACGGCGAAGTGCTCCACCAGCTCCGAGGCGGTGACTTTGCCGTCGCGTTCCAGCAGCAACAAAATCTTCTGTTTGCGCAAAGAAGGCAGGTCGATGGCTTGATGGGTGCTGTGCATGGTTTTGCGTCTTTTTGCGGGTTTGTGCGAGATTAGTCGTCTCATGCCGTAAACGCAATGGCTGGTTGTGCGGGCGATGGGCGGTTACTCTCAGCATTCAGTCCAGGGAGAGGTGACCTAGATGTCGTTGATCACAACCATCGAAGATTTACGCAAGCTCGCGCAAAAACGTGTGCCACGGATGTTCTACGACTATGCCGATTCCGGCTCCTGGACTGAGAGCACCTACCGCGCCAACGAAAGCGACTTTGCCCGCATCAAGTTCCGCCAGCGGGTGGCGCGCAATATCGACGAGCGCTCGATCCGCGCCAGCATGATCGGCCAGGACATGGCCATGCCCGTCGCGCTGGCGCCGACCGGTTTGGCCGGCATGCAGCATGCCGATGGCGAGATTCTCACCGCCCGCGCTGCCGCTGCATTTGGCCTGCGCTACACCTTGTCGACCATGAGCATCTGTTCGCTGGAAGACATCGCCGAGCACGTCGGCCAGCCGTTCTGGTTCCAGTTGTACGTCATGCGCGACCGCGCCTTTATCGAGCAGTTGATCGAGCGCGCCAAGGCCGCCGGCGTGGATGCATTGGTGCTGACCCTCGACTTGCAGATCCTCGGGCAACGCCACAAGGACTTGATCAATGGCCTGTCCGCGCCGCCCAAGCTGACCCTGCCGAATATCCTCGACATGGCCACCAAACCGCGTTGGGTGATGGGCATGCTTGGCACTAAACGACGCGGCTTCGGCAATATCGTCGGGCATGTTAAAGGCGTGGCCGACATGAGTTCGCTGTCGTCCTGGACCGCCCAGCAATTCGACCCGCGCCTGAGTTGGGACGATGTGGAGTGGATCAAGCAGTGCTGGGGTGGCAAGTTGATTATCAAGGGCATTCTTGATGTAGAAGATGCACGCCTGGCCGCAAATGCCGGTGCCGATGCGCTGGTGGTGAGCAACCACGGAGGACGGCAATTGGATGGCGCGCCGTCGAGCATCAGCCAGTTGCCGGCGATTGTGGCAGCGGTGGGGGAGCGCATCGAGGTGTGGCTCGACGGCGGCATTCGCTCCGGCCAGGACGTGCTCAAGGCGGTGGCGTTGGGTGCCAAAGGCACGATGATCGGCCGGCCGCATTTGTATGGCCTGGGGGCGATGGGCGAGGCGGGTGTGACCAAGGCGCTCGAGATTATTGCCCGCGAGTTGGACGTGACGATGGCGCTGTGTGGGTATAACGATATACGCGATGTGAATCGCGAAATTTTGTTGCCGGGGACATTCCCGGAAAACGTTTACTGAGCAAAAAAAGCGTAAAAAAATAAAAAGAGTTGTCCACGAAAACCGTGGGTATCTCTGTGGATAACTTTGCGAAGCCCCGGCAGGGTTGGCGATTTAAGCCAAGATCAATATTTGATCAACTTCGGATTTGGCCCAGCATGGCCTGGGTTTGCGCTTGACAGGCAAGCACGAACCCAGTGCCGAAAAACATTTTTACGAGTCGCCGTTGCGGCCTGTGGAGTGGGTGACAACCTGCGTCGGCATCTTCGCTTGCATCAGTTTGTCCAGCGCCTGGCCATAACTGCGACCGGCCAGGCTCATGCTGTTGTTGTGGCTGGCACCGGGCACCAGTAACAGCCGCTTGGGCTCCCGGGCGGCTTCAAACAACTGCTGGCTGAAGCGCGGCGGTACGTAGCGGTCGTCAAGGCCATGCACCACCAGCAGCGGCATATGGATGTCGGCGATCTTGTCGATGGAGTCGAACTTCTGTGACAGCAACCAACGCACCGGCAGTGAGGTATTCGCCACGGCGGTGGCCACATCCGCCAGCGACGTAAAGGTGGATTCGATGACGAGGCCACGTACCGGCAACGGTGTCTGTTTGCCCAATTCGGCAGCCAGGTCGATGGCTACCGCGCCCCCCAGCGAGTGCCCGTAGATCAGGCGTTTCTGTGGGTCGGGTTGCAGCACCTGGAAGCGTTCCCATGCGATGCGTGCGTCTTCGTACACGGTGGTTTCCGACGGCAGCTCGCCGTGGCTCTTGCCGAAGCCGCGATAGTCGATGGCCAGCACCGAATAACCCAGGGCGTGCAGTTGCTCGATGCGAAACAGCTGCCCGGTGAGGTTCCAGCGCACGCCGTGCAGGTAGAGGATCGCGGGAGCATCTTTCTTGTCCGCCGGGTACCACCAGCCATGGATGTTCTGCCCCGATTTGAAGCTGGCCGGCTTGAGTTCGAATTCCTGCACCGCCTTGGGCAAGCCGCTGTACCAACTGGCGGTGCCTGGCTCGATGCGAAACACCAGTTCGCGTTCCTTGTGTTGCAGCACGGCGCAGCCCACCGGCAGGCCGACGATCAACAGCGCCATGCACAGCAGCGGAAACCAGCGCAGGCTCAGGCGCGAGAAAAAACGTGAGGACATGAAGGTTCCAGGTAAAAGGTCAAGCAGGGGTTTTACCAGATGGCTTGCCCAGGCAGGTATTAATTCGACAGCCGCCCATGGGTGTTTCTTACAAAGTGTTACTGCATTGAACAAGACGTGCAGAGATTGTTAGGGTGGGTGATCGTCACCGGCGACGCATGTGGGTTACATCCTGCGCGCCAGCAATGATCCATTTGCCTGGGATCGCATGAAACAAACACTCGCCCTTTCTTGAGAGTACGACCATGGACACCAGCCCCGTTCGCATCACCGCCGAAGAGACCCTTTCGAAGAACTGGTACCTGCTGAAAAAGTACAGCTTCGACCTGCGCCGCCGCGACGGCAGCTGGCAAACCCAGACCCGCGAGGTGTACGACCGCGGCAATGGCGCGACCATCCTGCTGTACAACCGCGCCCAGCGTACGGTGTTGCTGATTCGCCAGTTCCGCATGCCGACGTTCGTCAACGACTACCATGGTTACCTGATCGAAGCGGCGGCCGGGCTGCTGGATAACGCCAGCCCCGAAGAGCGCATTCGCCTGGAGGCCGAGGAAGAGACCGGCTATCGCGTCGGCCATGTCGAGAAAATCTACGCAGCGTTCATGAGCCCGGGGTCGGTGACCGAGCGGATTCACTTTTTCATGGGGGAGTACCAGCCGGGTGATCGGGTTGGGACTGGCGGTGGCTTGGAAGAGGAGGGCGAAGATATCGAAGTGCTGGAGCTGGGCTTTGAGGAGGCTTTGGCAAGGGTGCAAAACGGCGAGATTGTGGATGGCAAGACCATCATGTTGTTGCAGCATTTGGAGTTGCGGATGCTTAAAGAGGGTTGGTGAACTCCCTTTGTTTGGGTGATCCCGCTTGTTGTGGTTCGCAGCCTTCCTGTGGTGAGCAGGCTTGCCCTGCGTTGGGCTGCGCAGCAGCCCCAAAACAGACAATGCGGGGTTACCTGAAAACACCCATCGCCTGGACTGGGGCCGCTTCGCGGCCCAACGCAGGGCAAGCCTGCTCGCCACAGAGGGTCGGTGTTGCCTTGGAGGGCGGTGTTTGGGTTACCAGGTTGACTGGTCTTCGAGGCTGGCTTTTTGGAGGTCTTCTTTCCAACTGATTTGAGCGAGTTGATATACATCCACTAAAAATTCTCTAGGGTTTTCAAGTTCGTACCATTCTTCTCTTGGCCATGACGCGGCCTCATTTTCATTTATATCGAATAAGCTCTGGAAGTCATAACTTTCATTGTTCAGGCTGCTTTCTAGGGCCTTGATCAAAACATATTTATGTCTGTAAGAAAGGTAGCTTAAATTCAGGGCGTAATTTTTTATGAGGAACTCTCGGTCGGCTCTTTCGTTTGGATTATATTTCTCCAGGTCTAGACCTGGCCCTTGCTCTTGATCATATATATCAAATACACCAATGAACCATTTCAGGCTAGGATCGAACGGCTCATTTAAAAATGGGTTTTTCAACATTATTTCTTCTCGGCTGGAAAGGCGGTAAATGGCCTGGTGTTATTTTTTTTATCAAATTTCACTTCGAACCAGTTTAGGTTTTCATTAAGGGTTGGGCTTTCAACCTGTTTTTTGTTAGGGCGATAGCCTCGTCCTGCTCCGGGTAATTCCAGCTTGAGCATCGGATTTTTATTGTGATCCATTCCGTTGAACGGATCTAGCCCAAGCGATTCACGTGTCAACGCCTTGTTCAATGCGTTGAGTTGCATTTTCCAACCATGAAACTGAGAGCTTAAGTTTCCTTTCGCTCCAGGCTTATGCAATCCGGTGCTCGGGTCTGTTCCATCAATTGCTCTCTGTTTTAGCGCAGTATCGGTGATCTCAGGGCCGTGCTTGGCGACAGTGTGCATGTCATATTTTTCTTCAAGTTCTAACACGCGTCGTTTTGCATTTGCCTCAGTTAGGGCCCCAATTCGTTCGCTTCGATCTTTCCTTGTTAGCCTCGGTAGTGCTGGCTGACTTTCGTTGGCCCTGGCTTTTATAATTGGGTTTTCGACCTCACTGCCGGGCTTGCATTCACCGGCGCCAGGACATGAGCTGAGCCCTAACGGGTCTACCCACCCGGTAGGGTTGGGCACGTACTGGTAGGCATTGATCCCACCCGGCAGCTTCACCGGGTCCGGCGTCAGGTAACGACCAACATCCGGATTGTAGTAGCGATGGCGGTTGTAGTGCAGCCCGCTTTCCTGATCGAAATACTGACCCTGGAAGCGCAACGGGTTGTCGACTTTTCCGATGTCGAGGCGGGTGATTTCCCCGTAGGCACGGTAATGCGCCGACCAGACGATTTCGCCATCCGGGGCGGTGAGTTCTTGCGGGGTGCCCAAGTGGTCGAGCTGGTAGTGGTAGGCCTTGGTTTCCTTGGGGCCGAAGCCTTCCAGCAAGGCTAGCGGACGGAAGCTGTC
>NZ_FOKD01000009.1:0-271923 GCF_900112095.1 Pseudomonas sp. NFPP24
CCGACTGGAGCGCTATGTCGAAGCGGGTTATTTACCCATCGACAACAACGCCGCTGAAAGAGCGATCAAGCCGTTTGTGATCGGACGCAAAGCTTGGTTGTTCAGTGATACCGTCAACGGCGCCGCCGCCAGCGCAAAGATTTACAGCTTGGTCGAGACCGCCAAGGTCAACGGCCAGGAGCCCTATACGTGGCTGCGCCACGTACTGGAGCGGTTGCCATATGCCTCGACGGTCGAAGACTACGAAGCCTTGCTGCCGTGGAACTGCTCACCGGAGATGCCACGGTAAACCGTTGACTCACCTTGGGATAGGTGGGGTTTATGGATCGCTTACTGCCGAACGTATGTCTTCTGCATACGAGCAAGGTGAATCTATCACCATCGACCTGGCACAAGACCCACACAATCTGGCTATGTTCATGCGCTATGCAGAGCAGTATGGCGGCAACAGCGCAGCGGCCAAAGTGATGATGGACGCCGAACTGGCACGCCAAGGTTTGTCGCCCAACCGGGTGATTTCCGACGGCACTGCACTGCCCACCTCCTTCGGCGACCTGGGCGAGCAGCGCAGCACAATGCAACAACGAGTGGACCAACAAAGCAACCCTGCAAGCACATTTACCCGCAATCGGCGGACCGTCGAAGGTTGGGATAATACGTTGTCGGACGCACCAACGGCATCCGCCACGCCCATTCGGGAACAAATCCAGGCACGCGGCGAACAGATGCACGGTCAAACCCAAGCCGACCAGGTCGGCTTTGATCGCCGAGCAGACTTGGTAGACACCGACGACGGAACACTTGCATCGGATAAGTCACAGGTGGAACAGACCACGAAACAAGTGGAACGCGATGCACGCTCCACCATCACCCGAGCAAAAGACGCCCTGAAAGATCTGCTGAAAAAATGAACCTACTAGCATCGGCGAAGAAGAGAACACTCATCAGGGGTAACGCTAAAAATCTTTGGGGTTCGTAAAAGGCGGATGCCATTCATCTCGCCAATAATTGGCTGCATAGTCTTTTGCATGAACGCCAGACCCTATTGGCCGATGGATCTCATACCAATCATTGGCATCCGGCTCAGCCGTACCTCGACCGATATCCGCCACTGCCCCACCAATCGCCCCAGCAAACATCATGCTGATGCCCATCATCAACAAACGGGTGAGCCAATCATCCGGCGGCCCCCAGAGATAGCCGAATCCGGCACCTACGAGAAGAAAGCTGAAGAAGATCAACTTGCGCATCGCACACCTCCGATCAACAGGCGCAAATGCAAACTGACCCCCCACGGAAGGTGGGCGATAAGCACATCTTCCATCAGCGTTATATACGACGGTGCCGCCAGGAGTTCCAGTGAACCAACATCAAGTTACAAAAAAAGTGATCTACGTCGCCAATTCAGGAGCGAACGTTGCCCGTACAGATCACGAGCAGGGCAACGTAAAACACGCACATCCACTCCACCGACATCGGACAGGGCTACCAGGCTCGCATCTTGAACAGGCGTCCTTGCTCACTCTCATCATGCAGGGTCAGTGCAACTTCATCTTCAGAGAACACAGGGTCGTTGCCAGTGCGAACAGGGAGATCCGAGTCAATCAAAGTGATGACTGGCTGCAGCCCCAACTCAGCGTACCTATGGATAACCGTTAACAGGTTCTCTTTTTTGCGATCATCTAACGATTCGAACACGCCATCGTGATAGACAAAGCGCGGGAACTTCTCATCGATGTAGGCCCGCAGCACTGCCATATCAAAAGCAATGCAGAGCAGCTTACGGTAGGTATGCCCTTGATCTGCGCTGGTAGCATTGCCCGACTCATCCAATATTTCAGCCTTGAATTCCAAGTGCCCCTGTTGATTAGGGGACACGCTCAGCAATGCTTTGCGATCAATGACCTCCTCAACGATTTCATTGAAGTAGACACGAATCACCGAGAACAGGCTGTCCTGCGTCGAGTTCTGACGCTCAACATCTTCTTCAATTTGAGTCTGCAGATGGCTTCGTTCCTCCGTCAATGTCCGGATCTCAGCCCTTAGCTCCTGCAGTCGATGCACGAAGCCACGCTGCCGCTCAAGTGAGGTGATGTCTGCACGCAACATCACCATCTCGTCAGCTACCTGCTTGTACTTGGTGAAGACATCGGTGCCGCTCAGGAACGAGAGCATCTCCGAACGCTTCTTCCCCAAAGTGTTGAGCTCCGAGTTCAAACGTTTCAACTCCGCCTCAACTTCAATCCGCTCCTCTTGCAAGTATCCGCGGCGTTCCTCGGTGATGGCCTTGTTGAATGCGATCAGCTGTTCGAAATCCTTCTTGATCTGATTCTGAAAAAGCACTCCGACTTCGCTGAATAATTGCTGCGCCTCGTCAGGACTGAACAAAATCTGATCATCCTCCAACGACAACAGAATTTTCTTTCTATTTTGACTCAACGAGTAACGCTCGGCGTTAAGCACAGCAATTTTTTCGTCAATTCCTTCAACCAGTTGCTTGGTATGATCCTTGTCTTGGGAACGGAAATCGAACGCATCCAGCAGCTTCTGCTTTTTTTCAGCATCGTTTTTCTTCAGAAGCAAAATACCTTCAATTTTGCTGATGTCCTCAACAGAACCGCCAAGCTCATTTTTTATTGTCTGAGCTGTTTCCTGCTTTTTCGCCAGCTCTTCTTCTTTGAGGTAGTGCTGAGAAATCAGTTGCGCATTGAAGCCCAGCAAATGCGCGAGAAATGGCTTCCAATCGGCATGTTTTGACGCAAACTTGCGGAGCTGGAAAACTTCACGATAGTCCTCCTGAGCGCGCAACAAGTAGCCCAGGCCTTTGCGGTATGACCATGGCTTCAAGGCTCGCCAATCAAGCAAGCCATCCAGCAGGTCGCGCGCGCGCTCAAATGGGACATCGTAGTGATCCCATTCAGCAGCTTGCAGCATTGACAGGTCCTGCTTACCCGCCTCATGTTTCTTGAAAGCAATCTTCGTCGCATCCTTCACACTACGCCGCACAGTGACGAAAGAAGCGTCATTCAACTCGATTTCTAAAAAGAAAACGAAGTCCTTGAACAACTCAGAATGCTTGAAGAGGAAAAACTTAGCATCGCGCCCAGACAAGAAGCCGAAGTCGAGTAGGCGCCCAAGCGAGGTCTTTCCAAGATTGTGGGTATCTTTGGCCTTATTTTCGGGCAAGCGAATCTCGGCCAAGACAACATTCAGCCCTTCAACAAACTCTACCGGCTCAAACAGATCCGGCTTATCCGTATAAATTTTAGAGAGCTTCATTCGGACCTACATATTCCACAGCATCTGTTTTAGGGCGATAGTCGATCAACCCCAATAGATAAAGAAAATTCAACGCCGGCAAAAACAAAACATCACCACCGATGACTGCTTTTTTCGCATATCTGCGCAACGCATCATAATCGTCGACTCGACGCGACTTCAGTCGCCCGAGCAGCAGCAATGAAACATTGATCACAGTGCGGTCTGGGTGGGAGTGTTTAGTCGGCCTCAGCATCATCCACCTCGCCAATGTCGCAGTTCCAGTACATGTAGAACAGCACCGCACGAGTAAGACGCTTGTGCGCATGCTGACGCAGAACAGGATCACGGCTGAATAATAGGTCGATCAAGTACTCCATGACCTCATCAAAGGTCTGATAGTCCCGACGCTTGGCGATGATCTTGAATTGAAACTCGTCGACCACAGATTCATATAGATGAAGCAACTCAAGATTTTCCGGAGCCGCCAAAAAAGCACGTATCTGCGCGGTCTCTTTAAGAAATCGTCTACGCAGTGCCTTGGCATACTCTGCACTCATATTGTTCAGCGCATTCTTTGTTTCATAGGACACCCGTGCAGTCGGCGGGTCATCCAACAAGGCACCTACAGCATCCTTGTGGTTTGCCAGTGCTTGAACAACCTCAGCCAGATCATCCGGACTGACAATTAATGGACAATCGATTGGGTCGAGGTCTGCCAAGACGGCGACTTCCGGAAACACCTTCAGAAATACTTCCAGCTGCTCCACACCGCACAAGTAAATGGACGACTCCGGTAACCCACACTGCGTCGAGATATGTTTGCGTATCTCGCTTTCGGCATTGCCTGCAAGGCGCCGGTTGGCGAACAGCATGTAGTGATCCAGCTGTTTTTTGGTACGCAGATTCTGAATCCGGGGGATCTCTTTGCTCAGTACGGTATTGGTGCCTTTAGCACTGTAAAAGTCAGGCTCGGAGAAATTCCGGTTGTAACCATTGGTGTGCTTGGCTTGAATGATGATCGTGCCTGCCCATGGCGCAGCCTTGCTAGGATGCAGCTCGGCGGTACCGACAAATTTCGCATCACGCCCCCCATCAGGGCCTTTGGCGAAGCCTTGAACGGAGATGCCAAGCAGCCGTTGGCACAAGAACACGATAAGGTTCTCGAACTGCGTATCGCTCAGGTCTTCATAGGCGTACTTCATCGCGCTTCCATGGCGAAAGACATCGTTAGGTTTGAGCCAGTCTCCCGACGACCCTCAATATTCAGCGTACGCATAACCATTGCCTTCAGGCCTCCCAGGCCAGATCAACACCTCAGACAGCAAAGCCCTGAGAAGGCTGTCAGGATGCCGTAAGGGCGTATTGAGCATCATAGAACGCCGTGGATGAAGGAACATCGACCCACTCGTTCAGTCGAAACGTCAAATTTACCCGCCACCACACCAGAACACAATGGTTCCTCCTGGCCCTTGGCAGAACTCAGATAAGTGGCAACCCGTTGACTCTGTTTGATTTTTAACAGATCAAGAAACGTGCAGAGATCAAGAAATCTATGCCTTAAGCGCAGACTTGCTTGCACAAACAACACTGCAAGCAAGCAGCGCGCTCATGCTCCAAATTCCTGCGGCAATGGCCCTACACTATTGCTTCAGCTTACAGATTGCCCAAGGTCTAGAGGCCAATCAGCCCCCCCGTGCCGGACATCTCGCAGATGGTGAACAGTCCGCAGTCATCAGCGTCTGGAATTGGCCAACTCACGCACCTGCGCCTCGATCACGTCGAAGACTTCATCGGTAGCTTGCGGCTCTCCGCTTTGCATTCCTTCAGCCAATGCCGCCTTCAATTCCAGTGTCCTGGTCGCGAAATGTTGCTGTTGCTCTTCCAGCAGACGCAAACCTGCCCGGATAACTTCACTGACCTTGTTGAAGCGACCGCTCGACCCTGGACAGGCCTGGTGGAAACCGCTCAAAGGGTCATGTTGCGCGGCACAGGCAGCGGGCTCGGGTGTCATTTTCGCGTTGAGATCCGCCGCCATACCGGCCCAAGCCATCCACTCAAGTCCTGTCACAAACGGGGGTACAGATGGGGGTACGCTGCCAAATCGCGGGCAAAAAAAATCCCGCTGAGCGTCTAACTCGCGAGATTTCTTCAAGAATTTGGCGGTGAAGGAGAGATTCGAACTCTCGATACAATTTCTTGTATACACACTTTCCAGGCGTGCTCCTTAAGCCACTCGGACACTTCACCGTATCTCGTCAAACCAGTTCAGTCTGTCGAGGCGCGCTAATGTAGTCGAAAGCCTTTCTGATGGCAAAGGTTTTTTTCAGAATATTCATGCGCTTAGCCGGTTATGCCGCTCACCGCCCGGCAAGGGGCGTTGATTGTGCCATTCTCAGGCATCGGCGGTAGGTGTCTGGGGCGGCGATTGTGCCCTGCCCCAGGCATTCCGATGCGCTGTGCAGGGGAAAACCCTGACTGGCCAGTCAGTCACAGCGCTTTACCGGGGCGGGCGTGGTGGGTAACGTCTGCTGCATTCTTCTATAACAAGTCCTACAAGGAACCGCGTCATGAGTGAGTTGATTGCCTACCACCTCGAAGACGGTATCGCGACCCTGACCTTGAGCAACGGCAAGGTGAATGCCATTTCTCCGGCGGTGGTCAGTGCCTTTAATGAAGCGCTGGACCAGGCGGAGAAGGACCGGGCGGTGGTAGTGATCACCGGTACGCCGGGGATTTTGTCGGGTGGTTATGATTTGAAGGTGATGACCGCCGGCCCTAAAGAGGCGATCAGCCTGGTGACGTCCGGTTCGACGTTGGCGCGTCGCCTGTTGTCGCACCCGTTCCCGGTGATTGTGGCGTGCCCTGGGCATGCGGTGGCCAAGGGTGCCTTCCTGCTGCTGTCGGCGGATTATCGGATTGGCGTGGAAGGCCCGTTCAGCATTGGCCTGAACGAAGTAGCGATTGGCATGACCATGCACCACGCCGGTATCGAGTTGGCGCGGGATCGCCTGCGCAAGTCGGCGTTCCATCGTTCGGTGATCAATGCCGAGATGTTTGACCCGCAGGGCGCGTTGCAAGCGGGCTTCCTCGACAAGGTGGTGGCACCGGAAGAGCTGCACGCGGCGGCGCTGGAAGCGGCGCGTCAGTTGAAGAAGCTCAACATGAACGCCCACAAGCACACCAAGTTGAAAGTCCGTAAAGAACTGTTGGAAGCCTTGGACGACGCCATCATCCAAGACCAGGGGCATATCCTGAGTTAATCCCTACGCCTGATACACCGAAGCCCGACCTTGCGTCGGGCTTTTTCGTACAACCAATTCCGAATCATCTTCAGCCGCTCTAGCTTGCCCGTATCGACAGATGTTGAAACATGCGCTTAAACATCGGCTATCTCCTACCTCTACCGGGGTAATTGCCGAATACAGTGCACAACCGTACACTGCGCCACCTTTTGTCCCGGTGGGCCGTGTCGATGCTTTTTCTGTTGCGTATGTTGTTGATGAGCCTGCACTTTATGCTTGCCGGCGTGCTCGGCGTGCTGGTTGGTGTGTGCCGGCCGTTCAACCCGGACAACAGTCGCCTGTGCGCACGCCTGTACGCGCTGCCGGCCATGTGGATCCTGCGGCTCAATGTGAAGGCCGATGTGGACTCGCTGCGCAACAAGCCCGGCACCTGCGTGATCATCGCCAACCACCAGTCCAACTATGACCTATTTGTGTTCGGCACCGTGGTGCCCCACCGTACGGTGTGCATCGCCAAGAAAAGCCTGAAGTGGGTGCCGCTGTTCGGCCAGTTGTTCTGGCTGGCGGGCAATGTGTTGATTGACCGGGGCAATGCGCACAAGGCACGCCGTGCGATGCTCACCACCACCCACACGTTGCAGCATGAAGACACCTCGATCTGGGTGTTCCCGGAAGGCACGCGCAACCTGGGCAAAGGATTGCTGCCGTTCAAGAAAGGTGCGTTCCATATGGCGATTGCGGCGGGTGTGCCGATTGTGCAGGTGTGTGTCAGCAATTACGTCACGCATATGCAGCTCAATCGCTGGAACAGTGGGGATGTGCTCATACGGTCGCTGCCGCCAATTCCTACCGTTGGCATGACTTCGGACGACATCCCGGCGTTGATGCAGGCGTGTCATGCGCAGATGCAAGCCTGTATTGACGAGATGGACCGCGAGTTGCGGGCAGCCTGAACACCGCTTGAAGGCGCTTCGCACCCCAGCGCGAGCAAGCTCGCTCACTACAAAAAGCTCGACGCAACGACGGAACGCCATTCAGGCTAAGCTGCCCAACACTTGTCCTCCCAATAAGAAGCGATCAGCACCATGGGTAGAGTTGTTGCGGCCGCCGTCTACAGCGCCGGTAAGAAAGTCACGGATATCACCCTCGATGAAGGCGCGGCCTGGGCCGCCAAACCCGATCACTTTGTATGGATAGGCCTGGAAGAACCCGACGCCCGGGAGCTGGCCAACCTGCAACGCCAGTTCAACCTGCATGAACTGGCCATCGAAGACGCCCTGGAAAAACACAGCCGCCCCAAGCTGGAAACCTTTGGCGATGCGCTGTTTATCGTCACCTACTCGCCGGTGCGCGAGAACGGCAAGCTGGAGTTTATCGAGACGCATATCTTTGCCGGCAACGGCTACATCATCACCGCGCGCAATGGGCACTCGGCGTCCTACGGCTTTGTGCGCCAGCGTTGTGAGGCGCGGCCGCTGTTGCTGGAGCATGGGGAAGACTTCGTACTGTATGCGCTGCTGGATTTCGTCACCGAAAACTACCAACCGGTGAGCGAAGCGATCCATGCCGAGATCGATGAGCTGGAGCGCAACGTGTTGTGCAGTTCGCTGAGCGAGCGGGATATCCAGAAGATCCACGGCCTGCGCCGCGACGTGTTGCGACTCAAGCGTTATGTGGCGCCGATGGTGGAGATCAGTCAGGAGTTGCAGAAGCTCAGCTTCCCGTTCATCGACAAGAACATGCGCCCGTATTTCCGTGACGTGCAGATTCACGTGACGCGGCAGATGGAAGACCTGACCACCCTGCGCGATATCGCCAGCCAGACCATCGAAATCGGTGTGTTATTGGAGGCTTCGCGCCAGAGCGTGGTGCAGCGCAAGTTTGCCGCATGGGCGGCGATCCTGGCGTTCCCCACCGCAGTGGCGGGGATTTACGGGATGAACTTCCAGAACATGCCCGAGCTGCAATGGCACTACGGCTACTTTGCGGTACTCGGGTTTATTGCGACGGGTTGCACGGCATTGTGGGCCAGTTTCAAAAGGTCGGGTTGGCTTTAGGATTTGTGCGCCACAAACCGCATCATCCATTCCGCCACGGTTGCACCGTGGTGGTCGCGCTCGAGGCTGGCCACGCCGTTCGTATAGACTTTTTCGCCCAGGGTTGTCTGGAGAATCTCCAGCAACTCGCGGGAATAATCATGGACAAATTCCGGGTGGCCCTGGAAACACAACACCTGGTCACCGATGTGGTACGCCGCGAACGGGCAAAAAGCGCTGGAGGCGATGACCGTGGCATTCTCCGGCAACGTGGTGACCTGGTCCTGATGGCTGATCAATAGGGTCAATTCCGGTACTTCAGGGCTCATCCACGGGGCCTTGGCATCTAACTGGTAGTCGTGAATGCCCATGCCCCAGCCCTGGCCGGCGCGCTCGGTCTTGCCGCCCAGCAGCAGTGCCAGCAACTGATGACCAAAGCAGATGCCGAGCAGCTTGTCGCCACGCTCGTAACGGTCGAGCAGGTAGGTCTTGAGGGTCTGGATCCATGGGTCAGTGCCGAAGGAGTCGGCCTTGCTGCCGGTGACCAGGTACGCGTCAAAGACTTCGTCGTCCGAGGGGTATTCACCGTTCACCACGTTGTACACCACGAACTCGGCGGGAATCGGCTGCTTGGCGAACAGGCGCTTGAACATCTGCCCGTACCCTTGGTATTGATCGATCAAGCCTGGACGCAGGATATCGGTTTCCAGGATACAGACGCGTAGCGACATAAAAAATACCTGACACGGTGATGGGAATATTGCACACCCCCAGAGCCTGCCTTGAAATACCCCTTCAAGGCAAGCCCCCCAGCTTCACCGGAACACTTCACCCTGCGCCGCTTTCTCCAGCAACAGCGCCGGCGGCGTGAAACGTTCGCCATACTGCTGCGCCAGATAGCGGGCGCGGGCAACAAAGTCGTTCAAGCCGTATTGGTTGATGAACTGCAGCGCGCCACCGCTCCAGGCCGCGAAACCAATGCCGAAAACAGACCCCACGTTCGCGTCCGCCGTGGACATCAACACCCCCTCCTCCACACAGCGCACCGTCTCGATGGCCTGGATAAACAGCAGGCGGTCGCGTACATCCTGTGCAGAGATGCGTTGGTCGGGTCGCTCAAAGCGGCTTTTCAACTCTGGCCACAGGTACTTTTGCCCGCCGCTGGGGTACTCATAGAAACCGCCTCCCGCCGCCTTGCCCAGCCGCTTGTATTCATTGACCAACAGATCGATCACCGCCGTCGCCGGGTGCGCAGGCAGCGCCTTGCCCTCCGCCTGCAGGTCCTTGGCCGTCTGCTGCCGGATATGGCTCATCAGGCTGAGGGACACTTCGTCAGACACCGCCAACGGCCCCACCGGCATGCCGGCCTTGCGCGCTTCGGTCTCGATCATCGGCGCGGCCACGCCCTCACCGAGCATGGCAATGCCTTCGTTAGTAAAGGTGCCGAACACCCGTGAAGTGAAGAAGCCACGGCTGTCATTGACCACGATCGGGGTTTTCTTGATTTGCAGGACAAAATCCAAACCACGGGCCAGGGTTTCGTCACTGGTGCGTGCGCCCTTGATGATTTCCACCAGCGGCATCTTGTCCACCGGGCTGAAGAAGTGCAGGCCAATGAACCTGGCCTGATCCGGCACCGCCGTGGCCAGGCCGCTGATGGGCAAGGTGGAGGTGTTGGAGGCGATCACGGCGTCGGCGCCGACCACGCTTTGCGCAGCGGCCGAGACCTTGGCCTTGAGTTCGCGGTCTTCGAACACCGCCTCGATGATCAGGTCACAGCCTGCCAGATCAGTATCAGAGGCCGTAGGAAGAATCCGCGCCAAAATGGTTTCCCGCTGCTCGGCGGTCAATTGCCCACGGCTGACCTTCTTGTCCAGCAGCGCCGCCGAATGCGCCTTGCCCTTCTCGGCGGCCGCCAGGTTGATGTCCTTGAGCACCACCTCGATGCCTGCGCTGGCGCTGACATAGGCAATGCCCGCCCCCATCATCCCCGCGCCCAGCACGCCGACTTTACGCGTGATATGCGGCGCAAACCCTTGCGGCCTCGAGCTGCCGGCGTTGATCTCGTTAAGCTGGAACCAGAAGGTGCCGATCATGTTTTTTGCGACCTGCCCCGTCACCAGCTCGGTGAAGTAACGGGTTTCGATCAGGTGCGCGGTGTCGGAGTCTACCTGGGCGCCTTCGACGGCCGCACAGAGAATTTTCTCCGGGGCGGGGAAACAGCCGTTGGTTTTACTGCGCAAAATCGACGGCGCAATTGCCAGCATCTGCGCAATTTTCGGGTTCGAAGGGGTGCCGCCCGGAATCTGGTAGGCCTTGTTGTCCCACGGTTGCCTGGCGTCCGGATTGGCCAGGATCCAGGCGCGGGACTTGGCCAGCAACTCATCGCGATCCGCCGCCAGTTCGTTGATCAAGCCGGCTTGCAGCGCCTGTTGCGGCCGCACTTTCTTGCCTTCGAGCAAATACGGCAAGGCCTTTTCCAGCCCCAGCATACGCACCATGCGCACCACCCCGCCGCCCCCCGGCAGCAGGCCCAGGGTGACTTCCGGCAAGCCCAACTGCACCGACTTGTCGTCCAGCGCGACGCGGTAATGGCATGCCAGGCAAATCTCCCAGCCGCCGCCGAGTGCCGCACCATTGATTGCGGCCACCACGGGTTTACCGAGGGTTTCCAGGCGCCGCAGTTGCGCTTTCAACACCCGCACACCGTCATAGAAATCCTTGGCGTGGGCCTTGTCGACCTTGATCAGTTCATTGAGGTCGCCACCGGCAAAAAACGTTTTCTTCGCCGAGGTGATGACGACGCCGGCGATGCTGTCCCTTTCCGTCTCCAGGCGCTCGACCGTGGCCGCCATGGCCGCGCGGTATACGCCGTTCATGGTGTTGGCGCTTTGGCCGGGCATGTCGAGGGTCAGCACCACGATGCCGTCCTGGCCTTTTTCGTAACGAATGGCTTGGGTCATGACAAATTCCTTGGGCTCAGAGGCGTTCGATAATGGTGGCGATGCCCATGCCACCGCCAACACACAGGGTGGCCAGGCCATAGCGCTGCTGGCGTACTTCGAGTTCGTCGAGCAGGGTGCCGAGGATCGCGCAGCCGGTCGCCCCCAACGGGTGCCCCATGGCAATCGAGCCGCCGTTGACGTTCACACGTGCGGCGTCGATGCCCATGTCCTTGATGAACTTGAGCACCACCGAGGCAAACGCTTCGTTGACCTCGAACAGGTCGATGTCTTCGACGCGCAGGCCGGCCTTGGCCAGGGCCTTGCGCGTGGCGGGCGCGGGACCGGTGAGCATGATCGTCGGATCGGTACTGGTGACCGCCGTGGCAACGATACGTGCCCGGGGTTGCAGGCCCAGTTCACGCCCCTTGGCTTCGGAGCCGATCAACATCAGCGCCGCCCCGTCGACGATGCCGGAACTGTTGCCGGGGGTGTGTACGTGATGGATGCGCTCTACATGGCTGTAGACCCGCAACGCGGTGGCATCGAAGCCCATCTGCCCCATCATTTCGAAACTCGGCTTGAGCTTGCCGAGGCCTTCAAGGGTGGAATCGCCGCGAATGAATTCGTCATGGTCCAGCAGCACGATGCCGTTCTGGTCCTGCACCGCGATCAGCGACTTGTCGAAGGCACCGTCTGCACGCGCCCTCGCCGCTTTCTGCTGCGAATGCAGGGCAAAGGCGTCGACGTCCTCGCGGGTGAAACCTTCCAGGGTGGCGATCAGGTCCGCGCCAATGCCCTGTGGGGTGAAGTGACTGTGCATATTGGTCTGCGGGTCGAGCACCCAGGCGCCGCCGTCACTGCCCATGGGCACGCGGGACATGGACTCGACACCGCCGACCACCACCAGGTCCTCGAAGCCGGAGCGGACTTTCATCGCGCCCAGGTTCACCGCCTCCAGGCCCGACGCGCAGAAGCGGTTGACCTGCACGCCGGCGACGCTGATGTCCCAGTCCGCCACCAGCGCCGCGGTCTTGGCGATGTCGGCGCCCTGGTCGCCTACCGGGGTCACGCAGCCGAGCACGATGTCGTCCACTTGATGAGTGTCGAGGTCACTGCGTCGGGCCAGCGCGGTGAGCAGGCCGGCCACCAGGTTCACCGGCTTGACGCTGTGCAAGGCACCGTCCGGCTTGCCTTTGCCACGGGGGGTGCGTATTGCATCAAAGATCAACGCTTGGGTCATGACGTCCTCGAACCAGTGTGCATGTGTGCCCTACCTTAGGCCCGATTGACACGGTTTCAATGACGGATGCGCTCATTGCTTTTGACCCCCTCGCTCGGACGAACGGTAGGTACCTAAGGTAATCCCCTGATTAATCGTTTTAGCTGTCTAGCCAAGGCATTGGCGCCAAGATGGCGATATGCCTCATGCCTTTTTAAGCAGAAATACTGATTAACTGATACGAAATGAGTCTAAGCCGCGAAGAACAAGGCCTCTAAGGTTGAATCAGTAGGAAGTTGCTGCCGGGTTTTGCCGGAGCAACTGTAAGAAAAGCGACACGTCATCTCGCCATACTGAAATAAAACCGGCACGCATTTGACGCTCAGGAATAACAACAAAAGGCAGTCAGCCATGTTCAAACATTCGAAAGTACGTCAGGCGGGACTCATTCTGTTCGCCACCACACTGATTCTGATCTTGCCCAATTTAACCAAGGTTATTGGGTGACACCTCCACGCCCACATGCCGTGCATTCACAGCACCGGTTCTGCAGTTTTTGGCAGCGCCTGCAAGGACATTGCGCATAGCGGTCCTGCAGGGGCTGTCTTTTTGCGTGCAGATTTGCGCTATCGTGAGCAGCATCGCCACTCGACACCGGGCCCTTTCTTGAAAGCCATCCTTGCCCTCCTCGCCTTGCTCATCAGCCTCCCCACTGCGGCGGCCCAATTGACCATCGAACTCGACCACTCCCGCAAGACCTGGGAGACCGCCGACTTGCTCAAGCACCCGCAAGCGCAGACGGTGCAGATCGCCGATGACGTCTCCTACAAGCGCAGCATGAATTATCGCGCAGTGCCGCTGGCCGTACTCCTACCTGGCTTGAAACCCGAGAGCCACGTGCAAGCGGTGGCCCTGGATGGATTCGCCGCCGAACTCACCGCCGCGCCGTTGCTGGAACAACAGGGTGCACGCGCCTGGCTGGCGGTGGAGGATCCTGCTCAACCATGGCCGGCGCTGGCAGATGGCAAACCCAGTGCAGGGCCGTTCTACCTGGTGTGGACCAACCCGCAAGCCGGGGCTATCAGCCCTGAGCAGTGGCCATTCCAGATTTCCGCGATCAAGCAGTTGAAGACAGTGGCGGAGCGTTTTCCGGCGTTGTTGCCGGATCCGAAGCTGGCGGCCAACGACCCGATCAACCAGGGTTTTGCCCTGTTCCAGAAAAACTGCCTGGCATGCCACCGCCTCAATGGCGCCGGAGACGGCCAGGTGGGACCGGACCTGAATATCCCCTACAACCCCACCGAGTATTTTGGCGGTGATTTCCTCAAGCGCTATATCCGCGACCCACAGAGTTTGCGGCATTGGCCGCAGGCGAAGATGCCGGCGTTCGCGACCAGCGTGTTGCCCGACGGTGAGCTGGATCTGTTGGTGGGGTATTTGAAGCACATGGCCGGGCGTAAACCGCAACCTTAAACATCCCACGACACCCCGCTCGCCGCGACCCTATCATTGCTGCTGGACGGAAATCACCGGCGTCGGCGCCACGAACACCTTGGCATGCATTTGCTCATGCCCACCGCCCCGGCGCATGCCGCGCACCGGGCAAGCATCGAGGTAATCCAGCCCCACCGCCAGCTTCAAATGCCGCTCCGGGCGCGCCAGTTGGTTGGTCACGTCAAAACTGTACCAGGCGTCATCCAGCCAGGCTTCGGCCCAGGCGTGGCTGGCCAGGTGCGTGCTGTCCTCGGTGTATAAATACCCCGACACATACCGCGCAGGAATGCCCAGGCTACGCGCACAGGCCAGGAACGCGTGGGTGTGGTCCTGGCACACGCCCGCCCGGCCGGCGAAGGCCTGGGCGGCGCAGGTGTCGACTTCGGTCGCGCCAGGTGTGTAGGCCATCGCCTGGTTCAGCGCGTGCATCAAGTCGATCAACGCCGTGCGGTCGCGCCGTTGACGGCAGTGCTGTTCGGCAAAACCACGCAAGGCGTCATCAGGTTCGGTCAGGCGGGTGCACCGCAGGAACGGGAACGCCGATTGGCTCTCGTGCTCGGCCTCACGCAGCTCGTCGATATCCACCTGGCCACGCGCGCCAATGATGATGGCGTCGTGGGGCTCATCCAGGGTCAACACATGCAGGATGTTACCGAACGGGTCCACCTGGGCACGCACCGGGCGCGGCAGGTCGAGTTGCCAACTGAGCACATGCTGGCGCTCGCTGTCATGGGGCGTGAGGCGCAGGTACTGGATGCTGGCGCGCACCTGGTCTTCATAGTGGTAGGTGGTTTCGTGGCTGATGGAGAGTCTCATGCCGCCTCCAGGTAGGAACTGTAGATGGCGTCGCCCAACTGGCGGACCAAAGGGATAAAGTCGGTCAGCCAGGCGTGCAGGCCTTCCTCAAGGATTTCATCGATGGCGGTAAAGCGCAGGCGCGCATCCATCTCGGCAGCCAGGCGCTGGGCCGGGCGGCCGTTGATGCCGGGCAGGCTGGCGAGGATCTGGTCGATCTCTTCACTGCAGGCACGCAACGAGCGTGGCACATCGGCGCGCAACAGCAGCAACTCGGCGACTTGCCGCGCGCCAGGCGCATCGCGATAAATCTCGGTGTAGGCCTCGAACGACGACAAGGCGCGCAGCAAGGCACTCCATTGATAGTAGGCGTGGGCCGTGCCATCGGTGACAGGCTCGGCGCGGTCACCGGCCATTTCATAGCGGGCGTCCAACAGGCGCAGCGTGTTGTCGGCGCGCTCGATAAAAGTGCCCAGGCGGATAAACCGGAAGGCGTCGTTGCGCATGATGGTGCCGTAGGTGGCGCCACGGAACAGATGGGAGCGTTCCTTGACCCACTCACAGAACCGGCTCATGCCATAACGGCTGAGGCCCTGCTGGGCGATATCGCGAATATCCAGCCAGGTGGCGTTGATGTTTTCCCACATATCCGCGGTAATTCGCCCACGCACGGCATGGGCGCTGGCCCGCGCCGCACCGAGACAACTGTAGATGCTGGCCGGGTTGGCCGCGTCCAGCGCAAAAAAGTGCAACAGCCGTTCGGCGTGCAATTGGCCGTGACGCTCGTGGTAATCCTCCAGGGTGCCGGTAATCAACAACGGCATGGCCAGTTCATGCAGGCCATCGCCGCGCCCATCCTGGGGCATGAGTGACAGCGAGTAGCTGACGTCGAGCATGCGTGCGAGGTTTTCGGCACGCTCCAGGTAGCGCGACATCCAGTACAGATCCGAGGCAGTTCTACTCAACATGGCATCATTCCTCGACCACCCAAGTGTCTTTGGTGCCGCCGCCCTGGGACGAGTTGACCACCAGCGAGCCTTCGCGCAAGGCCACGCGGGTCAGGCCGCCGGGGACTACACGGGTCTCCTTGCCGGACAACACAAATGGGCGCAGGTCGATATGGCGCGGCGCAATGCCGTTTTCGACAAAGGTCGGGCAGGTGGATAAACACAGGGTCGGCTGGGCGATATAAGCGTGGGGCTTGGCCTTGATACGCGCACGGAAGGCTTCGATTTCCGCTGCCGTGGACGCCGGGCCTACCAACATGCCGTAGCCGCCGGAGCCCTGGGTCTCCTTCACCACCAGGTCGGGCAGGTTGGCGAGCACGTGGGACAGTTCGTCGGGCTTACGGCACTGGAAGGTCGGAACATTCTTCAGGATCGGTTCTTCATCCAGGTAAAAACGGATCATCTCGGTGACGAAGGGGTACACCGACTTGTCATCCGCCACCCCGGTGCCGATGGCATTGGCCAGCACCACATTCCCGCAGCGATAAGCCGCGAGCAGGCCGGGCACGCCGAGCATGGAGTCCGGGTTGAAGGCCAGGGGGTCGAGAAACGCATCGTCGAGGCGACGGTAGATCACGTCCACGGCCTTTGGCCCATCGGTCGTGCGCATGAAGACGCGATCATCACGCACGAACAGGTCGGCGCCTTCCACCAGTTCCACCCCCATCTCACGGGCGAGAAAGGCATGCTCAAAGAACGCGCTGTTAAAGCGGCCCGGCGTCAATACCACCACGCTGGGGTTATCCAGGGGGCTTGAGCTTTTCAGGGTGTCGAGCAACAGGTTGGGGTAGTGATCGATAGGCGCGATGCGCTGGGCAGCGAACAGTTCGGGGAACAGGCGCATCATCATCTTGCGGTCTTCAAGCATATAGCTGACGCCGCTGGGCGTACGCAGGTTGTCTTCGAGCACGTAGTACGTACCGTCTCCATCGCGTACGAGGTCGACGCCGGAGATGTGGGAATACAGATCGCGGTGCAGGTCCAGGCCCTGCATTGCCAACTGGTATTGCTCGTTGGCCAGCACCTGTTCGGCAGGAATGATCCCGGCCTTGATGATGCGTTGCTCGTGATACAGGTCGGCGAGAAACATGTTCAGCGCCTTGACCCGCTGGATGCAGCCGCGCTCGACAATCCGCCACTCGCTGGCGGGAATGCTGCGCGGGATGGTGTCGAAGGGAATCAGGCGCTCGGTGCCCTGCTCGTCCCCGTAGAGGGTGAAGGTGATCCCGGCGCGGTGAAACAGCAAATCGGCTTCGCGCCGGCGCTGGGCCAGCAGTTCAGGCGGGGTTTCGGCCAGCCAGTGGGCGAACTCGCGGTAATGCGGTCGGACCTGGCCTGCCCCATCGTACATTTCATCGTAATAAGTGCGGATCATGCCGAACTCCTTGTCACCCGGGCGAAAGAACCGTCGCAAGGCCCGTGCCAGCGGCATAAACACTTAGAAATCAGTGAGTTGAATTAACCACGCAATCTGCTCGCACCGTCCTGGTGCGCAGAATGCCCGGTGCACTGCCCGACGCTTCATCGCAATGCGGGCTTTGACTATCAACAGCATAGTCAGAGTTGATTTCACTGCCCGGCGCAGGCTGCGGATAATCGGCCCCATCTGCTGAACTGCCTTCAGCGCTCCGCTCTTCCCTTTAAGCCACCCTCATGGGTGGCCTTTTTTTTGGTGCGTAAAAATAGCGCGCAAGTTCCGAGTAATTTTCCCACCTCACAAACAAAATCGGCCGACCCAAAGGTCAGCCGATACGCTGCGTTTCTCATACTTTAAGCCGCTACATGGGTAACCCACGCACCTCCTGCTTCACGCCCCATCCTTCGATGATCCCACCCAGCGGCTCGACCACCGCCCCGAAGTCTTGCTCGAAGTCTCCTATGCCGTCGTAGGTCGCAAACATGACTTTGCTCAGTTCCAGGTACCAGGCGCCATCGTCGCGCGCACTCACCTGGGCATTCAGGGATTCCCCGCGAAACTCACCCGCAGCCCTGCGCGCCCGTTCCTCATCCGGGAAAATGGCGTAGAACTCGATGGGGTGAAAACGCGAAAAGTCGAAGCCGCCTTCTTTCATGCGGCGCAGAACGTTGGTGCTGATGTCTTCTTGATAGGCTGTGCTCATGAAAAGTGCTCCTCGAATTGATGGATAGACTTTCCGTGCTTCCCGAAGCCCACGCCGCAATGGCGTGGGGACTACGGCAACAACATCACCGCTGGAAAACAAGCATGTAGCTGACAAGACCAGAACTAGCGATTCATTCGCTGATCTCGTTTGCAGAGTAGCGCGAAGCTATCACCTCCACCAGAGGCGCTTGGATGGCTTACAGGGAATGTTCAGGCGGCGGGAGAGATGTCGAGGATCTGGATACTGTTCTGGTCTTTGAGAATCTTGACCGTCGGCTCGGGCTTGCGGCCCTCCAGGTCATTGAGGTTCAGTTTGGCGGCGACGGGCACCAGCTTGTTGCGAATCATGTGCGCAGCGTCTTCGAGGCTGGGCTTGTGTTCGCAGGTGAACTGCTCCACGGACTGCACGCCGTGATCATCAACGAAGGTAATTTGCCACGTTTGCATCGGTGCCTCCTCGATAAAACCCATGTGTGGGCTTACACGTATCTGGACCTTGAGCGCTGGACAAACGTTCCACTCAAGGCCGGAGGCACCGGATCAACTGCAGTTATTTTTCTGCGTGTTGTTTCAAGGCTTTCAAGGTGTTGAACGGGGCGTCCACCACAAACTTGTTGGCCAACCACGAGGGCACGCTGCCGCCTGGCTCGGTGTGCACCTGGTAGGTGACTTCGGTCAGGTTGTCGCCTTTGGGCACCAGTTTCCAGAAGCCGTCGACCTGGGCGACGCGCACGTAGCCTTTTTCTTCAGGCTTGTAGGTGGGGACACCTTCAAGTTTACGAGTCAACGTGCCATCGGCGGCCTTGGTCGTGGTGATATGCAGGTAGGAGTCGCGGTCCGTCACAGGGAACGGCGCTTTGAATCGGGTGTAGGTCCAGATCTCGTCGCCCTTCTTGTCGACCAGTTTCTGGGACTTGCATTCGTGGATCCAGGCGCACGCACCGGCAACGTCTTCCTGCAGCGCGACAATCTTGGCCACCGGCGCCTTGATCGTGGTGACCCCGCGATACGCTTTGTACTTGGAGCCGGCAATTTCGCTCAGGGACACCTTGATACCGTCTTCGTCCTTGGCGACTTGCCAATCCTCAGCCTGGGCAGTGGCAGCAAACAACACTGTAAAACCGCACAACACAGCCATTCGTTTCAGCGAACCCATTGTTGTATTCCTTATTGTTGAAGTTCCGATAGTAAAGCCCATCAAGCCGCCGTCATCTGCTCCCACCAGCCGATCAAGCGGATCGCATCGGCCTGATCGGTGCCGCAGACCTCGAGATCTGCCTTGAAATCACTGCACACCGCCGGTCGCTCCGGCTGGCCGAACAGCAGGCATAGTTGTTCGACCGACAGGTGCAAACAGCGTTCGCCGGCGGGCTTGCCTTGTGGCATGCCCGGTAATGGCGAACTGATGGAGGGGGCGATGCAGCAAGCGCCACAGCCTTCACGGCAATTCATGACCAGCAGGTCCTCGACGACTCAATGTGGATGGCGGGGCTAGAGTACGCCCTAAAACAGCCGTTTTAAAATGGGTTAACAGGGGTTTTTCGCAGAAAACAAAAGTGACTGACCAGTCTGCGACAGATGGTCGAGGGCACGCGTCACGTTTGCGGGAAAAGTTTACTGCTTGAACTCGAACTCCAGCGCGGCGCCTTCCACTTCGCGTCGTTCTTCGTTGCGCAGTTGCAGCTGCATTTCGTTGCTGAGCAGGCGGCCGTTGATCTGGAAGGCGCTGTTGTCGGCGGGCTTCTCACCGAACATTGGCGGCAGCAAGGGCACACTTTTGGGTTTGGGCATGGTGCCGATAGGCTGCAAGTGCCTGACCATATCCGACGGCAAGGACAGGTCCAACTGTGCCGGTGGCAATTGTGTCTGCGTCACTTCGCGAGATGCCTTGGACTTGCTGGCTGCACGTTTTTTGGCGGCGGCGGTGGGTTTCTTCACCGCTGGCGCTTTTTTTTCGGGAGCCGGTTTTTTCGCGGGGGTCTTCTGCTCGTTACTGGCGGCGGGCTTGGTTTCGCTCACAGGGGCTGCCGCCAGCGCTGTGCCGACGTTGCACAGGCTTAACAGGCCAATTACCAGAACAGCGCGAAAAATACAGGTCATATCGCCTACAGCATTAACGGCAGAGGGCCATATGCTCGCTTGTTGTGCGCGGCATGACAAGCACGGTGATCAGCGCGCTATAGGATTTGTCCCCTTTCCGAGCGTCACAGTCCTGCTGCCGTTTCCTGGCATAACTGGCTGGCCAGCATCCCCAACGTCATCAGCGCCCGCTCTGCCTCGCGGTTCCACGGGGTGCCGCAGTTGAGGCGAATACAGTGATTGAACTGCTCCGTGTTACTGAAGATCAGCCCCGGCGCAATACTGATGCCCTGTTGCAGTGCGCGCACGTGCAGTTCCTGGGTATTGACCCTTCCAGGCAAACTGACCCACAGGATGAAGCCGCCCGTCGGACGGGTCATCTGAGTGCCTTCCGGGAAATACTGCTGCACGGCCAGTTGAAAGGCGCTGAGGTTCTTGCGGTACTCCTGGCGGATGTAACGCAGATGCCGGTCGTAGCCGCCATTTTCCAGGTAAGCCGCAACGCCCATCTGTGTGACACTGCACGCGGAGTGGGTGCTGAACATCTGCAGGCGCTGGATCTCCTGCTGGTACTTGCCGGCGATCATCCAGCCAATGCGCACACCGGGGGACAGCGTCTTGGAAAAGCTCGAACAATAGATGACCCGATCCAGGCGGTCATAGGCTTTCAGCGCCTTGGTGCGGCCCAGTTCGAACATCAGCTCGCCGTAGATATCGTCCTCGACAATCTGGATGTCGAAGTCCGAGGCCAGGCGCAGTAACTGTTTCTGTCGTTCCTCGGGCATCGTGCCGCCCAGCGGGTTGCTCAGGCGCGTGGTCAGCACCAGGGCCTTGATCGACCATTGGTTGGCCGCCAGCTGCAGGGCCTCCAGGCTCATG
This sequence comes from Pseudomonas sp. NFPP24, assembly GCF_900112095.1. NCBI lineage: Bacteria > Pseudomonadati > Pseudomonadota > Gammaproteobacteria > Pseudomonadales > Pseudomonadaceae > Pseudomonas > Pseudomonas sp. NFPP24. The sequence continues at coordinate 21,080 of NZ_FOKD01000009.1, forward strand.
CCGGTGGACGGGTCGCTGGGAATCTCGATGACCTTGAGGCCCAACAGATCGGCCAGTTGCAGCAAACCGTAATAGGTCGGCGATTCAGCGGCTATCAGGTCGCCTGGCCGCGTCAGCACCCGCAGGGACATCTGCAACGCGTCGACACAACCGTGGGTGATCACCACTTCGGACGGGTCCACCACCACGCCCGCATCGCGCATGCGGATCGCCACTTGGCGGCGCAGCGGTTCGAAACCGGGGCTGAACATGTAGCTGAACGCCCGTGGGCTCTGGAAGCGCGTGACCTTGGCCAGTTGCTGGTGCAGCGCGCGTACAGGCAGGTAGTCCACGCTCGGCACCGCGGCGCCCAACGGAAACACTCCCTCGCGACGCGACTCGCCCAATACCTGTTGAATGATGCTGCTGCGGGTGACCAACCCAGGGCGCTCGACCCGTGCAATATCCGGCGTCGGCGCCGTGAGTGCTGGCGTCTGGTGCACGTAATAACCGGACTGTGGCCGCGCCCGGATCAGTCCCTGGTCTTCCAGGTTGGCATAGGCCTGCAACACCGTCGCGTGGCTGACGTTCAACTGCGAACTCATCTTGCGCACCGAAGGCACGCGCTCGCCCGGTTGATAGACACCGCGCCGGATATCTTCAGCCAGTTGCTGGGCGATACGTTGGTAAAGCAACAGATTGGTCATGACGCAGCACTCGATTTCACGGGTATTTTATTTTTGTGTGAAACATACCGGCACAGTTTAGAAGTGTACGGGGACAGTTGCCACAATAGTCGAGCGCGCGTTGTAGTGACAGTAAAAACTGTGAGGGTGCACACCAAAAAATGTGGGAGGGGGCTTGCCCCCGATGACGGTGGGTCAGCGACAGATTTGCTGACTGATGCACCGCTATCGGGGGCAAGCCCCCTCCCACATTCAGAGCTGCTCCAGGCTACTATCGGGCAGCGCCCAGTTGGCCTTTTTCGTCAGAGAAGACGATTTCAACGCGACGGTTCTGTGCCCTGCCCCGCTCGGAGGCATTGGCCTCCACCGGGTACTGGTCGCCATACCCTTCCACCTGGATGCGTTTTTCGTCGATGCCCAGGTCGACCAGCACATCAGCCACCGACTGCGCGCGGTCGCGGGACAGCTTGAGGTTTTCCTGCTCGCCGCCGGTGTTATCGGCGTAGCCCTCGATACGCACCACACGCTTGGGGTTCAGTTGCAAGAACTGCACGATCTTGAGCACTGTACGGTTGGCCGAGTTCTTCAGCTCGGCGTCACCGGTGTCGAACAGCACATCGCCCAGGGTCATCACCAGGCCACGATCGGTCTGGGTGGTGGTCAGGCTGGCGATCTGTTCTTCAAGCCATTTGCCCTGCTGCTGCACGCTGCTCAGCTTGCTTTCGCGCAAGGCCAGTTGCAGGCGCTGGCGCTCCAGTTCGAGCTTGGCGCCGCGCTCCTGGTTGAGCGCCTGTTCGGTGTGTTCGCGGGCAATGGCGCTATAGCGCTGGCTCAAATAGGCGTAATGCACCACGTCGGCACCGCTGCCCCAGTAGCTGGACATGCGGTCGGCACGGGCCAGGGACTCACCGGCGCGGATCACGTCCTTGGGTGCAAAGCGCAACACATTGGCGTCTTCCTTGACCTTCTGGAAATCATTCCCGGCCTGTTGCAGGGCCTGTTCGCTGTCGGGATGGCTGGCACAACCGCCCAATACAGCAGTGCCCAACAGCAGCGCACAGCTCAAACCACGGATCATCGGGCTCATTGGGCGTCCCCCAACTGCAGTTGCTTGCGCAGGCGAGTGATGCGGGTGTTGAGCACGTTTAACTGCTCCTGGCTCTTGCGGGTCAACACTTTGGCTTCTGCGAGCCGCGCGTCCAACTCGGCTTGCTCAAAGCGCATGCGTGCATTTTTGTAGGACTGGTCAGCCATGCTCGACTTGGCCCGGGCGAATTTCTCTTCGGCCAGTTTCAGTTCGGGCGATTCATCAGGGTTGGCGCCAACGGCGCTGGCTTGCTCCAGGGCTTGCTGGGTGAGGCGAATTTGTTCATTCGGCGCAGGATCAGCTGCACATCCCGCCAGAGCGACAACGGCGAGGGCCGCGAAAAGAGGTCGAAGAGTCACTGAAAATCCCTACTTTGTTGGGGTGCCGACGGGTTGTTGCAATTGTGCTTTCCAACGTTCCAGATTGCGCTGCAACGCGGCTTCCGTCACACCAGACCCGGGCAATTCTGTCATCTTTTTGGCGAGCTGTCCGCGCAACCACGGATCGTTGCAGGCCGAGTTGTGGGAAATCGCCAGGTACAGGCCCGGCTGATCGACGGGCACGTCGCGGGCGATCAGGTCGTTGCTCATGCCCAGGGTCTGCGCCATCGCCATGCCGGAATAGCGTCCGGCGAGGACATAGTCGACCTCTCCCAGCAGCAGCTTCTGGAACGCCGGCGTCAGGGACGCCAGGCGTTGCAGGCTCAATTGCTGGCCGGCGAAGGTCTCGAAGGCGGCACTCAAGCGCGCACGTTCCGACACCGCGCCTTTGTGCCCGTGCAGGTCGGCCGCCGTGGTGTAGACCAGCGCTGAATCCTTGCGCGTCCACACCAGATAGTCGAGCTGCACCAGGGCCGGGTGGATGTAGTCAAGGGTTTCCAGCTCGCCCAGGTTCAGCGGCGCATCGGCGAGGATATCCATGCGCCCGCTGCGCACCTCATCCAGGGCCAGCGAGCGTTTACCGCCATAGAGCAGGTCGATTTTCAACCCGAGGTCCTTGCCCACCTGTTGCAGCACGTCGGCGGTGGCGCCGATCAGGCGCGTGGGGTCTTGCGGGTCACGCCAGAGCAGGGGCGGCGCGTCCGGGCTGCCGGTGATCACCAGGCGGTCGCATTTGCCGGCGGCCAGCGCCAGGCTCGGCAGCAGTGTGAGGCCCAGCAGTACAGCCCAGGGGCGCAATTCCATGGCGTGTGTCTCCAGCAAGTCAAAAAAAAGCCCGGTCACTAGGACCGGGCTCTTTATAAGTGAAGCGACTGGATTAGACCAGCTTCTCCAACTCAGGGACGGCTTCGAACAAGTCCGCCACCAGGCCGTAATCAGCCACCTGGAAGATCGGTGCTTCTTCGTCCTTGTTGATCGCAACGATCACTTTGGAGTCCTTCATACCGGCCAAGTGCTGGATCGCGCCAGAGATACCGACGGCGATGTACAGCTGTGGCGCAACGATCTTGCCGGTCTGGCCGACCTGCATGTCGTTGGGTACGAAACCTGCGTCGACGGCCGCGCGGGAAGCGCCGACCGCAGCGCCCAGCTTGTCGGCCAGGGCGTACAGGTGCTTGAAGTTGTCACCGTTCTGCATGCCACGGCCGCCCGAAACGACGATCTTGGCAGCGGTCAGCTCAGGACGGTCCGACTTGGCCAGCTCTTCGCCTACAAAGCTTGAGGTGCCAGCGTCGTGGGCAGCGGCGACGGCTTCAACGGCAGCCGAACCACCTTCAGCGGCAACCGGGTCGAAACCGGTGGCACGCACGGTGATGACTTTGACCGAAGCATTGGACTGTACGGTAGCGATAGCGTTACCGGCATAGATCGGGCGCTTGAAGGTGTCTGCGCTTTCGACCGAGATGATCTCGGAGATCTGGTCAACGTCCAGCTGCGCGGCAACGCGTGGCAGGATGTTTTTGCCGTTGGAGGTGGCGGCAGCCAGGATGTGGCTGTAGCCAGCGCCAAGCTCTGCAACCAGAGGCGCAACGTTTTCCGGCAGTTGGTGAGCGTAGGCCGCGTTGTCGGCGACCAGTACTTTGCTCACGCCAGCGACTTTCGCAGCGGCTTCAGCCACCGCGCCAGCGCCCTGGCCCGCAACCAATACGTGGATATCACCACCGATTTTCGCAGCGGCAGCCACGGTGTTCAGGGTGGCCGGGGCCAGCACTTTGTTGTCGTGTTCTGCGATTACCAAGATAGTCATGGTTAGATTACCTTCGCTTCGTTTTTCAGTTTCTCGACCAGTTCAGCCACCGACTTGACCTTGATGCCCGCGCTGCGTGCAGCCGGTGCTTCAACTTTGACGGTCTTGTTGGTGGAAGCGGTGGAAACGCCCAAAGCTTCCGGAGTCAGCGACTCAAGCGGCTTCTTCTTGGCTTTCATGATGTTTGGCAGGGACGCGTAGCGCGGCTCGTTCAAACGCAGGTCGGTGGTGACGATGGCCGGCAGTTTCAAAGAAACGGTCTGCGCGCCGCCGTCGATTTCACGGGTGACAGCCACGCTGTCGCCGCTCACTTCGACTTTGGAGGCGAAGGTACCCTGGCCGTAACCGGTCAGCGCAGCCAGCATCTGCCCAGTCTGGTTGTTGTCGCTGTCGATGGCCTGTTTGCCGAGGATAACCAGCTGAGGCTGTTCCTTGTCGACAACGGCTTTGAGCAGCTTGGCCACGGCGAGGGAGGTCAGCTCTTCAGCGGACTCGACCAGGATGGCTCGGTCGGCGCCCAGTGCCAGGGCGGTACGCAGCTGCTCTTGAGCAGTGGCAGGACCGATGGAAACCACGACGATTTCAGTCGCCACGCCTTTCTCTTTCAGGCGTACGGCTTCTTCCACGGCGATTTCGCAGAACGGGTTCATCGACATCTTGACGTTAGCGAGGTCGACGCCGGAATTGTCCGCCTTGACGCGAACTTTCACGTTGTAATCGACAACGCGTTTGACAGCTACAAGAACCTTCATGGATTCCTCGTTACTCTCCGGTGAAAAGAAAGTCGCCTAGGCGAACCTGGCGGTTGATGCTCATCGGCACACAAGGGCACCTCCAAAAACGCAGGCGGCGAACTTGCTCACGGGAAATGATGACCGTTCGTCAGGGGTGACTGAGAGGTCATTCTTTATCGCAGCGTGTAAACTGCGCGCCAATGGTTGGGCACGCGTCACCTGTCTTGCTTTTGGACGTGCTCTTGAAACCTGCTGTCTGCCTACGGTAAGCGCAAAACCGACCGTATATTGACCGGAACGCCTATTCTGGTCAATACGGCAAAATAGCCAGTCATAAGCCGCACCACTGTGATTTATCTAGCCTGCGGGCAATTCAAACAAACGTTTGTATTGGACGCTGCCAGTGGTGTAGATATAATGCGCCACCTAGAGAGAAAGGTGGGTCTTGCCGTTGCCGCAAGACAACACCGAACCTCCACCCATTAGAAAAAAAAGCCTGTTGAGCCTTGAGTAGGAGATAGCCTGTGGAACGCGAATACATGGAATTCGACGTGGTCATCGTCGGCGCTGGCCCGGCGGGACTGTCTGCCGCCTGCCGCCTGAAGCAGAAGGCCGCCGAAGCCGGTAAGGAAATCAGCGTCTGCGTGGTCGAGAAAGGCTCCGAAGTCGGCGCGCATATCCTCTCCGGTGCAGTGTTCGAACCCCGCGCCCTGAACGAACTGTTCCCGGACTGGAAAGCACTCGGTGCGCCGCTCAACACTCCGGTGGTGCGCGATGACATCTATGTACTGCGCAGCCCCGAAGCCTCCACCAAGGTCCCTGACTTCTTTGTGCCCAAGACCATGCACAACGAAGGCAACTACATCATTTCCCTGGGCAACCTGTGCCGCTGGCTGGCCCAGCAGGCCGAGAACCTGGGCGTGGAAGTCTACCCAGGCTTCGCCGCCCAGGAAGCGCTGTTCGACGAAAACGGCGTGGTGCGCGGCATCATCACCGGTGACCTCGGCGTCGACCGCGAGGGCAACCCAAAGGAAGGCGTCTACACCCCAGGCATGGAGCTGCGTGGCAAGTACACGCTGTTCGCCGAAGGTTGCCGTGGCCACATCGGCAAGCAACTGATCCAGCGCTTCAACCTGGACAGCGACGCCGACGCCCAGCACTACGGCATCGGCCTCAAGGAAATCTGGGAAATCGACCCGGCCAGGCACCAGCCTGGCCTGGTGGTGCACACCGCCGGCTGGCCGCTGGACATCATGAGCGCCGAGAACACCGGCGGCTCGTTCCTCTATCACCTGGAAAACAACCAGGTGGTGGTCGGCCTGATCGTCGACCTGTCCTACAGCAACACCTTCCTGTCGCCGTTCGATGAGTTCCAGCGCCTCAAGCACCACCCGGTGCTGGCCCAGTACCTCGAAGGCGGCAAGCGCATCAGCTACGGCGCCCGTGCCATCTGCAAAGGCGGCCTGAACTCGCTGCCGAAGATGGTCTTCAAGGGCGGCGCGCTGATCGGTTGCGACCTCGGCACCCTGAACTTCGCCAAGATCAAGGGCAGCCACACCGCGATGAAGTCCGGCATGCTTGCCGCCGACGCTGTGGCCGACCGCCTGTTTGCCGAATCCGAAGGCGGTGATGAACTGACCGCTTACGTCGACAGCTTCAAGTCCAGCTGGCTCTACGAAGAACTGTTCGCCAGCCGCAACTTCGGCCCGGCGATGCACAAGTTCGGCCCGATCATCGGTGCCGGTTTCAACTGGTTCGACCAGAACATCCTGGGCGGCAAGATGCCGTTCACCCTGCACGACACCAAGCCGGACTACGCCTGCCTCAAGCTGGCCAAGGACAGCAAGAAGATCGACTACCCGAAACCCGACGGCAAGCTGAGCTTCGACAAGCTGAGCTCGGTGTTCATCTCCGGTACCAACCATGAAGAAGAACAGCCGTGCCACTTGAAGTTGAAAGACGCAAGCATCCCGATCGGCACCAACCTGCCGCTCTACGATGAACCGGCGCAGCGCTACTGCCCGGCCGGCGTGTATGAAGTGATCACCCAGGAAGACGGCGAGAAGCGCTTCCAGATCAACGCCCAGAACTGCGTGCACTGCAAGACCTGTGACATCAAGGACCCTTCGCAGAACATCACCTGGGTTACGCCGGAAGGCGCGGGTGGGCCGACTTACCCGAATATGTAAGCTCGCAGCTCGAACAAAAAGGCTCCCAAATGGGAGCCTTTTTTATGCTGCGCGCTCTTCGCCGGGATTACGCAGGAAATAGCGTTTATATTCCCGACTGAACTGCGACGTACTCTGATACCCCACGCTATGCGCCGCCTGCGCCACGCCCATGCCGTCCACCAGCAGCAACTGTTGGGCCTTGAGCAGACGCAAACGCTTCAGGTACTGCACCGGCGACAACAACGTGCAGCGCTTGAAGTGCTCATGAAAGGTCGACGCACTCATGTGCGCATACCCCGCCAGCGTCTCGATATTCAGCGGCTCGGCGTAATGGGCATGCAGGTGATTCAACGACGTGGCGATGCGCGAAAACTGCCCCTGCTGTTCCACCAGCGCCCGCAATACATCCGCTTGCGGACCTCGTAAAGCGGTGAACAACACTTCCCGGACCCGCGCCGGCCCCATGATCCGGCTTTCCAGCGGATCGTGCAGACACTCCAATAGCCGTTCGACGGCACCGCGCATCGCATCATCGAGCATCACCGAACTCATCGACTCCAGCGTCTGCGCCGTGGGCGGCGGCCCGGCCTGAATGCCCATGGCCATCACCAATTCGCCCAAGACCACGCGGTCAATGCCCACCGTGACGCCATACAACGGCGCATCGGAGCCCATGGCAAACGTCTCGCACTCGAACGGCACCGGCATGGCCTGGATCAGGTAATGCCCGGCGCCATACTCCAGCGTGCGCGGCCCCAGGTAGGCGACTTTGCTGCCTTGGGCCACGAACATCAGGCTTGGCTCATAGATCTGCGGCCCGCGTGCCACGTCACAACTGGCGCGCAGCACTTGCACACCGGGCAGGTGGGTCGGGGAGAAACCGTCGCAGGGCGTAAGCCCCTCAATCAAGGCAACCAAGGTGGCGTTGGCATCGAGATGGCGGGTCAACAACATGGCAAAAAACTTCGCGAATAAGGGATGAGAACATCATCGCAGGTCTGGCGGCCAATGGATCCAAACCAGGGGCACTCCCGGACGAATAGGCATGAGACTCGGAGCATTTGCCATGTTCGCTCCCAGGGTCGGCGCGCAGAATGCGCCACCTCTACAGTCCAGGCTTTTGCGAGGTTTCCCCATGTATACCGCCATCGGTTATGCCGCCCAGTCGGCCACCACTCCCCTCGCCCCCATGTCCTTCCAGCGCCGCAGCCCGCGCGCCGATGACGTGGCCATCGAGATCCTCTACTGCGGCGTCTGCCACTCCGACATCCACCAGGCTCGCAACGAATGGGGCATCGCCGTATACCCGCTGATGCCGGGCCACGAGATTGTCGGCAAGGTCACTGCCGTTGGTGCCAATGTCACCGCGCACCAAGTCGGCGATCTGGTCGGCGTCGGCTGCATGGTCGACTCGTGCCGTCACTGCGACGCCTGCAAATCGGACCTTGAGCAATACTGCCTCGAAGGCCCGACCATGACCTACGCCACCCCGGACCGCGTAGACGGCAGCAACACCATGGGCGGTTACTCGGACAGCATCGTGGTCAGCGAACACTTCGTGGTGAAGATCCCGGCCAAGCTCGACCTGGCCAGCGCGGCACCGATCCTGTGCGCCGGCATCACCACTTACTCGCCGCTCAAGCACTACGGCGTAAAGGCCGGCGATAAGGTCGGCGTGCTGGGCATGGGTGGCCTGGGCCATATGGGCATCAAGTTCGCCAAGGCGATGGGTGCGGAAGTGACATTGTTCACCCGCTCGGCGAGCAAGGCTGAGGAAGGTCGTCGCCAGGGGGCCGACCATGTGATCGTGTCCACCGATACCGAGCAGATGAACGCCGCCGCCGGCAGTTTCGACTTCCTGCTGGACACCATCCCGGTGCAGCACGACCTGAACCCTTACCTCGACGTGCTGCGCTTTGACGGCGTGCATATCCTGGTGGGTCTGATCGAACCGGTCGACCCGCCCGTCAACGCCGCCAAGCTGGTGCTGGGCCGTAAAGTGCTGGCCGGTTCCTTGATCGGTGGCATTGCCGAAACCCAGGAAGTCCTGGATTTCTGCGCCGAGCACAACATCACCTGCGACATCGAAATGCTCGACATCCGCCATATCAACGAAGCCTACAGCCGCATGATCGCCGGCGATGTGAAGTACCGTTTTGTCATCGACATGGCGACCTTGAAGGCCTGATCAGGCCTTCGCGCCCAACTCCGCCGACAGCCGGGCTGCGACCTGTTTGACCACGGGGATCAGCTCGGCCATTTTCTCCAGCGGCATGTAGGGCACGGTACTGGCGATGCTGATGCCGGCGACGATGCGCCGGCTGGCATCGCGCACCGGTGCCGCTACGCAGCGGATCGACGGTTCGTTGTCTTCCAGGTCGAACGCATACCCACCCACCACGTATTCACGCATGCGCTGCTCGAACTGCGCCCAGGATTGTTCCGGGTGCTGCGGCCATTGCAGGCTTTTCCCACCCGCCGGCAGACTGACGTCGTACAGGCGCTGCCACTCCTCCAGCGTGTCATCCAGCAGCAATGCCTTGCCGATCCCGGTCCGCGCCAGCGGCATGCGGTGGCCGACCCGCGAGCGCATTTCCGGGCCATTGCGGCCGGGGTTCTTGTGCAGGTAGAGCACATCGTCGTATTCACGGATGGCCAGGTGGATGGTGTCACCGGTCAGCGCCGACAGCTCATCCAGATACGGAATGGCCAGGGTCACCAGTGGCAGCTCTTCGCGCGCCTGGAACCCCAGTTCGATCAACTTCGGCCCCAACAGGTAACCCACTTGCGGCACCACGCGCAGGTAACGCTCCTCCACCAGGCAACTGGCCAGGCGGTGGGTGGTGCTGCGAGTGGTGCCGATGCGCTTGGCGATCTCTTTCAGATCCCGCGCACCCGCCGCCACGGCCTGCACCACGCCCAGGCCGCGCAACAGGGTCTGGGTGCCAGTGGGGGCGGTATCTTTGACGGGGATGTGGGCGTTTTCCTGCATATCGGGCCTATTAGTGTGAAAGCGGGGGCATTATGGCAAATACCGCCCCTCAATACAGTGGCGATCCAAATGTGGGAGGGGGCTTGCCCCCGATGGCGGCACATCAGAAAAACAGGTATCCACTGACCCACCGCTATCGGGGGCAAGCCCCCTCCCACATTCGAATCTTCATAGGGCTCGGGATCAACGCTGTTTCATGCGGTCGATGATGACCGCCAGCAACAGGATCGAACCACGGATGACGTACTGGTAGAAGGTGTCGATGTTCTTCAGGTTCATCGCATTCTCGATGATCGCCAAAATCAACACCCCGGCAATCACATGGCGGATCATGCCGATGCCGCCACTCAACGACACCCCGCCCAATACACACGCCGAGATCACGGTCAGCTCGAACCCTTGCCCAATCATCGGCTGGCCCGAGGTCATGCGCGAGGCGAGAATCACCCCGGCCAGGGCGCCGATCAACCCGTGCACGGCAAAGATGATGATCTTGGTGCGATCGACGTTCACCCCGGCCAGCAATGCCGCTTCCTGGTTACCACCGATGGCCATGGTGTTGCGCCCGTAGGTGGTGTAGTTGAGCAGCCAGCCGAAGAACACAAAGCACAGCACGGTGATGATGATCGGCACCGGCACGCCCATCAGCTGGCCGTTGCCGAACACGAAGAAGCCCTCATCCATCACCCCCACCGCTTTGCCGTTGGAGAAGATGTAGGCCAGGCCGCGCACGATCTGCATGGTCGCCAACGTCGCGATCAATGCATTAATGCGCAGCTTGGCGATGACGATGCCGTTGATCAGTCCCACCACCAGGCCCATGGCCAACGCTGCCGCGACACCGAGCACCACGCTGTCAGTGTCGCGGATCACGATGCCCGCGACCACGCCGGCACACGCAATCACCGAGCCCACCGACAAGTCGAAATGCCCGGAGGCCAGGCAGAACAACATGGTGCACGCGGCAATGCCTACGGTGGAAATCGCCAGGCCCAGCCCACGCATGTTCAGCGGTGAAAGGAAGTTGTCGATAAACAACGCGCTGAGCACAAAGATGCTCAACGCGGCGAGCAGCATCACCCAGTCATCGAGGAATTTGCGCTGGTTGAAACCCGGCCAGAAGCCCTTTGCAGTTTTTACCTCGGACATCATTCACCTCGAATTCTTCAAGCCCGCGAACGCGGGAGAGCCAGTTGCAACAGCCGTGCTTCATCCGCCTGGTCGCGGGTGAGTTCGCCGGTCAGGGCGCCTTCGCTCATCACCAGGATACGGTCGGAAATCCCCATCACTTCCATCAGGTCGCTGGACACCACAATCACCGCAATGCCGCTGGCCGCCAGGTTATGGATAATCTGGTAGATCTCCGACTTGGCGCCGATATCGATGCCTCGCGTTGGCTCATCCAGCAGCAGCACTTTCATCGGCATCGACAGCCATCGGCCGAGAATGGCCTTCTGCTGATTGCCACCGGACAGGTACATGATTTTCTGTTCGGCGTTCGGCGTCTTGACCTTCATGCTTTTGATTTGCCGGTCGGCGTTGGCCTTTTCCCAACCGTCGCGCAGCAGCCAGCCAAACGCAGAGTGGGCGCCACGCGCACTGATATTGATGTTCTCGGCGACGCTGGATAGCGGAATGATGCCTTCCTTCTTGCGGTCCTCCGGGCACAGCAGCACCCCGGCGACGATGGCATCGCGGGGTGAATGCAGCCGCAGTGGTTGCCCACAGAGTTCCAGGCGTCCTGCGGTGCTGCGGGTCAAACCACTCAGCAGCCGAAACAGCTCCGTGCGCCCTGCCCCGACCAGGCCGAACAGGCCGAGAATCTCGCCCTTGTGTACCTGAAGGCTGACCGGCTCACGCAGGCCCGGGCCAAGCAAGCCCTCGACCTTCAGCGCCACCTCGCCCTGTTCACGCGGGCGGTAGTCGTAAATGTCCTGGATATCGCGACCCACCATGCACGTCACCAATTGATCGTGGGTCAGCGTGCTCATGTCATCGAAAGTACGCACGTAGCGACCGTCCTTGAACACCGTGACGGCGTTGCAGATGCGGAACACTTCTTCCATGCGGTGGGACACGTAGAGCACCACTTTGCCTTCGTCACGCAGGCGCGTGATGATCGCCATCAGGCGGTCGATCTCCCGCGCCGACAGGCTGCTGGTGGGTTCGTCAAAGGCAATCACATGGGCGCCACGGGACAGCGCCTTGGCGATTTCCACCAGTTGGCGTTGCCCAAGGGAAAGCCGACCGAGCTTCTCATCCGGATCGATTTCATCCGCCAGCCCCTTGAGGCAGGCCAACGCTTGCTTGCGCAACCGGCTGCGGTTGACCACCCCGAAGCGCGTCGGCAAATGCCCAAGGAACAGGTTCTCGGCCACCGTCATTTCCGGCACCAGGTGCAGCTCCTGGTGGATCACCGCCACGCCGCTGGCAATGCTGTCGGCGGCGTTTCGGAAGGCCATGGTCTGCGCGCCGATCTGCAGTGAGCCGCTGCTGGGCAGGTAGGCGCCGCCAAGGATTTTCAGCAGCGTCGACTTGCCCGCACCGTTCTCGCCCATCAGGGCGTGCACCTCGCGCGGCCGCGCTTCAAAGCTGATCTGCGCCAGGGCTTTCACACCGGGAAACTCCTTGCCGATGCCGTTGAAACGCAAGGCCGCGCCGGTCATTTCCACAGCCCGATCTTGGTCAGCTCTGCCTGGAAGTTGGCGCGGGTGATCAGCGTCACTTCGTCCATCGCCGTGTATTTCGCAGGCTCCTTGCCGGTGGTGACCCACTCGTACATCGCCAGCGCGGTGTTGTAACCCTCGATATGCGGGCTGGGCAGCATGGAGCCGAAGAAACCGCTTTCAGCCTTTTTCAACTCGCCGATGGCGTCGGTGCCATTGATGCCGATGCCGATCACGTTGGCCGCCTTGAAGCCGGCGCTTTCGGTGGCGCGTACGCCGCCGAGCACGGTGTTGTCGTTCATGCCGCCGATGATCAGGTTTTTCGCGCCTGCAGGCAGTTTGACCAAGGCCGAGTTGGTCGCGTCCATGCTGCCGGGTACGTCGAGAGTCTTGGCGGCGGTGAACAGGATGTGGTCCTTGGGCATGCCGGCTTCTTCCAGGGATTTGACCGAGCCGTCGGTGCGCTTCTTGCCGGTGTCGAGTTCGTTATAGGTGTTGATCACCGCGTAGGTGTCCTTCCAATCCCAGCCGCGTTTTTTCGCCTCCTCCGCCATCGCGGTGCCCTGCTTCTGGCCCACTTCAAAGGCCGCCATGCCCAGGTACGGCACGTCTTCCATGAAGTTGCCCTTGGCGTCGACAAAGCGGTCATCCACAGCCATGACTTTCAAGCCATTGACCTTGGCCTTGGCCACGATGGCCGGGCCGAGGGACACGTCCGGCGGGCAGATCACAAAGCCCTTGGCACCGTTGGCGGCCAGGCTGTCGATGGCCGAGAGCGTTTTTTCACCATCGGGCACGGCGATCTTGATCACGGTAAAGCCGTGTTCTTTGCCGGCTTTTTCGGCGAAGGCCCATTCGGTCTGGAACCAGGGCTCTTCGGCCTGCTTGACCAGGAAGCCGATCTTCACTTCTTCGGCCGATGCAAAGCCACTGAAGGCAAGGGCGAGCGCGAGGGTGCCTAGAGTCTTCTTGAACATGAACCACCTCTTTCTTGTTATTGGAAAACGCGTTAGTCGTGGTACATCACAGACCGCCCGCCATCGATCATCAGACAGGTGGCGTTGATAAAAGGCGCCTCGTCGGTCGCCAGAAACAGCGCGGTCATCGCCACCTCGATCGGCTGGCCGATGCGCTTGGGCGGGTGCAGGTCGAACGCACGCTGGCGCTCGGCGTGGGGGTCGGGGAAACCGTTCCAGTAGTCGACATTGAGTTGGGTTTCGATGTAGCCCGGCGCGATGGCATTCACACGGATGCCCTTGGGCGCGTATTCGATGCCGAGGGCGCGGGTCAGGCCAAGCAGGCCATGCTTGGCCACGGGATAGGGGAAGCAGCCGGGGATGATGTGGCTGGAATGGGTGGAGGCAATGTTGATGATGTTGCCGATGCCCTGCTCGATCATGTGCGGCAGCACCGTGCGGCAGCCGTACCAGGCGCCGTCGAGGTCGATGGCGAAGCAGCGGCGCCAGTCTTCGTCGGTCATCTCCAGCGGGTCGCGGAACACATTGACCCCGGCGCAATTGACCAGCACATCAACCCGGCCGAAGCGCTCGATGGCCACATTGACCAGCGCCTGCCATTGCTCCCTGGACGTGATATCGACCGGTTGCGCGTAGATCTCGGCGCCACGTTCACGCCAGTGGGTCGCGACGTTCTCGACCTTTTCACCCTGGATATCGGCGATGACCAGCTTCGCCTGCTGCGCCTGGAAACACGCGACGATCGCCTCGCCAATGCCCTGGGCGGCACCGGTGATGATCACCACTTTGCCTTTGAGCCGCTCGCCGTAGATGGGCTCGGGCACGGCGGGGAGTGACAACGGTTGTGCCTGCATCGCTTCACCTGTTTTATTTTTGGTAGTGAGTGCTGATGCAGCCGACTATAAACCCATCTTTTGAAACATCTCAATATATAAATTTGCATCCCATATAGTGAGCAAAGCACAAAAAAATGTGGGAGTAGGCAAGCCCCTCCCACATTTTGATTTTCAGCTAACCCAAGGCGAAATCACGCAGCGCATCGCCTTCCATTCGGTAACGCACCCACTCTTCCTGCGGCTGGGCGCCGATGGATTTATAGAAGGCAATCGCCGGTTCGTTCCAGTCCAGCACGCTCCACTCGAAGCGACCGCAACCGTTGTCGAACGCGATCTTCGCCAGGTGGCGCAAGAGCTTCTTGCCTGCGCCGCCACCGCGTTGCTCCGGGTTGATGTACAGGTCTTCCAGGTACAGGCAGTTGCTGCCCAGCCATGTGGAATAGCTGAAAAAGAACACCGCAAAACCAATCGGCAAGCCATCGCGCAAACAGATCAGGCCATGGGCGGTCGCCCCTTCGCTGAACAGGCTGCGCTCGATGTCCACCACACTGGCGATCACTTCATGCCGGGCCTTCTCATACTCGGCAAGCTCGGTGATGAAAGTCAGGATCTGCGCAGCATCGCTGGGCACGGCGGGGCGAATCTCGATGGTCATGGGTGAGCCTTGGCAATTTCAAAGCACACATACTAAGGCGCTTTCGTGACGAGTTGCAGCGCATTTTCGTGGTCACTGGCACACAAAATCTTACAGGTGACACAAGACCGTTCGTCGCCATCAAGGCACGAACGCAGAATACCGGCGGACCAATAGAGGGTAAGGACATTCATCATATGGAGACACCCTCATGAAGCATTCCAAGTTTGCTGCCCTCGCCCTGGCTGGCCTGTTGTCTTCGGTTTCGCTGAGCGGTTTTGCAGCCACCTCCTCTACCGGCCCGACCAATCCGGACGCCACCACCGAGTCCCAGAAATCCATGGGCACCGGCCTGGACACCAATGGCGGCGCAGTCATCGACAATACCAATGCCGCCGACCCGCACACCCAGGGTCATGACACTCAACGCCAGGCGCCAGCCGCCGTCGGCAACGGCAAAATGGGTCCATCGGTCAATGAACCCAAGATCAACAAGGGCGATGACTCGAACCTGCCCGGCGCTCCGAAACAACCTGCGCCCTGATCCAACCAACGCCTGACGAACACCCGATCATTTCCCAGTGAAGAGGTACGCATGAACGTCGACAAAGACCTTGAAAAAGAAGTCCTGACCCGCCTGCTGCACGCTCACCCTCAAGGGCTGGGCAAGGAGGTGTTGGATAACTACCGCGGAGAAAAAGTCGTCGCCAGTGCGTTGGCGTTCCTGCAGGATCGCGGCCTGATCAAGGATGGGCATGTGACCACCGACGCCGCCGGTGAGTATGCGTTGAACCTGCCGATCAAGCTGACGGCGTCGGGTGTGGATGAGGCGCGCAAGCTGGAGTCTGAAACGAGCCAGTAGCCTCAAATATGGAGGGGGCTTGCCCCCTCCACATTTTTTGACCCACCCTATTCCCGCAGCAAGGCATCGACTTCTGCGCTGCCAGGCGATGTAGCCGGCCCCCAGCGAGTGACCGCCAGCGCCGCTGCCGCATTCGCCCGGCGTGCAGCCTGGGCAGGTGCCAAGCCATCGGCCAACCCTGCGATAAACACCCCGGCATGGGCATCCCCAGCGCCATTGCTGTCCACCGCCGTCACCTTGAACCCCGGCACATGCTCGGCCTGGCCATTGCGGCTCACCCAGCAACCATTCGGCCCATCCCGCACCACCAGCAAGGCATCGCCGGGCAGATGACGGTTGAGGTCGACCAGTGCCTCTGCAACCGTTTCCGCCCCGGTAAACGCCAATGCTTCAGGGCCGTTACTGGTCCAGATATCGATACGCGGCAACAGCGCCACCATCAGCGCCGAATCCGGTGCCTTCACCAATGGGCCTGGGTCGAATACCACCTGGATGTCACGAGGCAATACCAGCAGCCAGTCGAGCAAGGCCTGCGCCTTGCCTTCCAGCAACAGGCTGTAGCCACTCACATACACGTAATCGTCCGGCCGCGGGACCACGCGCGCCAGGTCCTCGGCGCTCAACTCGCCTTCAGCGCCGATATGGGAAATGAAGGTGCGTTCGGTGCTGGCCTCGGTCAGCGACACACACAACCCCGTGTCTTTGTCCGTGCTGGCCGCTTGGGCGATCTCGACACCTTCCGCCTGCATCGCCGCACGCGCCAGGTCGCCGAAGCGCCCGTTGCCGTGACGGCCCAGGTAGACCACCGCCAGCCCATTGCGCCGTGCGGCCGCCATCACATTGAAACCACCGCCGGCTTCGAAACTGGCCGATTGCGCCAGCACGTCGCCACCGGTTGCGGGCAAGGTATCGAGGGCCATGACCAGGTCGACGATGACCTGGCCGGTGTGCAGCAATCTAGACATTAGGGCTCTCGACTAAAGCCGGGCGACGGTCAGCCGCACCGCCCAGCACCGCATAAATCCCGCCGGCCACCAGGAAGGTGACGATCCAGCCCAGGCCGTTGTGGCCCAGCCACGAGTCGGACAAAGGCCCGGCGAACCAGATGTTCTCGGCGGTGGTGCCAATGGTGGTGAAGCTGAAGCCCAGCACGATCGCCACGGCCCAGGCACCGAAGGCACGCCATTCCACACCGCCGCGATACCAGTAGGCGCTGCTTGGGCTCACGTCCAGCAGGTCCTTGGCGCTGTAGTAGTGACGGTGGATCAGGTCGACCACAAAGATGCCGACCCATGCCGTGATCGGCACCGCCAGCAAAGAGATGAACGTGATGAACGGGCCGTAGAAACTGTCGGCGATCAGCATGAAGTAGATGGAGCCGGCGAAGATCGCCACGATATCGACGATCACCGCATGCACGCGCTTGACCTTCAAACCGAGGGTCAGCGTGGTGAGGCCCGCCGAGTACACCGACAGGTTGTTGGACAGCAGCAACCCACCGAACGCGGTGATCAGGTACGGCACGGCCATCCAGGTCGGCAGCATGTCGCGGATCGCGACGATCGGGTCGGTGGCCGAAGCCAGGTCGTTGTTGCCCACCGACAACAGGCCGCCGAGGGTGATCAACAGCACCAGCGGAATGCCCGCACCGAATGCTGCCGACGCCACCAGGCGCACCGCCTTGACGCTGCGGTGCTGGTAGCGCGACATGTCCGCGCCGGCGTTGGCCCAGCCGATACCCGTGCCAGCGGCCATGGTGCCGATGCCGATGATCATCGCGCTCAACGGTGCCGGGGTAGCGTTGAACACCGCGCTCCAGTCGATCGTGGCGCAGAGGAAGCCGCCGACCAGGACGTTCAACGCGCCGAACACGTAGGTGGCCCACTTCTGGATCACCAGCAAGGTGGCGTGGCCCAGCCCGGATACCGACAACGTCAGCAGCACGAAGATGGCGATAAAGACCAGGGTGAGCACCGGTGCGCTTTTGGCTTCGACCGGCGAGCCGAACAGGATCGAGCACAACGACAGCAGCACAAAGGCCGCCGTGGTGGTGTTGACGGTTTCCCAGCCCAGGCGCGACATCAGCGACACCAGGGTCGGGCCGATATTGCCGCGCACACCGAAGATGGCGCGGGACAGCGTCAGGCTGGGCGCACGGCCGCGACGGCCGGCGATGGAGATGATGCCGACCACCGCAAAGGAGCCGGCGGCGCCGAGGATCGCCACGATGATGGCCTGCCAGATCGCCAGGCCGCGAAACGCGACCAGCGTGGCGCCGAGCGGCAAGCCGAGGATGCTGATATTGGCCGCGAACCACACCCAGAACAGTTGCAGCGGGTGGCCGTTGCACTCGCCTTCCGGGACCGGTTCGATGCCGCGTGTTTCCAATTGCCCGGCACTCTGGCCAGAAGATGTGCTGCTCATGAGGGGGTGCTCCAAGTGCCTGTATTGTTGTGGTTGTGGCAGGTATACAAAGCGAATCTTCCGGTCGTCCTGACTCAGCGCATTTTCAACAGCTCTTGAACCAGCGATTGCAGATCCAGGCCATTGACCTGCTTGACCTGTTCGATCATCGCCTCGGGCCAGCACTGCATGCCCAGGCACGCGCCGAGCATGGCGCCGAGAATCGCCGCGATGGTGTCAGTGTCGCCGCCAAGGCTGGCCGCCAGGCACAACGCCTCGAAGGCATTCATCTCGCCCACCGCCACTTGCTGGGCCAGGGCGAACGACACCACCACCGACTCCTGGGACGCGACGGAGGTGCCGATCAATTCGTACAACAGGTCCGCGAACAGGGCCTTGTCACCGCTGCCGACGCTCAAGGTCCGCGCCCAGCTGATGCGCGTGGAAATCCGCCCACCAGCGATCCAGTGACCATGGCCTTCGGCCTGCTGGGCAACCTGGGTGCCGATGTTCAACGCTTCGCCCAGGTCCACGCCGTTGATGCCGGCCGACACCACCGCCGCCACCGCCGCCGCGCTGGAAATACCCAGGGTGGTGTTGTGGGTGACCTGGCAGGCCTGGATCACCGCCTGGATAAACTGCGCCGGGTCGCTGACATCGGCGGCAATCCCCACTGGCGTGATGCGCATCGCGGCGCCGTTGGTGGTGCCGTAGCGGCCGGATTCTTCCGGGGTGTGGCCGGCGAGGATCATGTCGATCGCACGCTTGGTGGAGGGACCGAGCAAATCCTGCGAGCCCTTGGCACGCATCACCGCTTCCCAGTCGATCAGGCGCTGGGCAAGCACAGCGGGTTCGATGTTGCCTCGGCCTTCCACCAGCAACTCGCCCACCAAAATGGCCTGTTCGGTGTCATCGGTAATGGAGCCGGCGGGCATGTTCGGTGCGATGGGCTGGTCGGTGCCGGCGTTTTCCAGGCCGGTGATGGCACCGAAACGCGCACGCACCTGCTCGCGGCTCAAGGACTGGGTCGGCATGCCCAGGGCATCGCCCAAGGCCAGGCCGTAGAACGCGCCGAGGGCGCGATTGAGCGGGGTCATTTCGAGTTTCCAAATTGCAGGTGCAGGCGAAAATGCAGAGGGTCGAGCAAGCTTTCGACATACTCCATGAAACGTTCGCGACGGTCGTAGGTGGTACGCGAAGCCTTGAGGAACACCGTGCCGGCTGGGCGGCCAAGCAACTCGGCATCTTCATCGCTGAGGGGCTCGGCACCGATCCATTGGTCCCCTTCGGCGCCGACATATCCGTAGGCAGCCAGGGTGATGGTCAGGGAATTATCGATCAGGCCTACTCTTGGCAGGCCCTCCAGGCCTCCGGAAGCGGGCATCAGCGAGCGTTCCAGGGACACGGCAGTGCCATCGGTAGTGCGACGGCGGCGGTCGAGGGCAATGAATTGGTCGCTGCCGAAACGGCTGAGCAGGTCCGGGCGGGTCACCGCTTCCAGGCGCAGGATATCGGTGTTGACCTTCGCACCGGTGTCCGCCAGGGCCTGGGCCCAGCCACTGCGCTGGTCGAGCACCATGCCGTCAAAGGTCACGATGGAGCCGACGCCGCTCTGGGTCGCGATGTAGTTGCGCCGCTTGAGTTCGGCCAGGGCCTCGCGCAGGGTGCCGCGGCTGACCGCGAACTCCTCGGCCAATTGGTGCTCGCCCGGCAGCAGGAAACCGTCGGCCATCACCCCACCCTCGATACGGCGGATGAGCTCGTCGACGACGCGTTTTTTCTTATCAAATCGAACATGTCTAATCATGTACAAATTGATAACGCAAAGCGCCCATGTGCAGCAAGCGAATTATTTCAGGGAGATGATAAAACCGGCTTCAGGGCTCCAGGCCAATAGGGAAAAACTCGCCTGCGCTCCAGACGCCCAGCCAGTTCTGACCGTTGATCGGACGGCTCACTGCCAACTCCACCAACTGGTAGAACGCATTGCGGTGCACCAGGGCTTCGAGGTTGCTGCGCACTCGCAGATAGGGTGCAGGCTCCTGGGTCACAGGATCGATCACCACCCGCAGCGGGTGTTCGAGGCCGGCTTCGACCTGGTCATCGACGTTGGTGGTGAAGCGCAGCACCTGGCTTTCGCCCTGCCCTTCGACTTCCAAGGTAATGGCGACAAACGGAGCATCATCGACGGTGATGCCGACTTTTTCCACGGGGGTAATCAGAAAGTAATCATCGCCATCGCGACGGATGATGTTGGAGAACAGCTTGACCATCGGCTTGCGCCCGATCGGCGTGCCTTGATAGAACCAGGTGCCATCACGGGCGATGCGCATGTCGATATGGCCGCAGAAGTCCGGGTTCCACAGGTGCACCGGGGCCGGACCCTTGCCCTTGGGCAACTGGGCCAACAGGTCGTTGGCCTTGGCGGAATCGGTCATGGGGTTCTCCTGGGTCTTATGGATTGCTCATCCCCAACAGGCCGCGGGCGTACTGCGCCAGGGGGCGGGCAATCAGATCTTCTGGCTTGTTGTCGTGAAACGTCAGTAAACCGCCACGACTGCGTATACGTGCAGTATCAATCAAATACTGGGTGCTGGTCTCGATCAACATGATCTGGATGACGCCGCTGTCCAGGCCGACGCGGTCGAGGGCTTCCTGGTCGGCCCATTCATCCGCGTTGCCGATGCGGTCATCCGCCTTGGCGAAACGGCAGTACAGCAGGTAGTGAGCCCCCGCCGCACGGGCTTCGGCCATGGCCTGCTCCAGGCCTTCAGGCTGACGGGCGCGGCGCACCATGGGGAAGTACTCGACAAAGCCATTGAAGGCTTCTTCGGCCACCACGTTCGGCCGCGGGTAGGCACTGCCCGGCGGCACAAAGGCGCCCTGGGCGATAAAGACAAAGGAGTCCGGCTGTATGCGTACCGAGGCGGTACGGCGGGTATCGCTGTGGTCCAGCAAACCGGCGTCGCTCATCTGATAGCGGGTGCCTTCGGCCATATCGCTGACGGTCATGCAGCCACTCAGCGTCAACGACGCCAGCAACAAAACCAGACTACGCATCCTAATCCTCCAGAAGCCGGTGACGGAAAACCGGCGAATGGGCGTGTGATGCAGGTTTTGCGCCATTTGGCAGCAACCTATAACAAATGTGGGAGGAGCTTGCCCCTTCCCACAGTTGGTTGTGTGCTGGCTTGGCGGGTTGGTTAGCCGCCGATGATTTTCATGATGGTGGCGCCGCCAGAAAAAGCCACCTCCTGCTTGTCACCCAACGCCTTCATCAACAGCCCCTGCAAGGCCGGGAGTGCTTGATGGCGCGGCTTGTCCAGCAGGTCGCCGACGTAGTGACGGTTACTCGACGACAGGCAGCCATGCAACCAACCCGTGGACGACAAGCGCAACCGTGAGCAGGTGCGGCAGAACGGTACGCTTTCGTTGGCGATCACACCAAAGAAGCCTTTACCGGGGATTTCGTAGCGTACGGCAGTGGCATCCACAGGCGCATTGGCTTGCAGGTATTCATGCTGCTCACCGATCAAACCCAGCAGTTGTTGCAGGCTGACAAACTGCTGCAGGAACGCGTTGGAGTCCTTGGCCAGGTGGCCCATTCGCATCAATTCGATAAAGCGCAGCTCGTAGCCACGCTCCAGGCAATAGTCGAGCAGCGGCATGACCTGGTCGAGGTTCTGGCCGCGTAACGGCACCATATTGACCTTGATCTTGATGCCGGCAGCGCGGGCCTGGTCCATGCCGTCGAGCACAGTGGCCAGGTCGCCACCACGGGCAATGCCGCGGAAGGCATCTGCGTCGAGGGTATCGAGGGACACGTTGATGCGCTTGATCCCGGCCTCCACCAGCAACGGCAGCTTGCGCGCCAGCAATTGGCCGTTGGTCGTCAGGCTGATATCGCTGAGCCCCATCCCCCCCACGGCGCCCATGAACGCTTCCAGCTTGGGGCTGACCAGCGGCTCGCCGCCGGTGATGCGCAGGCGGTCGATGCCCGCCGCTTCGATCAGGTATTCCACACCACGGGCCATGGCCTCGGCGGAGAGTTCGTCCTGGGCAGCCACCAGCCGCTTGCCGTTAGGCACGCAGTAGGTACACGCGTAATTGCAGGCTGAGGTCAGGCTGATCCGCAAATTGCGAAAACGCCTGCCTTGACGATCAACGATCATGGATCACTCCGGCAGAGGATGATTCGGGCGCGCTAAAAGCTGACTGATAAATCAGCTTTTAGCAAGAGTCCATGCCTGAGTATATTCCTGGGGTACTACGCGTGGCAGCAAATCATTACGTGGCAGGCGTTTCTGCCGGTGGCTGCTCACTGCTGTGCTTGCGCTTGTTGCCCATGCGCACACCGATATCCATCAAAAACTGGAAGAAACCTTCCTGGTCTTCCAGCACGTTGCTCCAGAACGGCGAGTGGTACAGCGCCACGGCACCGTGGACCAAGGCCCAGGCGGCGCAGTAGTGGAAATACGGCGGCACATCTTCGAGCTTGCCTTCGCTGATGCGCCCCTTGATCAGCAAAGTCAGGCGTTCGAAGTTCGAGGCGCGGATCTTGTGCAGTTCCTCGACCATCTCCGGCACCTGGTGGCCCTTGACCACCTTCTCTTCCAGCCGGTCGAACAGGCGATAGCGCTGCGGGTCACGCATGCGGAACTCGAAGTAGGCACGGGACAGGGCTTCCTTGTCCTTGTCGACATCGGCCGAGTGCAGCAACTCGTTCAAGTCGCGCTCATAGTCGAGCATCAGGCGCAGGTAGATCTCGGCCTTGGACTTGAAGTGCTTGTAGATCGTGCCTTTGCCGATACCCACGGCATCCGCGATCATCTCGACGGTGACGCTGTCTTCACCTTGTTCAAGGAACAGCTTGAGTGCGGTGTCGAGAATTTCCTGCTCACGGCGGCGAAACTCACGGACCTTACGGGGTTCTTTGTGCATGAGGAAGAGGTCTGCAAAGGTCGGATTAGGGAGGGTTGCGCAGGGCCACGGATACGTGGCGATACGATTTACCCGGTGCGAGGGATTATCCCGACTGAACGGTCGTTGGGCAATGTCTATGTGAACCCGGAATGCACTTTACTTTCAGCACGCCTACGTTTTCATAGATATCAGTCAGAAATAATACGCAACAACTGCACCCGTGCACCGGCCTGATGAGAACTCAAGCGAAGCGCGCGTATTCCAAATCTGTTTAAAAAACGATCAGCCGCGACTGGACTGAATCGGATACTGATCAATACTTGAACTGTCGGCGTGACATCTCCCCCAAGTGAAGCGCCGACCTGGGTACCAACGGACCGCGTACCCTTGTTTTACTCCTAATGGTCTTAACCCGGATTCACCCCCCAGAACCCGGGTTTTTTTTGCCTGCGATTTGACCCTCGCGTCAAGAAGCGACGTGGGCCAGTGGGAAAAGGCGCTTGAAGTTTTCGGTAGTCTGCTCGGCAAAACGCTCGTAGGACTCACCGCGCAGCATCGCCAGGTAATCCGCCACGTCGCGCACATACTCCGGCAGGTTCGGCTTGCCGCGATGGGGGATGGGAGCCAGGTACGGGGAATCGGTTTCCACCAGCAGGCGGTCGGCGGGCACCTGGCGTGCGACATCACGCAGGGCGTCGGCGTTGCGGAAGGTGACGATGCCCGACAGCGAAATATAGAACCCCAGATCCAGCGCCGCCTTGGCCATGTCCCAGTCTTCGGTAAAGCAATGCAACACGCCAGCCTGGGGCAATGCCGCTTCGCGCAGCAGGGTCAGGGTGTCGGCACGGGCGCCACGGGTGTGCACGATCACCGGTTTGCCGGTCTGCCGGGCGGCTTGCAGGTGCAGGCGGAACGAAGCCTGCTGCAACTCGGCGGCTTCGGGTTCGTAGTGGTAATCCAGGCCGGTTTCGCCAATGGCCACCACGCGCGGGTGATTGAGTTCACCCAGCAGCCAGTCGAGTGCCGGGGCTTCACCGGGCTTGAGGTCCAGCGGGTGGATGCCCACCGAGCAATCCACATCGGCATAACGCTCGGCCAGGGATTTGACGTCCGCTGCATTCTCCGCGCTGACGCCGATGCACAGGAAGTGCCCTACCCCACGCTGGCGTGCGGCGTCGAGGGCAGCGTCAAGGGAACCGCCGTGCTGGGCCAGGTCGAGGCGGTCAAGGTGGCAGTGGGAATCTACAATCATAGGAATCTACAACTTCAGTCACGAAAAGTGTCTGGCCGACGATACACCCGCCGGCCACGGAAATTAACGGCGTCCGAGCAAACCGACCCATTGCACCAGCAACGCTTCAAGCAGCAGCACGCGGTTGAGGTTGGCCTTGCCGAGCACCTTCTGGCGCTGGGCGAGGATCCAGTCCTGGTTCGCCAGCACCTTGTCCTGGGCACTTTTCTGCGCCAGGTACTGCACCACCTTGCGCATATCCGGCAGGCCCAGACCGTTTTCATCCTGGGTCAGCTGGTAGCGCAGGATCAGGCTTGACCAGTCGCAGAACCAGTCGAACAGCAACAGCAGGGGGATGTCCTTCCAGGCGCTTTCTGCCAGCTGGGTGGCGGACACTTCCTGCTTGATCAGTTTCTTGACCCCCTCCACCACCAGCGCCCGTTGTTCACGCACGCCCTGGACCTGCAGCTTCACCGCCGCCAACGGCGAACCGGCGGCCAGGCTCAGCAACTCGACCCGTTCGTCCTGGGAGCACTCCGGCAACGCCTGTGCCAGCCACGCAAGACTCATGGCCTCGCTTGGCAGCGGGCACGCCTGCTGCACGCAGCGGCTGCGGATGGTCGGCAGCAAACGGCTGGACTGGTGACTCACCAGCAACAACACCGTATCGCCGGACGGCTCCTCCAGGCTTTTGAGCAAGGCGTTGGCAGCATTGATGTTCATCGCCTCCACCGGCTCGATCAGCACCACCTTGCGTCCGCCCATCTGTGCGGTCTGCACCACGAAGCTGACCAGGTCGCGCACCTGGTCGACCTTGATTGCCTTGTCGGCTTCCTCGGGTTCCAGCAGGTAGTTATCCGGGTGGCTGCCAGCCTTGAGCAGCAGGCAGGATTTGCACTCGCCGCAGGCCTCAAGATTGATCGGGCGCTGGCACAGCAGGCTTGCCATCAGGCGCTCGGCCAACGCTCGCTTGCCGATCCCCACCGGCCCATGCAACAGGTAGGCGTGGGCGTGTTGGGCACGGCCGGCCAGTTGTTGCCACAGGCTGTCCTGCCACGGGTAGGCTTCAGCCACGGGCGCGCTCCAGCAGTCCGGGTAGCAGCGCGTCGATGGCCTGCTGCACCTGCGCCAGCGGCTGGGCTGCATCCAGCAGGGAGTACCGTGCAGGCTCCGCCTTGGCAAGTGTGAGGAATGCACTGCGTACCGCGTTGAAGAACCCATCGCCTTCCAGCTCGAAGCGATCCAGGCGGCCACGGGCGCTGGCACGGGCCATGCCGACTTCCACCGGCAGATCGAACAGCAAGGTCAGGTCAGGGCGCAAGTCGCCTTGGACAAAGGTTTCCAGGGTGGCGATGCGCTCCACGGACAAGCCCCGACCGCCGCCCTGGTAGGCGTAGGTGGAATCGGTGAAACGGTCACAAATCACCACGGCACCACGGGCCAGGGCCGGACGGATCACCTCGGCCAGATGCTGGGCACGGGCGGCGAACACCAGCAGCAGCTCGGTGTCCGGGTTCATCTGCTCGTCACCCGGCGCCAGCAGCACTTCGCGGATACGCTCGGCCAGCGGCGTGCCACCGGGCTCACGGGTCAACACCACCTCGATGCCTTCGCTGCGCAAGCGCTCGGCCAGGTAATCGCGGTTGGTGCTTTTGCCGGCGCCTTCGGGGCCTTCCAGGGTAATAAACAAGCCAGTCACAGGCAGTCCTTAGTCAGAATTATTGCGGGCTTTACGGCGCGGTAGCGTCCGGAGCAGGGTCGGCCGGCTTTTCTACCGGCGCCTCGGCAGGCACATCCGCCGGTGGCGTTGCGTCTTCGGCAGGCTTCACCACCGGCGCCGGGCTGGAGCGGTAATCGGCGCGTCGCTTGAGTTGGAACTCACGCACGGCGGCATTATGCGCATCCAGGTTATCCGAGAAAATGTGGCTGCCATCGCCACGGGCAACGAAATACAGGCTGCTGCCCGGCACCGGGTTCAGCGCGGCATGGATCGCCTCGCGGCCGACCATGGCAATGGGCGTCGGCGGCAGGCCGGCGACCATGTAGGTGTTGTAGGGATTGGCTTCCTTGAGGTGCGCGCGGGTCAACTTGCCGTTGTAGCGTTCACCCAGGCCGTAGATCACCGTCGGGTCGGTCTGCAGCAGCATGCCGACCTTCAGGCGCCGCACAAATACCCCGGCAATCTGCCCACGTTCTTCAGGCACGCCCGTCTCTTTCTCCACCAGGGAGGCCATGATCAGCGCTTGGTAAGGGTCTGTGTAAGGCGCGTCGGCAGCGCGCTTGCTCCATTCCTGGGCGAGTACATCGTCCAGGCGGTTGTAGGCTTTCTTCAGGAATTCGACGTCGGTCATGCCACGCACGAAACGGTAGGTATCGGGGAAGAACCGCCCTTCTGGAAACACGCCAGGGTGACCGAGCTTGTCCATGACGTCGCTGTCGCTCAGGCCCGAGAGGGTCTGCACGATCTTTTCATGCTTGGCCAGGGCCGAGCGTACCTGGCGGAAGTTCCAACCTTCGACCAGCGTCAGGCTGTATTGCACCACTTCGCCACGCTGCCACAAGCCGATCAAGCCTTGCGCCGTCATGCCGGGCGTCATGCGGTATTCGCCGCTGTGCAATGGCTGGCCGTCCAGGTTGAAGCGCCAGTACAAACGCAACCAGAAGGCACCGTCCAGTACGCCGTCAGCTTCCAGGCGATTGAAGGTGCCGGTGGGGGTCGCCCCTGCCGGTACGTCGAGCAATTGCTCCTGGGTCAGCTTCAAGGGCTGCTTCAGGGCAGCGTCGTATTTCCAGGCGCCATAACCCAACAGCAAAGCCGCCGAGAACAGACCGATCAGCAGCAGTACAAACAGTTTTCGTATCAACTCAAATTTCCAATAGCGCGCGAACAATGCCCTGCAGTTTACGGGTGAGCGGGCCAACCGACCAGCTCATCGCAGCGCACTCGCGCACCGGCCAAATGCCATAAACGCTGTTACACACGAAGACTTCGTCGGCTTGCTGCAACTGCCCGACACTGATGTCGGCCACGGCCACCGGGATGCCCAGGGTCTGTGCCTGGGCCAGAATCTCGGCGCGCATCACCCCGGTCACGCCGCAACGTGTCAGATCAGCGGTTAGTAACAAGCCGTTGCACACCAGGAACAGGTTGCTGAACACGCCTTCGATCACACGACCGGACACATCCAGCATCAAGCCTTCAGCGTGCTTGGTGTCCTGCCACTCGGCGCGGGCGATCACCTGTTCCAGACGGTTGAGGTGCTTGAGACCGGCCAGCATCGGCTGTTCGGCCAAGCGGGTGGCACAGGGAAACAGGCGGATGCCATCGGTTCCATGAGCGCTGGGATAAGTAGCAGGCGGGCTGCCCTGCAAGATACGGCGCACCGGTGCGCCAGGGTGGATGCCATAACCGCGCAGGCTGTCGCCACGGGTCAGGATCAATTTGAGGACACCCTCGCCAAGGGCGGTGGCGTAGGCCAGCACTTCGCTGCGGATCACCATCGGATCCGCAACCAAGGCGAGGCGCCTGCAACCCTCGTCGAGGCGTTGCAGGTGACGGTCGAGCAGCACCGGCTGTCCGGCCTTGACGGCAATGGTCTCGAACAGCCCATCGCCATACGCCAGGCCGCGATCTTTCAGGGGCACGCTGTCCGCTGGCTGACCGTCGACCCAGCTGTGCATCACTCGGCGAACCGGCGGAACACCAGGGAACCGTTGGTACCGCCAAACCCGAACGAGTTGGAGATCGCCACGTCGATCGGCATCGGCTGAGCTTCGTGAGGCACGAAGTTCAGGTCGCAGCCTTCGTCAGGCTCATCCAGGTTGATGGTCGGCGGCGCGACCTGATCCTTGATGGCCATCACACTGAAGATCGCCTCGACCGCGCCCGCCGCACCCAAGAGGTGTCCGGTCATGGACTTGGTGGAGCTGACCGCCAGCTTATAGGCGTGCTCACCGAACACCGACTTGATGGCCTCGGCTTCCGCCAGGTCGCCCGTCGGAGTCGAAGTCCCGTGGGCGTTGATGTACTGCACCTGGTCCGCATTCACCTTGGCATCGCGCAGGGCGTTGGTGATGCAACGTGCGGCACCGGCACCGTCGGACGGTGGCGAGGTCATGTGGTAGGCGTCACCGCTCATGCCAAAGCCAATCAGCTCGGCGTAGATGGTGGCACCACGCGCCTTGGCGTGTTCCAACTCTTCCAGCACCAGGGCGCCGGCACCGTCGGACAGCACGAAGCCGTCACGGCCTTTGTCCCATGGACGGCTGGCGCGGGTCGGCTCGTCGTTGCGCGTCGACAGCGCACGGGACGCGCCGAAGCCGCCCATGCCGAGGCCGCAGGCCGCCATTTCGGCGCCACCGGCGATCATCACGTCGGCTTCGTCATAGGCGATATTGCGCGCCGCCATGCCAATGCAGTGCGTGCCGGTAGTGCACGCCGTGGCGATGGCGTAGTTAGGTCCCTGTGCGCCCAGGTGGATGGACAGGAAACCGGAAATCATATTGATGATCGAGCCCGGGACGAAGAACGGCGAAATTCGACGGGGGCCGGAATCGTGCAACGTGCGGCTGGTTTCTTCGATATTGGTCAAACCGCCAATACCCGAACCCATGGCCACGCCGATGCGGTCACGGTTGGCGTCGGTGACTTCCAGGCCTGCATTACGCACCGCCTGAAAACCGGCTGCCAGGCCGTATTGAATGAACAGGTCGAGTTTGCGGGATTCCTTGACCGAGAGATATTCCTCGACATTGAAACCCTTTACCGAGCCGCCAAAACGGGTGGAATAGGCAGAAAGGTCCGTGTGTTCGATCAGACCAATACCACTGCGGCCAGCCAGAATGCCCTGCCAACTGCTTGGCACATCCGTGCCCAGTGGCGACAACATACCCATACCGGTGACTACGACGCGTCTACGCGACACAGCACTCTCCTTTTTCTAATGACGACACTTTTGCTTCAGCGCGTACTTTTCATCAGGGCTAAAGAAAAAACCGCACGCCGTTACAGCAGTGCGGTTTTTCCCTGACAGCAAGCGACGACTACAAACTATTACGCCTGGTGGCTAGTAACGTAGTCGATAGCAGCTTGAACAGTAGTGATTTTTTCAGCTTCTTCGTCCGGGATTTCGGTCTCGAATTCCTCTTCCAGAGCCATCACCAGCTCAACGGTGTCAAGGGAATCGGCACCCAGGTCTTCTACGAAGGAAGCAGTGTTGACCACTTCTTCTTCTTTAACGCCCAGTTGCTCGGCGACGATTTTCTTGACGCGCTCTTCGATGGTGCTCATACCTTGTTTAACTCCTAATGGACAAATTCAGGCAGCTGGCCAGTGGGTAAGTGTATAGAAAGCCTTTTCAGCTTTTCAACTGAAAGCTTCATCCTGTACCCGGTCGGCCACCTGCCTATAAATTAAGTTGCAGCTTTATAACGGATTTTAGACAGCTCGTATGACATATTTTTGAAGCGATCCGTCACAATTTAACTCATGTACATCCCGCCGTTCACCGGGATTGTAGCCCCAGTCACGTATGCCGCACCGTCGGATGCCAGGAAAGTGACCACATTCGCGATCTCTTGAGCCTGGCCCAGACGGCCCAGCGGAATCTGCGTCAGCAACGCTT
Source organism: Pseudomonas sp. NFPP24 (assembly GCF_900112095.1). Taxonomy (NCBI): domain Bacteria; kingdom Pseudomonadati; phylum Pseudomonadota; class Gammaproteobacteria; order Pseudomonadales; family Pseudomonadaceae; genus Pseudomonas; species Pseudomonas sp. NFPP24. The sequence goes on from NZ_FOKD01000009.1 coordinate 51,072, forward strand.
CACGCTGTGCTTCCGGCAGTTCGCGGGTCATATCGGTGTCGATGAACCCTGGAGCCACCGAGTTGACCGTAATCGACCGCGAGCCGACTTCACGCGCCAATGCACGGCTGAAACCTTCCAGACCGGCCTTGGCGGCTGCGTAGTTTACTTGGCCTGCGTTGCCCATGGCACCCACTACGGAGCCAATATTGATAATTCGGCCCCAACGCGCCTTGGTCATACCGCGCAAAACGCCCTTGGACAGGCGAAACAGACTGTTCAAGTTGGTGTCGACCACGTCGTACCACTCGTCGTCTTTCATGCGCATCATCAGGTTATCGCGGGTGATACCGGCGTTATTCACCAGAATCGCCGGCGCGCCGAACTGTGCGGTGATCTCGGCCAAAACGGCAGCCACGGATTCATCGCTGGTCACGTTCAGTTCCAGGCCGGTGCCTTGCACGCCGTTTTCCTTCAGGGTCGCGGCGATACGCTCGGCGCCCGAGGCGGAAGTAGCGGTGCCGATCACAACAGCGCCCTGACGGCCCAGCTCCAGGGCGATCGCCTGGCCAATGCCACGGCTTGCGCCGGTGACCAGTGCAACTTTACCTTGCAGACTCATGCAGGCTTCTCCTAAGTTCAGGGATTCAGGCCAGTGCCGCGCGAGCGGCAGCAAAGGCGTCAGGGGTATTGAGGTTGGCAGTCGACACGCCGTCGGCGCAGCGCTTGTTCAGGCCGGCCAGGACTTTACCCGGTCCACACTCAACCAGTTCAGTCGCACCATTGGCGGCCAGGGTCTGGACCGATTCAACCCAGCGTACCGGCTTGTAGAGCTGCTCCAGCAGATCGCGCTTGAGGGTTTCGAGGTCGGCAGCCACGGCGGCGCTGACGTTCTGCACCAGCGGGATCTGCGGCGCCTGCCAGTTGATGGCGGCGATGGACTCGGCAAAACGCTCGGCCGCCGGGCGCATCAGCTCGCAGTGCGACGGCACGCTCACCGGCAACGGCAACGCACGCTTGGCGCCACGGGCCTTGCAGCCTTCGATGGCACGCTCAACGGCAGCCTTGACACCGGCGATCACCACCTGGCCCGGGGAATTGAAATTCACTGCACTGACGACTTCGCCCTGGGCCGCTTCGGCGCAGGCTTCGATCACCACGGCGTCGTCCAGGCCCAGGATCGCGGCCATGCCGCCCTGCCCGGCCGGAACGGCTTCTTGCATCAGCTGGCCACGACGCTCGACCAGCTTGACCGCCTCACCCAGGGTCATGCTGCCCGCTGCCACCAGGGCGCTGTATTCGCCCAGGCTGTGGCCGGCGACGAATGCAGGGCGTGCGCCGCCTTCTACCAGCCACAGGCGCCACAGGGCGATCGAGGCGGTCAGGATGGCCGGCTGGGTTTTATCGGTTTGATTGAGTTGCTCTTCCGGCCCCTGCTGGGTCAGTGCCCACAGGTCGTAACCCAGGGCGTCGGAAGCTTCCTTGAAGGTGTCCAGGATCAGCGGGTATTGCGCGCCCAGCTCGGCCAACATGCCGAGGGACTGCGAACCCTGCCCTGGAAAGACGAATGCGAGGGATGTAGACATGTAACAAGCCCCTAATGATCTGGTCGTCAAAAATGCGCACTCCTACGGTGGGAGCGCACGAAACTGACAGATTGGATGGTCAATTGAACTGGCCGGTCACATTTAAGCACTCCCGGGCCGATTCGCCTAAGGCAACAGGTCCTCAAGACGGCCGTGCAAGCGTTGCGGCAGGTTTTCCTGGATCTCGATCACTGCCCGCGCGATCGCACTTTGAAAACCCTCGACACCGGCCGAGCCGTGGCTTTTTACCACAATGCCCTGCAACCCCAGAAAACTCGCGCCATTATGCCGCGCCGGAGCCAGGTCAGCCTGCAAGCGGCGCATCAACGGCAGCGCCAGGGCGCCGACAACGCGCGATGCCAGGTTCCGTTTGAACAGCGCCTCGATACGCGTGGCGATCATGGTCGCCAGGCCTTCGCTGGATTTGAGCAGGATATTGCCGACAAACCCGTCACACACCACCACGTCCGCTTCGCCACGGTACAAGCCGTCACCTTCGACAAACCCGACGTAATTCAAACCCCGCGCGCCCTGCAGCAACGTGGCGGCCAGCTTGACCTGCTGGTTGCCCTTGATGTCTTCGGTGCCGATATTCAGCAAGGCAACGCGCGGGCGGGCCACGCCAAGCGCCTCGGCGGCCACCGAGCCCATCACGGCGAACTGGAGCAGATGCTCGGCGCTGCAATCGACGTTTGCGCCCAGATCCAGCAACTGGCAATAGCCTTTTTGCGTCGGAATCGCCGCCACCATAGCCGGTCGATCAATGCCGGGCAGGGTCTTGAGCACAAACCGCGACAACGCCATCAGCGCCCCGGTATTACCGGCGCTGACACAGGCTTGCACCTTGCCATCACGCAGCAGTTCCAGGGCCACCCGCATTGAAGAGTCAGGCTTGCCACGCAGAGCTGCCGCAGGCTTTTCATCCATGGTGATGGTTTCGCTGGCTGGCGTAATCGTCAGGCGCGCGCGATCCACCGCCGGATGGCTGGCAATCAGTTCTTCAAGTAAGGAGGGTTGGCCGACGAGGGCCAGGTGCAGCGAGGGTGTTGCAGACAGGCTGGCAATGCAGGCCTGAACAATGCTGCGGGGACCGAAGTCCCCGCCCATTGCGTCTATCGCGATGACTAGAGCAGACAAGTGATTACTCGTCAGCGCCCTTGTCGATCACTTTACGGCCACGGTATACGCCTTCTGGCGATACGTGGTGACGCAGGTGAACTTCACCGGTGGTCTTTTCCACGGACAGGGTGCTAGCCTCGAGAGCGTCGTGCGAACGGCGCATGTCACGGGCGGAGCGGGATTTTTTGTTCTGCTGAACAGCCATAATTGATTAACTCCTAAACGTTTGGGTCACGCTTTAACTGCGCCAATACACTGAACGGGTTGGACCGCGTTACCTCGTCCTCGCTCGGTTCGGGCTCGTCATCGAGGCCCGCCGGCTGCTGGCATTCTTCCGGATGATGAGCAGGCACAATGGGCAAGGCGAGCAGAAGCTCCTCCTCGATCAGTGCATGCAGATCCAAAGGATCTTCGCCCAGTTCCAGCACGTCATAACCTTTCGGCAACGACTGGGTATTCGCACCCTCCTTCACCACAGCATAACTGCACTCGCTGTGGATCGGCAGGGTGACCAGCTCAAGACAACGCTGGCAAACCATTTTGACTTCGGTGTCGATAAAACTGTGGATTACCACAGATTTACGTTCATCTCGTTCAAAAACGAATTTGGCCTGCACCGTACCGACAGTGTCGGAAAGCGGGTCGCAGAGTCTCTCCAAATCGGCCAGCAGCAACTCACCTTGAAGGGAAGTGCCACGATCAGCCAATTTGCGCGGGTCAACGTGAGGTGGAATCGGGTCATTCAACATAGGCGCAGCATTATAGGGATGCACCCAGCCATGTCAAAGGAAATTCAGCCCTGTGCGTCAGCCGGTCGCCCCGCTAGAATCCGCTGCCGACCTGAGGAGACGCCCATGCTGCCTTTATTACTCGCATCCAGCTCGGTGTATCGCCGGGAATTGCTGAGCCGCCTGCACCTGCCGTTTATCTGCAGCTCACCGGATATCGATGAAAGTCACCACGAAAATGAATCCGCCGAGGAACTGGTCAAGCGCCTGGCCGAACAGAAAGCCCGCGCCCTTGCCGCCAGCCATCCGGGGTATTTGATTATCGGCTCCGACCAGGTGGCCGCACTCGATGGCCGGATCATCGGCAAGCCGCACACCTTCGAGAATGCCCGCGAGCAACTGCTGGCCGCCAGCGGCAAGCGCGTCAGTTTCCTCACTGGGTTGGCGCTGCTGAACAGCGAGACAGGCAACTGCCAGGTCGACTGCGTGCCTTTTACCGTGCACATGCGTGAGCTGGATGCCGAGCGCATCGAACGCTATTTGCGAGTCGAGCAGCCGTATGACTGTGCGGGAAGCTTCAAGGCCGAGGGGTTGGGCGTGAGCCTGTTCCAAAGTACCGAAGGGTCGGACGCCACCAGCCTCATCGGCCTTCCCCTCATTCGCCTGGTGGATATGCTGCTGGCCGAAGGCGTGCAAATCCCCTGAGAACACCACAAGCAAATGTGGGAGGGGGCTTGCCCCCGATAGCAGAGGATCAGCCAACTAACCCGCAGTTGACCCACCGCAATCGGGGGCGAGCCCCCTCCCACATTTTGATCTATATGTAGCCTGGGGCTCAGCGCAGGGATGGGCCTTGGAAGCCCATGTAAAAGGCCAGCTTCTCGGCCACACTGGCACCGAGCCGCTTGGAGAAACGATCAAACGGCGATTCCTCAACCGTAAAATCCACCAACTCCTTCTCGCCAATCACATCCCGCGCCACCGAACTGGCACTGCCCAGGCCGTCGATCAAGCCCAGCGGCAACGCCTGTTCGCCAGACCACACCAGGCCGGAGAACAGCTCCGGATGGTCTTTGTCCTTCAGACGATCACCACGCCCCTGTTTCACGCTCGCGATGAATTGGCGATGGGTGGTATCGAGCACACCCTGCCAGAACTGGGTCTCATCGGCCTTTTGCGGCTGGAAGGGATCGAGGAAGGATTTGTGTTCACCCGAAGTGTACGTGCGACGCTCCACCCCGAGCTTCTCCATGGTGCCGACGAAACCATAACCGGCCGCCGTCACGCCAATGGAACCCACCAGACTGGCCTTGTCGGCGTAGATCTGGTCAGCGGCACTGGCAATGTAATAGGCACCCGAGGCGCCCAGGTCGGAAATCACCGCATACAGCTTGGTATCCGGGTGCAGACCACGCAGACGACGGATCTCGTCATACACATAACCCGATTGCACCGGGCTGCCGCCCGGGCTGTTGATACGCAGGATCACACCTTTGACCTTAGGGTCTTCGAACGCGGCGCGCAGGCTGCTGACAATGTTGTCGGCACTGGCGGACTCCTTGTCGGCAATCACTCCGCGCACTTCGATCAGGGCAGTGTAATTGGCACCCCGGGTTGCGCTTTTTTCCATGTCTACCAGTGGACTGAACAGCGCCAGCATGCCGATGAGCCAGACAAAGGTCAGCAGCTTGAAGAAAATCCCCCAACGCCGCGCGCGACGCTGCTCCTGAACGCTGGCCAGAAGGGTTTTCTCCAGCAGCTTCCAGCTTTTGTCATCACTGCTTTCAGCCTTTTCGGGCGCTTTCCACTCATCACTCATGCCATCAACCCCAGCAAAGACTTATTGGGCCCGGTTGAGCCAGGCCCGCAATTCGGAAAAATGATCAATCGTCAGACGCGGCTCATATTGCTGCAACGCCTCGGCAGCCTGGGCGCCATAGCTGACCGCCACACTGTCCATGCCCGCATTGCGCGCCATCATCAGGTCGAAGGAGGCGTCGCCCACCATCAAGGCCTGGCGTGGCGACACGCCGCAATGAGCCAGGATCTGCTCCAGCATCAGAGGATGAGGCTTGCTGGCAGTTTCATCGGCGGCGCGGGTGATATCGAAATAATCTTCCCAACCGTGGGCCTTGAGCACCCGATCCAGGCCACGTCGTGCCTTGCCAGTGGCGACTGCCAGGTGATAGCCCTGGGCACGGAATGCCTCCAGGGCCTGCGCCACACCGTCGAACAGCGGCGAAGGGGTGGCCTCCAATGCGATGTAGTGATCGGCGTAATGCTCGCGAAACGCGACCAGTTCGGCGTCGCTGATCTCGGGGTACAAGGTGCGAATCGCCTCAGGCAAGCCGAGGCCGATAATGCCCTTGACCGCCAGATCACTGCACAGCGCATACCCCGAGCGGGTCGACGCAGCGTGCATCGACTCTACAATCCGGCCAATGGAGTCGGCCAGGGTGCCATCCCAATCGAATATCAGCAGTTTGTAGTCAAGGCGCGACACTCAAGCGCTCCACGGTCTTGGCCCACATCTCATCGACCGGTGCCTGCAGCTTCAACTCGCCACCATCTGGCAGCGGCACGGTGAGCATGTAGGCGTGCAGGAACAGGCGCTTGCCGCCCAGATCGCGGATTTCCCTGGAGAAATCTTCATCGCCGTACTTGGTATCGCCCGCGATGCAGTGACCCGCGTGCAGGGTGTGCACACGAATCTGATGGGTGCGCCCGGTGACCGGCTTGGCCTCGACCATCGTGGCGAAGTCGCCGAAACGGCGCAGCACCTTGAACAGGGTCAGGGCTTCTTTGCCCTCCTCATCCACTTCGACCATGCGCTCGCCGGAGCGAAGGTTGCTCTTCTGCAACGGCGCACGGACGCTCTTGATGGAACTGGCCCAGTTGCCGCGCACCAGCGCCATGTAGCGCTTGTCCACGCCATCGCCGCGCAAGGCGGTGTGCAGGTGGCGCAACATGCTGCGTTTCTTGGCGATCATCAGCAGGCCGGACGTGTCGCGGTCCAGGCGGTGGACCAGTTCCAGCTCCTTGGCATCCGGGCGCAACTGACGAAAGGCTTCGATCACACCGAAATTCAGGCCGCTGCCACCATGCACCGCAATGCCGCAGGGCTTGTTGATCACAATCAGCTTGCTGTCTTCGAAGACAATCGAGGCTTCCAGGCGCTGCAACAAGCCCTGGGCCAACGGTACAGGCTCGTCACGCTCAGGCACGCGCACCGGTGGCACGCGTACGATATCGCCCGCCTGCAACTTGTACTCGGGCTTGATCCGGCCCTTGTTCACCCGCACTTCACCTTTACGCAAGATGCGGTAAATCAAGGTCTTGGGCACGCCTTTGAGCCTGGCCAGGAGAAAATTGTCGATGCGTTGGCCGGCATATTCCGGCGAGACCTCGAGCAGCTGGACGCTGGGGGTCTGGGGGGCGGTAGTCGTCATGGCGGCGATGATAACAATTTTTTATGGAATTGAAGCACTTAATCATTGCTGCTATAGTCGCGAACGCCGCCAAAAGCGGCCTGGACAGAGGACATGCGGCAAACTGCCGGCCCTGACCATCGCAATTCATCAGGACGCGAGGCCGTCCTACGGGGCTTTCGCCACCCTGGAAGGTTCAAGATTGTAACAAGCGCAGGTGACATGAGGCCTGAAGCGAGTGCAGAAAGCAGAGTGAATACTCGCGTTCTGCGCCGATATTTACGGCCAGTTCACAAAGTGCAGTCAGTCTTGGACCAGACCACGGCGAATGCTTCGGAAACAACGCCTGTTAAGAGCTGAGTGAGAGCGCAACCGCCCACACCTAGTCTTGTTTAGCCATGAGCGTGGACTCCCCATTGGAGAACACGGTAAATGCCAACCCGCTGCGGATTCTGCGCGCGGCAGCACCCGAATTATCAGGGATACGTGTAGGGTGGAGATGCACAACCGTCGGACCGTGTAGCACTAGGCTTATATTTAGACGCTTCATCTCGTCCACAGTCGCCGGTTGATTCCTCCTCCTGACCTTAGCTTTTGTTGAAGTGGTGCCTTTGTCACCACCGCTAACAAGCAGGACGCGTCCGTCGCGGTACCGGCCCAATTGGCCTGTTATTGCTGGACACTGGAGTGGCCAACCACTCTTGACGCACCTGACACCGACCGTGAGAAGTCGTGTGTGCCGAACGCCGTTTCCGGCAGCCCGGAAACCGACGGTACAACATGAAAAGAATGCTGATTAACGCAACTCAACCCGAAGAGTTGCGTGTTGCACTGGTAGATGGCCAACGCCTCTACGACCTGGACATCGAATCCGGTGCACGCGAGCAAAAGAAGGCCAACATCTATAAAGGCCGTATTACTCGCATCGAACCAAGCCTCGAGGCTGCCTTTGTCGATTTCGGCTCCGAGCGCCACGGCTTCCTGCCCCTCAAAGAAATCTCCCGCGAATACTTCAAGAAAGCCCCCGAAGGCCGCGTGAACATCAAGGACGTCCTGAGCGAAGGCCAGGAAGTCATCGTCCAGGTCGAAAAAGAAGAACGTGGCAACAAGGGCGCCGCCCTGACCACCTTCATCAGCCTGGCTGGCCGTTACCTGGTCCTGATGCCGAACAACCCGCGTGCCGGCGGCATTTCCCGTCGCATCGAAGGCGAAGAGCGCAACGAACTGCGTGAAGCGCTGAACGGCCTGATCGCACCGGCCGACATGGGCCTGATCGTGCGCACTGCCGGCCTGGGCCGCAGCAGCGAAGAAATGCAGTGGGACCTCGACTACCTGCTGCAACTCTGGACCGCCATCAAGGAAGCCTCCCTGGATCGTTCCGCGCCGTTCCTGATCTACCAGGAAAGCAACGTGATCATCCGCGCCATCCGTGATTACCTGCGCCAGGACATCGGCGAAGTGCTGATCGACAGCGTTGAAGCCCAGGACGAAGCCCTGACCTTCATCCGCCAGGTGATGCCGCAGTACGCCAGCAAGATCAAGCTGTACGAAGACAGCGTTCCGCTGTTCAACCGTTTCCAGATCGAAAGCCAGATCGAGACCGCCTTCCAGCGCGTGGTCGAACTGCCTTCCGGTGGCTCCATCGTGATCGACCCGACCGAAGCCCTGGTGTCCATCGACATCAACTCGGCGCGTGCGACCAAAGGCAGCGACATCGAAGAAACCGCCCTGCAGACCAACCTGGAAGCGGCTGAAGAAATCGCCCGCCAGCTGCGCCTGCGTGACATCGGCGGCCTGATCGTGATCGACTTCATCGACATGACCCCAGCCAAGAACCAGCGCGCCGTGGAAGAGAAAGTCCGCGAATGCCTGGAAGCTGACCGTGCCCGCGTACAGGTCGGCCGCATCTCGCGCTTCGGCCTGCTGGAAATGTCCCGTCAGCGCCTGCGTCCGTCCCTGGGCGAGAGCAGCGGCATCGTTTGCCCGCGTTGCAACGGCACCGGCATCATCCGTGACGTTGAATCGCTGTCCCTGGCGATCCTGCGCCTGATCGAAGAAGAAGCCCTGAAAGACCGCACCGCCGAAGTCCGCGCACAAGTGCCGATTCCGGTTGCAGCCTTCCTGCTCAACGAAAAACGCAACTCGATCACCAAGATCGAACTGCGCACCCGTGCCCGTATCGTCATCCTGCCGAACGATCACCTCGAAACGCCGCACTTCGAAGTGCAGCGCCTGCGTGATGACAGCCCGGAAGCCCACAGCGGCCAGTCCAGCTACGAAATCGCCGCTGCAGCCGCCGAAGTCGAAGAAGTGCAGCCAGCCGCCGCGACCCGCACCCTGGTCCGCCAGGAAGCCGCCGTGAAAACCGCTCCGGCCCGTGCCAACGCACCGGTTCCGGTTGAAGCCGCCGCTCCGGTTGCCGCGCCAGCCGTAATGCCTGAGCCAAGCCTGTTCAAAGGCCTGGTGAAGTCGCTGGTAAGCCTGTTCGCCACCAAGGAAGAGCCTGCTGCACCGGTTGTGGTTGAGAAACCAGCGACCGAGCGCCCTGCACGCAACGAAGAGCGTCGCAACGGTCGCCAGCAGAGCCGTAACCGCAACGGCCGTCGTGACGAAGAGCGCAAGCCGCGCGAAGAGCGTGCGCCGCGTGAAGAACGCGCCCCACGTGAAGAGCGTGCGCCTCGCGAAGCCCGTGAAGAAACCCCGACCGTAGAACGGGCACCGCGTGAAGAGCGCGCCCCGCGTACTCCACGCGCCCCACGCGAAGACCGCAAGCCACGTGGCGAGCGCGAAGAGCGTGTGCGCGAACTGCGCGAGCCGCTGGACGCTGCGCCAGCCGTTGCCGGTGCAGCTGTTGTTGCCGAAGAACGCCCGGCTCGCCAGCCGCGTGAAGAACGCCAGCCTCGCGCTCCGCGTGAAGAGCGTCAACCACGTGCCGAACAAGCGGCTGCCGCCAGCGAAGAAGAAGTGCTGACCGGCGAAGAGCAACTGCAGGAAGACGGTCAGGAAGGCGCCGAAGGCGATCGTCCACGCCGCCGCTCCCGTGGCCAGCGTCGTCGCAGCAACCGTCGTGAGCGTCAACGCGATGCCAACGGCAACGTGATCGAAGGCTCGGAAGAGACCGGCGAAAACGCAGAAGCCGCTACCAGCGAGCCGACTGGCGCCGAACTGGCTGCCGGCCTGGCCGTTACCGCTGCCGTTGCCAGCTCGGTCATCAGCGCTCCGGCTGAAGCCCAGGCGCACGAGCAGGCTGAGCGCGCTACCGCGACTGTTGAAGAAGCCGTCGTTGTGGAAGTGCCTGCCGCCGAGGCCCCAGTGGTTGAAGCGTCGGTCGTTGAAGCACCTGCTGCCGAAACCCCAGTCGTAGAAGCACCGGTTGTTGAAGCGACTACCCCAATCGAAGCACCGGTTGTTCCGGAAGTGGAAGTTGCTCCGGTTCAAGAAGCCCTGCCAGAAGTTGAAGCGGTGGCTGAACAAGTACCGGTAGTCGAGCCTCAACCTGTGGCTGAAGCAGTGATTGAAGCACCGGTTGTCGAAGCGGCCCCGGAAGTTCGTGAAGTTCGTGAAGAACAGACCGCCTTCCAATGGACTGCCGAGCCTGCCGCTCCGGTTGAAGCGCCAGCGCCAGCACCTGCCCCGGCGGTAGAAGAAGCGCCGGCACCGGTTGCCGAAGTTGTGGTTGCCGAGCCAGCCCCAGTGGTTGAGCCTGCTCCGGTCGTTGAACCAGCGCCAGTGGTTGAAGCGCCGGCGGCTGCCGAAGTGGCTGCCCCCGTGGTTGAGGCTGCACCGGTCAGCGCCCTGACCGAAAACGGCCGTGCGCCGAACGACCCACGTGAAGTGCGTCGTCGTCGCAAGGAAGCTGAAGCCGCTGCCGCTGCTGCTGCCGCGGCACAGGAAGCAGAACACGAGAGCAAACCTCTCGCCTGATTCCCGCAGCCACTGAAAAGCCCCGCCTGAGTGATCAGGCGGGGCTTTTTTATGTTCGTCCGGTTAGAGGTAATGCAACAACGCAGGCACGTCCACATCCCATGACACACCTGGGTCATCTACCGCCACCTCACGCACCGCCGCCTGGGCAAACAACGGCTTGGCTCCACGGTCACCGGTCAAAGCCATCAACCCGGGCCCAAATGCCCGGCCAAATGCCACAGGATGCCCGTACTGCCCGTCCTGCACCGGCACACTGATGCCACCCTCCTCCAACCCCGCAATCACTCGCTCAATGCTCGATGACTGAATAAACGGCATATCCCCCAACACCACCAGCCAGCCATTCGCCGAAGCACTGGCTGCAACCGCAGCGGCAATACTGTCGCCCATGCCGGCCGAGCGCAGCAGCAACACCTTGCAACCGTAGATCTCTGCCAAGCGAATTACTTCGGGACGATCGGCTGAAGTCACCACCCAACGATCAGCCACGACACTCGGCAGATTCTTCAGCACCTGCTCGATCACTGGCCGAACTACGCCATCCAGGCCCACACAATCAGCCAGCAACTTGTCCTGGTCAGCCCCTGCCTCGGCGCGGAAACGGCTGCCCTGCCCCGCCGCCAGCACAATCGCGGTGATGCTCACTCAACCACCACCGGCAACGGCTTCTTCTGCATCGGCGCCACACCATTCTTGATCGCAACAATTTCCGCCATCAACGACAACGCGATTTCCGCCGGTGTATGACTGCCGATATGCAAACCGATCGGCCCATGCAGACGCGCAATCGCTTCCGTCGACAAGCCCAGCGCCGCGAGGTTTTCCCGGCGTTTCTGGCTGTTGACCCGTGAACCGAGGGCACCAATGTAGAACGCCGAGGAATTCAGTGCCGTCAGCAGCGCCATGTCATCCAGGCGCGGATCATGGGTGAGGCAGACGATGGCCGTGCGCTCGTCGGTCTGGATATTCAGCACCGCCTCATCGGGCATACCCGGCACGAAGCGACCGTGCTGGTCTTCCCAACCATAGACAAACTCATCGCGCGGGTCGCAGATCAGTACTTCGAAATCCAGCAGGCGCGCCATTTCCGCCACATACCGCGACAACTGCCCGGCACCGATCAACAGCAGGCGCCAGCGTGGGCCATAGATGGCTCGCAGGCGTTCACCGTCGAAGGTGACGACATCGGTCTTGCTCGCGCCACTCAACGTCACCTTGCCAGTGGCCAGGTCCAACTCCCGAGCGACGATCTGATGAGCCTCGCACCGTGCCAACAGCTCAGCCACCCATTCCCACTCGTCTACCCGCTCCTCGGTCAGGCGCAAGGTGCCGCCGCACGGCAGGCCAAAACGCGCCGCTTCATCGCGGGTAACGCCGTAGGTCACCAACTGCACCGGCGGCCCGTCTTCAGGCAGCCGGCCATCCTGCAGGCGTGCAATCAAGTCATCCTCGATGCACCCGCCCGATACCGAGCCGATCACTACCCCATCGCCCCGCAACGCCAGCATGGCGCCCGGCGGGCGCGGCGCGCTGCCCCAGGTCTGGACCACGCTGTACAACACCACTCGCTGTCCGGCACGGCGCCATTCGAGCACGCTGCGCAGGACATTCAGATCCACACTGTCCACATAACCTCCTGCAAGCGTTACAACCGAGACATTCACTGTAAAACAAAAGTTGCCGAAGTGACGCGCCAGAAACGCAAACGCCCCGAACCAGTCGGGGCGTTTGTGCGTTGCTGTCGGCGTTAGTTCACGCCATCGGCGATTTACTTGACCACAGGTGCAGGGCCTTCGGCCACGCCCAGGTCATCCAGCTCACGGGTTTCCGAGATGCCGGTACCGCCGGACGCCAGCTCGCTTTGCAGCTTGTCGGTGTCCAGTTCCTTGACCCACTTGGCCACAACGATGGTGGCAACGGCGTTACCCACCAGGTTGGTCAGCGCACGGGCTTCGGACATGAAGCGGTCGATACCCAGGATCAGCGCCAGGCCGGCAACCGGCAGGTGACCTACGGCCGACAGGGTGGCCGCCAGTACGATGAAGCCCGAACCGGTCACGCCTGCAGCGCCTTTGGAGGACAGCAGCAGCACCAGCAGCAGGGTGATCTGGTGGGTGATGTCCATGTGAGTGTCAGTCGCCTGGGCGATGAACACGGCCGCCATGGTCAGGTAGATCGACGTACCGTCGAGGTTGAACGAGTAGCCAGTCGGGATGACCAGGCCTACTACGGACTTCTTGGCGCCCAGACGCTCCATCTTGATCAGCATGCGTGGCAGTGCGGACTCGGAAGACGAAGTACCCAGAACGATCAGCAGCTCTTCACGGATGTAGCGAACCAGTTTCAACACGCTGAAACCGTGAGCGCGGCAGATACCACCCAGCACCACCAGCACGAACAGCAGGCAGGTGATGTAGAAGCAGATCATCAACTGGCCCAGTTGCACCAGCGAACCCACACCGTAGGCACCGATGGTGAACGCCATGGCGCCCAGGGCACCGATTGGCGCGAGCTTCATGATCATGTTGATGATGTTGAACATCACGTGGGCGAAGCGATCGATGAAGTCCAGTACCGGCTTGCCGTAGGCACCCAGACGGTGCAGGGCGAAACCGAAGATCACCGAGAACATCAGCACTTGCAGGATGTCGCCATTGGCGAACGCGCCGACGATAGTGTTAGGGATCACATTGAGGATAAAGCCGACGATGCTCTGGTCCTTACCGGCAGTGACGTAGGCTGCCACTTTGGAGGCGTCCAGGGTGGCGACGTCGATGTGCATGCCGTTGCCCGGTTGCACCACGTTCACCACGATCAGGCCGATCAGCAGCGCGATGGTGGAAACGATCTCGAAGTACAGCAGCGCATAGCCGCCGGTCTTGCCGACCGATTTCATGCTTTGCATGCCAGCGATGCCGCTGACAACGGTGCAGAAGATGATCGGGGCGATGACCATTTTGATCAGTTTGATGAACCCGTCACCCAGTGGCTTGAGGGCCACACCGGTCTGTGGGTAGAAGTGACCGAGCAAAATACCGATAACGATTGCAACGATCACCTGGAAGTACAGGGATTTGTAGATAGGCTGACGAGTCGTCATTGCAAAGTTCCTCAATCGTCCCGTGTGGCAAATATCCGCCATTGCCCACGACACTTGAATTGCGAACCCTCCTGCACTGGAGGGATTTGTTGTTTGCGAGGTCGGTAGGTCCAGCCTGCGCTGTCATCCTTATCGCAAACGCCGTGCCACTTTGCTGAAAAACCCTGAAGGCCTTTAGACATCAGGGTTTGTACTTTACAAGTGCCCTCCCAAGCACCGAATCGAGTGGCGGATTTCCGCCCATCAACCTGATCCCGTCCTACAATTTGGCGGATATCCGCCTTGTGACCCCATCCGAGGGTGGCTACCATCTGCCCTTCCATGGAAGAGGCCTTCGCATGCGTGAACGTACCATCGCCAGCCATTACGCCCGGGCAGCCCTCGGCGGTGCGCGTCGGGTCGATTACGACTACTCGGGCCTGCTGCTGCAAGCAGGTATCACCCCGGAACTACTGACCGAACCTCGCGCCCGCATCGCGCCGGAACAATTTACCCGGTTGCTGCAAATGCTCTGGCTGGCGCTGGACGATGAATACCTGGGGTTTGCCGACGGCCCCAGCAAACGCGGCACCTTTGCCATGATGTGCCACGCATTGATCCACTGCCGCACCCTGGAGAAAGCCCTGGAACGCGGCTTATTGTTTTATAGCCTATTCCCGCAGGGACCACGCTGGCAGCTGACACGTGAAGGCGAAATGGCCCGTTTGAGCCTGGACGACTCGCAATTGTGGGACCCGGATCACTTCCTCAGCGAATGCCTGCTGGTGATCTGGCATCGACTCGGCAGTTGGCTGATCGGCCAACGCATCCGCCTGCACCAGGCCACCTTCAGCTACCCGATGCCGGCTCACGCCAGCGAATACGACCTGCTGTTTCCCTGCACCCAGGTATTCGGCGCACCGAACAGCAGCCTGGTATTTCACAGCCGCTACCTGAGCCTGCCGCTGTTGCAGGACGAACGCACGCTCAAGCACTTCCTCGAGCACTCCCCCGCCGACCTGTTGTCACGGCCGGATGAAGGCGACAGCTTGAGCAGCCAGCTCCGCCGCTTGCTCAGCGGCGACCGTACACCCTGGCCAGACCTGGAAGCCGTCGCCCAGCAGTTGCACATCAGCCCGCAGACCCTGCGCAGGCATTTGCGCGAAGAAGGCACCAGCTTTCAGGCACTCAAGGATGAGCTGCGGCGGGACATCGCCATCTATCATTTGGGGCGGGCGGATTTGTCGTTGCAGGAGATTGCCGAGCAGTTGGGTTTTTCCGAACCGTCGGCGTTTCATCGAGCGTTCAAGAAGTGGACGGGGTTGACGCCGGGGGCTTACCGAGCCCAAGAGAGCTAAAGATGTAGCGCCAATGTGGGAGGGGGCTTGCCCCCGATGAGGCCTGTACCCCCCTAAAGATCACAAAGCCGGGAAGTGAATCCTGAAGGCGGCGCCACCCAACGGCGAATCGCCCAGGGTCAAACGCGCACCGTAGCTCTCGATGATGTCCTTGACCACCGCCAACCCAATCCCCTGCCCCGGGTGCTGACGGTCCAGCCGTTCACCCCGCTGCAGAATCCTGGCACGCTGATCCGGCGGCACGCCAGGCCCGTCATCCTCAATACACAGCTCGGTGCCTTCCAGGCTTTCCACGAGGCTGATGCGCACTTCGCTCACGCACAGGCGGTAGGCGTTTTCCAGCAGGTTGCCGAGCAGCTCCAACAAGGCGCCTTTCTCGATTGGCACGTCACATTCTTCCGGCAGGTCGAAGGACACACTGACGCGCTTGTCGCGGTAGACCTTGCCCAGCGTATCGCACAGGCTTTGCAGCACCGGCTCCAGGCGCACCTGGTGGCGCACCAGGCCGCTTTTGCGCAGGCTGGCGCGCTGCAACTGGTAGCTGATCTGCTGGCTCATGCGCTCGATCTGCGACTGCAGCACCCGGGCCTGCTCGCGATCTTCCGGACGCTGGGCCATTTCTTCGCTCACTCCCTGCAACACCGCGAGCGGGGTTTTCAGGCTGTGGGCCAAATCGTCGAGGGAATCGCGGTAGCGCGCACGTTGCTCACGCTCGCTGTGCAGCAAGCGGTTGAGGGAGCCGGTCAGGCGCAGCAATTCGCGGGGGTGTTGTTCGGAGAGGCTCTCACGGGTGCCGCCTTCGATCTGGTCGAGCTCCTGACTCAGCCGGCGCAGGGCTTGCAGGCCCCAGGTCAGGCCCAGCCACAGTAAGGTCAACAACACCAGCAAGGCTGCGCCGAAGCCCAGGTAGAGATTTTCGCGCAGGCCTTCCAGGGTCAACTGGTATTCGCGCACCGGTTGCAGGGCCACGATACTGAAGGCGGCGCTCTTGCCGCCCAGCAGCCTGACCTCGACGTCATACACGAAGAATTCCTGGCCGTTGGCCTCGCGAATCCGCGCAAACTCGTTACCGCGCCCGTCGTAGCGCGGCTTGTAGTTGATGTTTTCTTCTTTGGTCGCCCGCGAACGCCACACCAGGTGGCCTTCGCGGTCGTAGATATAGCCGAGCAGGCGGCTGTCAGTGAGGTTGAAGCGTTCGTCGGGCAACTGCGCCGGCATCAGCAGACGGTTGTTTTCGACCCGCGCGGCAGAGATCAAGGTGGTGACGTCCGACGCCAGGCGCTGCTCGATGGAGTCCTGCAACGCCAGGCTGAACGCCCCTTGCATGGCCGGCAACAGGCCGAGCATGAACAGCACGGCCAGGGTGGCGGCCGCCAGCATCAAGCGTACGCGTAGCGAGCGAATCAACGGCAGCGCTCATTGAACAGATAGCCCAGGCCACGCACCGTGTCGATCGGCTTGAACCCGGCCGGGCCCTCCAGCTTGCGACGCAGGCGACCGACCAGCACCTCGATGACATTCGGATCACGCTCGTCGTCATCGGGGTAGAGCTGTTCCATCAAGCGGTCTTTGGCGACCACTTGTTGGTGATGGCGCATCAGGTATTCAAGGATCCGATATTCGTAGGCGGTCAACGCCAGCGGCTGCTCTTCGAGCGACGCCTGCTTGCGATTGAGGTCCAGCAACAAGGGACCAGCAACAATGGTCGACTGGGTAAAGCCACTGGATCGGCGCAGCAAAGCGTTCATCCGCGCCTCCAGCTCTTCGAACTGGAACGGTTTGACCACGTAGTCGTCGGCACCCGCAGCCAGGCCTTCGACCTTGTCCTGCCAGTTACCGCGGGCGGTGAGGATCAGGATCGGAAAGGTCTTGGCCTGGGCACGCAGTTGGCGGATCAGGTCCAGGCCGCCCATGCCGGGCAGGCCCAGGTCGATAATCGCCAGGTCATGATTGAACTGGCCAGTCTGGTACAGCGCCTCTTCGGCATTGGCCACGGCCTCGACCACATGCCCGCTGTCGGTCAGGCGGGTAAACAGGTGATGACGCAGCAGCGCCTCATCTTCCACCACCAGCAATTTCATAAGGCTCTCCAAAGCAATTCAACTGTCCGACAGAGGGATATCATAGCGGCCCTGCAGGTCTTGCGGGCGCAGTTTAATGCCATTGAACTGGCCGGTCAGGTGTTCATAGCCGGCGCGGTAGGCCGGCTGCGGTGTTGCAAGGCCCAGGGACTGGCCCCAGGGCGTGGGTTGGCTGCCCACTTCTTCGAAGCTGACACGCTGGATCAAGGTACTGGATTTCTTGGTTTTCTCACCGCCGAATGCGGCGAAGGCGCCATCGGATGCCTGGACCCCAGCGGTTGCACTGAGCATGGTTAACGCCAACATCAGCTGTTTGATCGCAGTCATGGTGTTACCTCTATGCGTTTGGCTGTATGCCCCAGACTACGCAGCCCCCCCTGAACTCCCCCTGAACAGGCTCTGAACCTCACCTGAACCGCAGTGGGCTATCCTCACGCCCCGCAACTCGGCAAAATACCGACCATGAATCCCTTGCCCGCTTGCTGCACCCCACTCGACGCCCATTGGCCGCTGCCCGAACCGTTACCCGGCACGGTGTTTCTCAGCACGCGTTTTGACCCGACCCTGCTCACGCCTGGCGACTTCCAGCGCTGTGCCGTGCCGCCACCGGCGAGCATTCAGCGCTCGGTGACCAAGCGCCAGGCCGAGTTCCTCGCCGGTCGTTTGTGCGCCCGTGCCGCCCTGCAACAACTCGATCACCTCGACTGCATCCCGGCGATCGGCGAAGACCGCGCACCGGTGTGGCCCGCGCCTATCAGCGGTTCCATCACCCATAGCACCGGGCATGCCGCCGCGATTGTCGGGCACAAGGCGCAATGGCGCGGGCTGGGGATGGACCTGGAGAATGTGCTGAGCCTCGAGCGGGCCGAGCGCTTGGCGGGGGAAATCCTGACGGCTGATGAATTACTGCGCATGGCCGCCTTGCCAAGGGAAAGGATCGCCCTGTTGGTGACGCTGACGTTCTCCGCCAAGGAGAGCCTGTTCAAGGCGCTCTACCCCATTGTGCAGAAGCGTTTCTACTTTGAGCATGCCGAGTTACTGGAATGGTCGGAGGGCGGGCATCTGCGGCTGAGACTGCTGACGGACCTGTCCGAAGAGTGGTGCCATGGCAAGGAATTGGTGGGCCAGTTTGCGGTGGATGATGGGCAGTTGTTGAGCCTGGTCGCAGTCAGCGCCTGATCCATCAGGGTTTATCCTGATCCCTGGGCCAACTCAAGCTGAAACACGCGCCGCCCAGATTATTGCTCTTGCTGATCAACGCCCGCCCGCCGTGCCAATAGATAATCCGCCGCACAATCGACAACCCCAGGCCATGCCCGCCCGAGGCACGGGTGCGACTGTCGTCCAGGCGCAGAAAGGGCGTGAAGATGCGCTCCCAGGCGCTTTCCGGCACGCCGGGGCCGTCGTCTTCCACGTCGATGCGGCAGCGCACCTGGCCCACCTGATAACTGATCAACACCTGGCCTTGGGCGTGGCGCATGGCATTGCTCACCAGGTTCTGCAGGGCACGGTGCAGGTAACGCGGTTCGGCGTCGACCCAGGCGTCGTCCCAATGCGTCGAAGACAAGCAAATCCCTCGGGCCACGGTCACGTGCGGACGCAGTGGCGATAATTCGCCGATCACCTGGTCGAGCAGCGCATCGAGGTCAACGCGCTGGAAATTCAGCTCCGGCGAGCCTTGTTCCAGGCGCGCATAAGTGAGCATTTCATCCACCAGGCCATCGAGGTCCTGGATGTCGTTGTCCATGCCTTCCAAGTATTTACGCCGAGCCTCGACGGTAGCGGCGTCGCCAACCATCTCCAGGCCGAAACGCAGGCGTGCCACCGGCGTGCGCAGTTCGTGGGACACCGCGCGCACCAACTCGCGCTGGATCGCCAGCAGTTGTTGCAAATGCTCGGCCATGCCATTGAACGCCGCCGCCAGCCGCCCCACCGAATCAGCACCACGGGCCGGCACGCGAACCTCCAGATTGCCCTTGGCGATCCGTGTGGCGGCGGCTTCCAGACCACGCAGCCGACGCTCAAGCTGGCGCACCAATAGATAGACGATCAGGCCGATCAGGGTCAGGCCGATCAAGGCAATCAGGATCAGCCATTGCGCCGGGTAAGGGTTCATCTGATACAACGGGCCGATCTCCAGCACCCACGGCGTACCGACCATACCGGCAAACACGCGGATCGAATCGCCGCCCTTGCCCAGGGCCATCACCGTATCGCCTTCCGAAACCCGACGACGCTGGTCTTCATCCATATCGGCCTGGTCGAGTGGCATCAGGTGCATATCAAAGCCAAAGCCCTTGGCTTCCTTTATATCTGCCAGGCGCTGCGGCTGTTCGGCCACCGGAAAGCGCACCAGCTCATCGGCCAGCAGGTAGATAGTCGCGCGGGCCAGTTGTTCGCTGATCTGCTGAACCTCGCCTGTAAGAACAAGCTGCTCCTGTTCGCTGACCAAACGCAGCACCCGCGCGGCATGCGGCCCGGTCTGCTCCACCAGCACCTGGCCGCGTTGCAGGCGATTGCGCTGGCTCAAGTCCAGTTGCGCATCGGCCAGCGGGCGCAACTCCAGCGGAATCCCCAGCAAACGCTCCCACACCGCCAGGGCGCGCTGGCGCTCGATGGCGCTCATGGGTTGCAGGTTGTCACCCATCAAGGCGAAGGTGCCATGGGCCAGGCGCTCGCGGTACTGGCCGCTGCGCACCTCGTTGAGCAGGTGCAGAGCCAGCACGCCGAGCAGCGCCACCAGGATCAGCGCCGCGCACATGCCGCCGTATATGCGCAGGAAGATCGAGTTCACAGCGGCATGTCGGCGGCGGCTTCGGGGACGAACAGGTAGCCTTTGCTGCGAATGGTCTTGATCAGGCGCGGGTGGATCGGGTCGTCACCTATCTTGGGGCGTATGCGAGAGATACGCACGTCGATGGAGCGATCCTGACCGTCGTAGCCGATGCCGCGCAGGGCAATGAAGATTTCTTCGCGGGAAAGAATGCGCCCGGCATTCGCCACCAGCAGCCACAGCAGGTCGAACTCGGCGCTGGTCAGTTCGATGCCCTCATTATTCAGCCAGGCCTCGCGCAGGGCGTTGTCCACCACCAGAGGGCCGAATTGCAGGCGGCGCTGGTTCTCCACGGCGGCTGGCTCCGTCGCTTCGCTGCGCCGCAGCAGGGCCTGGATGCGCGCCAGCAACAGGCGCGGGCGCACGGGCTTGCACACATAATCGTCGGCGCCCATGTCCAGGCCCAGCACCTGGTCCATATCGTCGGTGCGCGCGGTGAGCATCAGGATCACGCCGTCATAGCGCTCACGCACCTTGCGGCAGATGCTCAGGCCGTCTTCGCCGGGCAGCATCAGGTCGAGGATCACCAGGTCGGGCTGTTCGGCGATGATCCGCGCCGCCGCCAGGGCGCCATCGCCTTCCACCGAGACCCGCAGGCCGTTGCCCTCCAGGTACTCACGGGTCAATTCGGCCAGTCGCTGGTCATCTTCGACTATCAATACCTGCCAGGCTTCTTGCTCCACGGGTGACCTCAATGTCTGTCATAAAAGGCGGGCATGATGTGGGTCGCTTCTTAGCCCGAGGCAGGCGATTGTAGCCATGGGCCAGCCCTCAAACACAAGCCGGGAAATCCATTCGGTGATCAGGTTTTTTTGTGATAGGGTTCGCGCCCTTCGAAAATGGGCTGCTTGTTTTGAGGCCGAAACATTTAATGACAAACGGCGTAATCCAGCAGCAATGCGGCCTACACGGCTGTTCTACCTTTCTTACACATTTTACTCACAGCGTTATCCACAGGTTACTGCGTTGCTAACCCCTCGAAAACGCATTATCTTGTACCTCGGCACTACAGAAGACCCTACATGTGGGGTTTTCGAAGAAATCGCCCAACCACACAAGTGGCTCGAAATTCAAGCGTTTTATTGCTAGCGCAGCATGGAACCAACCGATTTTCAGTAGACCAAACCGCTCACGCGGATGGCAGCTGTTTCCCATCCCCGATATGGAAAACGGTACGGGTGTTGCAGGAAGAGCCTGGCACTCGCAATCAAATATAGAACGTGGAGACAACCCCCCATGCAAACCGACACAACTCGCGAGAACCCGCAAGGCTCCGTGCCGCAGGCCGCTGATTCGAACCTGGATCTGTCCGCCACCGCACCTGGCCAACTGCGTGTGATCAAGCGTAACGGCACTGTC
Source organism: Pseudomonas sp. NFPP24 (assembly GCF_900112095.1). Taxonomy (NCBI): domain Bacteria; kingdom Pseudomonadati; phylum Pseudomonadota; class Gammaproteobacteria; order Pseudomonadales; family Pseudomonadaceae; genus Pseudomonas; species Pseudomonas sp. NFPP24. The sequence continues at coordinate 72,549 of NZ_FOKD01000009.1, forward strand.
GTTCCTTACACCGATGACAAAATCACCGTCGCCATCACCAAAGCGTTTCTTGCAGTTGAAGGCGGCACCGCTGCCGCTTCGTCGCGCATCCACGACACCGTTGCCCGCCTGACCGAACAGGTCACCGCGACCTTCAAGCGTCGCATGCCGTCGGGCGGCACCATCCACATCGAAGAAATCCAGGACCAGGTCGAACTGGCCCTGATGCGTGCCGGCGAGCAGAAAGTCGCCCGCGACTACGTGATCTACCGTGATTCGCGTGCCAAGGAACGTGCGGTACGCTCCCCGGCCGAAGAAGCCGCCGTGCAAGCGCATCCGTCGATCCGTATCACCCTGGCAGACGGCAGCTTTGCACCGCTGGACCTGGGCCGCCTGAACACCATCATCACCGAGGCCTGCGAAGGCCTGGAAGAAGTCGACGGTGACCTGATCCAGCGCGAAACCCTGAAGAACCTGTACGACGGCGTGGCCCTGACCGACGTCAACACCGCCTTGGTGATGACCGCCCGTACCCTGGTTGAACGTGAGCCGAACTACTCGTTCGTGACCGCGCGCCTGCTGATGGACACCCTGCGTGCCGAAGGCCTGGGCTTCCTGAAAGTCGCCGACAGCGCCACCCACCACGAGATGGCTGACCTGTACGCCAAGGCCCTGCCGGCCTACATCGCCAAGGGTATCGAATTCGAATTGCTGAACCCGGTCCTGGCTACCTTCGACCTGGAAAAACTCGGCAAGGCGATCAACCACGAGCGTGACCAGCAGTTCACCTACCTGGGCCTGCAGACCCTGTACGACCGTTACTTCATCCACAAGGACGGTATCCGCTTCGAACTGCCGCAAGTGTTCTTCATGCGCGTGGCCATGGGCCTGGCGATCGAAGAGAAGCAGAAAGAAGACCGTGCCATCGAGTTCTACAACCTGCTGTCGTCCTTCGACTACATGTCGTCGACCCCGACCCTGTTCAACGCCGGCACCCTGCGTCCACAGCTGTCCAGCTGCTACCTGACCACCGTGCCGGATGACCTGTCGGGCATCTACCACGCGATCCACGACAACGCCATGCTGTCCAAATTCGCCGGCGGCCTGGGCAACGACTGGACCCCGGTGCGTGCATTGGGTTCGTACATCAAGGGCACCAACGGCAAGTCCCAGGGCGTCGTGCCGTTCCTGAAAGTGGTGAACGACACCGCCGTCGCCGTAAACCAGGGTGGCAAGCGCAAAGGCGCGGTGTGTGCCTACCTGGAAACCTGGCACATGGACATTGAAGAGTTCATCGAGCTGCGCAAGAACACCGGTGATGACCGTCGTCGTACTCACGACATGAACACCGCCAACTGGATCCCTGACCTGTTCATGAAGCGTGTCTTCGATGACGGCAAGTGGACCCTGTTCTCGCCATCCGAAGTCCCGGACCTGCACGACCTGACCGGTAAAGCCTTCGAAGAGCGCTACGAGTACTACGAAGCCCTCACCGAGTACCCAGGCAAGGTCAAGCTGTTCAAGACCATCCAGGCCAAAGACCTGTGGCGCAAAATGCTGTCCATGCTGTTTGAAACCGGCCACCCATGGCTGACCTTCAAAGACCCGTGCAACCTGCGCAGCCCGCAGCAGCACGTGGGCGTGGTCCACAGCTCGAACCTGTGCACCGAGATCACCTTGAACACCAACAAGGACGAGATCGCCGTTTGCAACCTGGGCTCGATCAACCTGCCGAACCACATCGTCAACGGCAAGCTGGACACCGCCAAGCTGGAGCGCACCGTCAACACCGCCGTACGCATGCTCGACAACGTGATCGACATCAACTACTACTCGGTGCCACAGGCGCAAAACTCCAACTTCAAGCACCGTCCGGTGGGCCTCGGCATCATGGGCTTCCAGGACGCGCTGTACCTGCAGCACATCCCGTACGGTTCGGATGCAGCGGTCGAGTTCGCCGACAAGTCCATGGAAGCGGTCAGCTACTACGCGATCCAGGCTTCCTGCGACCTGGCCGACGAGCGCGGCGCCTACGAGACGTTCCAGGGTTCGCTGTGGTCCAAGGGCATCCTGCCGCTGGATTCGCAACAGATCCTCATCGAAGCCCGTGGCCAGAAGTACATCGACGTCGACCTGAACGAATCCCTGGACTGGGCGCCGGTACGTGCCCGTGTACAGAAAGGCATTCGTAACTCCAACATCATGGCCATCGCACCGACTGCCACCATCGCCAACATCACTGGCGTGTCGCAGTCGATCGAACCGACCTACCAGAACCTGTATGTGAAATCGAACCTCTCGGGCGAATTCACCGTGATCAACCCGTACCTTGTTCGCGACCTCAAGGCTCGCGGCCTGTGGGATTCGGTCATGATCAACGACCTGAAGTACTACGACGGTTCCGTACAACAGATCGAGCGCATCCCGCAAGAACTCAAAGAGCTCTACGCGACCGCCTTCGAAGTAGACACCAAGTGGATCGTTGACGCGGCCAGCCGTCGCCAGAAGTGGATCGACCAGGCTCAGTCGCTGAACCTGTACATCGCCGGCGCATCGGGCAAGAAGCTGGACGTGACCTACCGCATGGCCTGGTACCGTGGCCTGAAAACCACTTACTACCTCCGTGCCCTGGCCGCGACCAGCACCGAGAAGTCGACCATCAACACCGGTAAGCTGAACGCTGTTTCCAGCGGCGGCAACCACGGTGATGATTCGGTGCTTGCTGCGCCAGCCGGCCCGGCGCCAGTGCCAAAAGCCTGCGCGATTGACGAGCCGGATTGCGAAGCTTGCCAGTAAGCTGAGCCTGCCTTGGGTTTAACCCAAGGTTGAAAGCCCCCGATAGACCTTTGGTGTATCGGGGGCTTTCTTTTGCCCGGAAACAAAGCGTATTCGACCTAAAACAACACGGTCGCTATACCCGACCGAGGCGCGCCACCGCGCCGGCCCCACAACTCGACCCGGCCGTTGATCACCGCCATCGAATGGTTGCCGTACTCCACCGTCCCCACTTTGCTGCTTCTCAAATCAGCGTCTGTCGCCGGCCTGTAATGGCCTCTCAAGCCCAAACGGTCCAGCCCTTCACGCGCGAACTCACCATCATTGAGGCTGTTCATTGCCGCCTGGAAACTGCGCCCGGCCCAACCGTCGTTGTTTTCTATCTGCGCCCGCTTGGCACTCGCGGCATACATGAAATTGGCGTCCGTCATCATCGCCGGATCATCGCCCCTGAAGCGCGCGTGAGTAGCAGCCTGTCTCAACTCATCTTTGGTCAAGGAAAGCTTGAAACCGTCTCGCATCATCACTTCATAGCCGTTGCTCGTTTCCTTAACCTCCTTGAACACATCGGTAGGTTTCTGGCCGAACTGCATCATTGCGGCTTTTATCGCCGAAACGGTGATGCAGTTTCCATCCGGCCCCTGACTGAAGCCGCTCCAGATATTGTCCGGTTTTCTACCTGGGTCACTGTTGTCTGGTTTGTAATTGAAATAGTTAGCCCCCTCGGTAATGGGCTTGTTGCTCATGGCTTCGGAGGGGCCAAAGTCTTGCGGATTGACTCTAACGCCGCCTGCGCCGCGCGGAGAAGGTGCCTGTGAGGGAGGCGCGGGAGGACGCTCATCGGGAAACAGGCCCGGAAACATTGCCTTCAACCACTCCCACCAGGCGTCAGTCCTGTCTTTCTTCAGCTCCTCGAGGATCTCCTTGAATTTCTCATCGCCAAGTTCTTCTCGTATTTTATTGAGCTTGTCACGCAGATCCCGAACGGTCTGGTTCTTCGACGTTTTCTCGGCATCTTCAAGTTCCTTGAGCAACTGACTGATCGTTTGCTTATTGGAGCCTGTGTCTTGCGCTGCACTCTGCGAACGGCTCACATCTACCGGGTAATACCGATCCCAGGCCACACTATGACGCGCACCTCCAGCCTCTTGGGCAGATGCCGACGACCCCCACATACCTAGCGCTCCCCCTGTATGATCCAAAATGTCTTACGTCTGGATAAGTGGAAAGAACGGAGTGATCGGTTCCTGTTGGAAAGATCGGGATATAGAACTGCACGCAAAAAAAAGCCCCTCTCTCGAGGGGCTTTCCTGGGCTGGAACGTCAGGCCAACAGCATCACGTCATCTGAATGATGGTCTGCATGATGGTGCTCTGGGTGGAGATGGTCTTGGCGTTCGCCTGGTAGTTGCTCTGGGCCTTGATCAGGTCCACCAGCTCGTTGGTCAGGTTGACGTTGGAGTTCTCCAGGGAGTTGGCCACGATCGAACCCAGGGTACCGGCTTGCGGGGTGTCGTAACCCGGCTGGCCGGAGGCGAAGGTCTCTCTCCAGGTAGTACCGCCGGCTGGCTGCAGGCCCTGCTCGTTGTTGAAGCTGGCCAGGGAGATCTGGCCGATGGCCTTGCTCTGCTGGTTGCTGAACGTGGCGAACAACACGCCGCTGCCGTCGATTTTCAGCCCGGTGATCTGGCCGGTGGCGTAGCCATCGGTGACCGGTGGGTTGCGGTAGGTGGCCGAGTTGTACTGGGTGATGTTGGCCATGTTGACGGCGATACCTGCTGGGTTCGCATCCGCACCGTTGGCCTTCCACACACCGTTGGTCACGGTGCCAGGAACCCAACCGGTAATGGTCAGGGTCTTATCGGAGACACCACCGGTGACCACACTGGTGAGCTTGCCGGCGCCGTCAAAGGTCAAGGTCGATGGCACAGGTGGAGTCGATGGGGTGCCGGTTGGCGCCGAACCGTCGGGGTTGCGACCATCGATCAGGGTATAGGCATTCCACTTGTTACCGTCGGTTTTCACCAGGTATTGCACCATCGGGTGCGCGTTGCCCTGGGAGTCGTACAAGGTGGTGCTGTACTGGGTGGTAAAGGTGCTGGTGTCGTTCGGGTTGAACGGCTTGGCCACCTGGTCGATCACCGGCTCCGAGGAGTTCAGGTTACTGGTGGAATCCACTTTGGTGGAGGCCTTGGGCGGCAGGTTCGACAGGTTCAGTTGCAGGTCGGTCAGGCCGCCCTTGATGATCTTGCCATCCGCATCTGCCGCGTAGCCTTGCAGGCGCGAAGTGCCGGTGTTGTTGGTGATGTAGCCGTCTTTGTCGGCACGAAAGGCACCGCTGCGGGTGTACTCCAGCGAACCGTCGCTGCCCTTCTGCACGAAGAAGCCGCCACCCTGGATCGCCATGTCCAGGATCCCGCCGCTGCCGTTGACGTCACCTTGGGTGAACTGCTGCGACACGGCCGCCAGGTTCACACCGTTGCCGATGCTGTTCTGGCCGGTGCCCAGCTTGGACGCGGCGTAGATGTCGGCGAATTCCGCACGGGACGACTTGAAGCCCGTGGTCGCGACGTTGGCGATGTTGTTGCCGGTCACGTCCAGTTGTTTGTTGGCCGCATAGAGGCCGCTAAGGCCGATGTTAAAAGACATGTTTCTCTCCCTCTGCCGTATTTAGCCGGCTCTATGTACCGATAGTCTGAATTTGCGACAGCTTGACGCTGCCCATGCCGCCCGCCAGGTTCAGCAGCATTTCGCCGCCGGTCTTGCTCAGGGTCACGCTCGTTACCGTCGCGGGCAGCGAAGTGGCCAGGGCAACGGAGTCACCCTTGTCGTTCTTGGTGGTGGCGTTGAAGGTGTAAGTGCCCGCCGGGGCAACCTCGCCCTTGTCGTTCTTGCCATCCCAGATGAAGCTCTGGGTGCCGGCACTCTGGGCCCCCATGTCGATGGTGCGCACCACGTTGCCGTCTTTGTCGGTGATCTTGACGGAGACGTTGCCCACCGCCGAGGTCACCGCCACCGAACCGGTCATGCTCTTGCTCGTATCCACCATGGCCTTGTCGGTCTGGATGATGATCGAGCGCCCGACCAGCGACGAGGCCTGCAACGCCTGCGACGAGCTGAAGTTGGTGGAGATCGCATTCACCGAGTCGTTCAGGGTGTTGATGCCTTCCAGGCTGCTGAACTGCGCCAGTTGCGCCACGAACGCGCCGTTGTCTTGCGGCGACAGCGGGTTCTGGTTTTTCAGCTGGGTTACCAGCAGTTGCAGGAACGCATCCTTGCCCAACGCCTGCTTGCCCGTCGCCTTATTGGCGGCGTCGCTGACGCTGCTGTTGTCCTGGGCGTTCTTGACCTTGGAGTTGAACAGGTCCTGGACCGGCGTGTTGTTTGATGTATCAACGATGGCCATTATTTGGCGCCCCTTATCACTGACCCAGGGTCAGGACCTTCTGCATCATGGTTTTGGCGGTGTTCATCATTTCCGCATTGGTCTGGAACGAGCGGCTGGCGGAAATCATGTCAGCCATTTCCTCGACCACGTTGACGTTGGGGTAGTAGACATAACCCTTTTCGTTCGCGGCGGGATGGTTGGGTTCGTAGCGCGCTTCAAGGTTGCTCTGATCTTCAACCACACCGAGCACCTGCACGCCGGAGCCGGCGGCACCCTGGTCCTGGAACAGCGAATCACTGCCACCGTTCTGGCCAGCCTGGAACATGGTGGCGAACACCGGGTGACGGGCGCGGTAGGTCTGGTCAATGCTCGAAGACACGGTCTCGGCGTTGGCGATGTTACTGGCGACGGTGTTCAAACGCGTGGTCTGCGCGCTCATGCCACTGCCGGCAATATTCAAAACACTGGACAGGGACATGGCTTACTCTCCACGCAGGGCTGACATCAGCCCTTTGAATTTGCTGTTGAGCAGGGTAAAGCTGGCTTGGAAGTTCACCGAGTTCTCGGCGTAGGCCGATTGCTCCAACTGGGCGTCGACGGTGTTCTGGTCGATCGACGGCTGCATCGGCGTGCGATACAGCAACGACTCGTCGCCATTGCTCAAGCCTTGCGCTTCGATATGACGACTGTTGGTCATGTTCAAGGCGAAGGTGCCGTTCTTGGTCTTGTCTTGCTGTGCGGCGAGCACGGCGGAGAAGTCCAGGTCCCGAGCCTTGTAGTTCGGGGTGTCGGCGTTGGCAATGTTGTTGGCCAGGACTTCGGCACGCTGGGCGCGGAAGCCCAGGGCTTGTTCGTGGATACCGAGCGCTTTATCGAAGCTGATGCTCATGGCGGAAACCTTCAAGGGCTGACCTGCTTTTCGTTACCAGGGTTATAGCAAGGTGCATGCCAACCTGGCGAAGGCCCGTATATCAAGGGTTCTGGAGGAGGTTGCCAGCGGCAATGCCAGAAAAGCGGCAAGCGGTTTCCGCGTGGCGCCAGTAAAGCGGCAATGAGGGTTGCCGCTTTACTTGGGTTTGCCGCAAACAAATGTGGGAGGGGGCTTGCCCCGATGGCAGCGGTTCAGTTGATACATCGATCACTGACACACCGGCATCGGGGGCAAGCCCCCTCCCACATTTTTTTACCCCGTCAGCCTTACTTGGCCTGGTAGATGATCCCCGGGCTGCATTGCACCATCTGGAAATGGTCCGGCAGACCGTTCAGCGCCTCAGAAGCGCCAAGGAACAGATAACCACCGCGCTTGAGCGTGCCGTGGATGCGCAGCAGGATGTCTTTCTTCACTTCGGCCGAGAAGTAGATCAGCACGTTGCGGCAGAACACCATGTCGAACTTGCCCAGGCTGGCATAGCTGTCGAGCAGGTTGAAGGAGCGGAACTCCACACGGTTCTTGATCGGCGCCTTGACCGCCCAGCGTCCCGCCCCTTTCGGGTCGAAGTAACGCTGCAGGCGTTCCTGGGACAAACCACGCCCCAAGGCCAGGCTGTCGTACTCGCCGGTCTTGCAGTTGGTGAGCATGGTGCCGGACAGGTCGGTGGCCACGATTTGCGCCCCGGCCTTCAACTGGCCCATGTTGGTCCGCTCGAACTCATCGATGGACATCGAAATAGAGTACGGTTCCTGCCCCGAGGAACAGGCGGCCGACCAGATACGCAGGCGCTGGCCCGGGCTGGCCTTGATGGCCTCCGGCAGCACTTTGCTCTTGAGCACTTCAAACGGGTAGGTATCGCGAAACCACAGGGTTTCGTTGGTGGTCATGGCATCGACCACCATCTCCTTGAGCCCGCTGCGCGGCTGGCCCTGGATGCGCTGGACCAGCTCACCCAACGACTTGATACCCTGCTGCTCCATCAGTTTGTTGAGACGGCTGGATACCAGGTACTGCTTGTTTTCACCGAGCAATATGCCACAGGCTTTTTCCAGGAAGACCCGGAACTGTTCAAAATCCAAATTACCTGTAGACACTGATACCGCCTCTAAAATCGTATGACCGCCAAGGGAAACACCTTAGCTGTGATCTGCTGCCTTGATCCGGTCGACAACCCGGGATGCCAGGTCATCAGGACGGAATTTGGCCAAAAAGTCATCGGCACCGACCTTCTTGACCATCGCCTGGTTGAATACACCCGACAACGAAGTATGCAGGATGATATGCAATTTTTGCATGCGTGGATCGTTGCGGATCTCGGCCGTGAGGGTATAGCCGTCCATTTCCGGCATCTCGATGTCGGAGATCATCATCAAGAATTCTTCCTCCGGCTTCTTGCCGTCGTCCACCAGCTTGCGCAGGTAGTCCAACGCCTGGCGACCATCATTGAGGGCGACCACTTCAACCCCGACGGTTTGCAGGCAACGGGTCACCTGCTTGCGCGCCACGGACGAGTCGTCCACCGTGAGCACGCGCAGTGAGACTGCCTTGTGCGCGGTTTCGGCGTCCACCACACCCACGGAGATCGACTCAGAGGTAGGCGCCACTTCGGCGAGGATTTTCTCGACGTCGATGATTTCCACCAACTGGTTGTCGACCCGCGTCACCGCCGTGAGGTAGTGATCGCGACCGGTGCCCTTGGGTGGCGGATGGATCTCTTCCCAGTTCATGTTGACGATGCGCTCCACCGAGCGCACCAGGAAACCCTGGGTCTTGGTGTTGTACTCGGTAATGATCACGAACGGGTTTTCGCGGTCCTGCAACCCGGCGGAACCGGTGGCCAGGGCCAGATCAAGAATCGGGATCGTCGCGCCACGTATGTTGGCAACGCCACACACCACCGGGCTGGACTTGGGCATGATCGTCAGCTTGGGGCATTGCAGCACTTCCCGCACCTTGAACACGTTGATGCCATACAACTGCTTGCCATCCAGGCGAAAAAGCAACAACTCCAGGCGATTCTGCCCCACCAGCTGTGTGCGCTGGTTTACTGAATCCATTACTCCTGCCATGCCTTGACTCCCACGCTAAAACCTTCGGCCATACCTATAAGGGCAGTGACGCGCACCCAACACTAAACGGCACGAGCTTTGCTATTTATTGGTCATGGATATTAAAACGACAGTTTCCCGACGCCTCCACCTGACACGGTATTGCAGACTGCTCTGCGCGCCGCTGGCACTGCTTGCCTTGGGCCTGGGCGCCACGGCCCGCGCAGATAACGTCACCTTGCCTGATCTACTTATCGGCGTCACCCAGGGCTTTCTTGAGTTCACTGTAGAAGATTATCTGGCGACCACACAGACGCCGGGGCGTTACGAAATCCAGGTCAACCAGTTGGACCCGCGCCTGCGCATGCCAATGTGCGACAAGGAATTGACAGCCACCCTGGAAAGCCCCGCCCAGCCCATCGGACGTGTAACGGTCAAGGTGCGTTGCGACGGCGCCTCGCCCTGGACGGTGTTCGTGCCCGCTCAGGTCAAATTATTCCGCGATGTGGTGGTGGTTGCCCGTCCACTTAAACGCACGGGCATTATCGGTTTCGAGGACGTGGTGTTGCGCGAGCGCGATATCAGCATGATCAGCCAGGGCTACCTGACCTCCCTCGACCAGGCCGTCGGGCAGAAACTGACCCGACCAGTGGTCACCGATCAGGTCATCACCCTGGTGCAGTTGGAGCAGGCCGAGGTGATTCGCAAAGGCGACCAGGTAGTGATTTCCGCCAGCAGTGGCGCGCTGCAGGTCAAAATGCCGGGGGAGGCCTTGTCCAACGGCGGCATGAGCGAACAGATCCGCGTGAAGAATCTCAACTCCAACCGGGTGATCAAGGCGCGGGTCACGGCCCCCGGCCAAGTGGAGGTGGCTTTATAGACCACTGGTATCAGACGCCAGCTTTTCCTACACTGTCGGTTGGATGCCGGCCTGTGCAGTTTATTGTCATTCGAGCCTAAAGTTTGTCCAGATATGGCCGAAAACATGGCAAGCGTCCAAATACCCAGAGGTTTTTTGATCATGGTCATCGATTTCAGCCGTTTGAATAACACCCCGACGACGTCGGCCCCTACGCGCACTGCCGGCACCAAGGACAGCGTAGAAGCCAAGGCCCAGCCAGTGCCCGTCAAGGCAGAACAGGCCAGCGCCAGCCAGAGCGGGGAATCCGTACACCTGAGCAATGAGGCTCAACAGTTGCAGAAGGTCACTGACTCGCTGCGCGATCAACCGGTGGTCAATAAAGCCCGTGTGGCCGAATTGAAACAGGCAATCGCCGATGGCAGCTATAAAGTCGACAGCAACCGTGTAGCCAGCAAGCTGCTTAATTTCGAAGCCGAGCGCTAGGCAAAGGCCTGCGCCGGGCTTTTGGACGCTTAAACCCCAAGGCCAGCCATGCATCACGACGAAACCCTGCTTCAACTGATCATTGATGATCTAGCACCGACGCAATTGCTGCTGGAGCTGCTCAGGGAAGAATCCCTGGCCCTTTACGGCCGGGACATGCCCCTGCTGGAAGAAATTCTGGCGCGCAAGCAATCGCTGATTGTCCTGCTGGAACAGCACGGCAAAAAACGCAGCGAGATCCTCGTCAGCCTGGGCCTGCCGGCCGACCATGATGGGCTCGCGCAGCTGGCCAGCCACTCCTCGGTCGGCGATCAACTACTGGCCCAGAGCAAAGCACTCAACCAATTGCTCACCCAGTGCCAGGAAGCCAACCAGCTCAACGGTCAGTCGATCCAGCTTCAGCAAGCCACGACCGCCAACCAGTTGCGTATACTTCACGGCGGAGAGCCTCCAGCGCTTTACAACGCTCAGGGTTCCACCTCGCGCCTGGTCAAGCCAAGCACCCGCAGCCAAGCCTGACGCCGGTTTACAGCGCAGCCTATCCAAGGCGCGCCACATACTGGCAGAATGCCTGCTCTTGCGTGTAGTCGTATTTTGTCTGGAGATGGAAGAACCGTGTTCAACGCCCTTAATGCGGAAGATGCCCCGCAGCCACCCAAGGTCCTCACCACGCCTCTGGAAATCGCCAGTACCTTGCGCATGCTGCAAGAAAGCCATGACCCGCTGATCATCACCTTCCATGAACGCAGCCAGCGCTTTCAGAGCTACCTGGTAGACGTCAATCGGGACAGCGGCACGTTGGCCCTGGATGAAATGATTCCTCGCGATGGCGAACGCCACCTTGAAAACGGCGAACCCTTCCGTATCGAAGGTTTCCACGACGGCGTGCGTGTCGCCTGGGAAAGCAATGGCAACCTGAGCATCAGCGAAAAGGACGGCCACCGCATCTACACCGGTAGCCTGCCCAGCGAAGTGGTCTACCACCAGCGTCGCAATGCCTTTCGCGCGGCATTGAAACTGGCGCAACTGGTGAACATCGAGCTGGGTGGCGAGAAGCTCAAGGCCCCGGTCAGCGGCAAGCTGCTGGATATTTCCGCCACAGGTTGCAAATTGCGCTTCGAAGGAGACATCTCCGAGCGCCTGCAACTGGGCCAGGTCTACGACCGCTTCATCGCCGCCCTGCCCTTTGGCAGCATGACCACTTCGGTCGAACTGCGTTACCTGCATTTCGAAGAAAAGATCAACACCACGTTTGCCGGCGTGCGCTTCCACAATATGAGTGGTTTGGTGCAGCGCCAGGTCGAGCGCTTTGTGTACCAACTGCAACGCGAAGCACGGCGTTTCGACAAAGACGACGATTTTTAAACTCAAAGATCGCAGCAAAAAAACGGGCAGCCCCTGATGGGATCTGCCCGTTTTTTTTGCATTCAGGGGCGCGCCCTGCTCAAGTCGTGAGGATGCTCGTCCGGGCCCGGCGGCTCAGGCGGCCCCTCAAAAAGCGGCTCGTCGACCGGCGTGACCGTTTCCGGCTCGGGTTCCGGCGTGGCGGTTTGCATTTGCTCCTGCACCACCGCCTCGTCCACCCGCGGATCGAGGCAGGCGACCAACGGCGAGCTGGACATGCTGTCGGGCATCGCCACGTGGTGCAACGGCGCGTCATCCACCTGATGCAGGTTAGTCACGGCTTTCGGCCGAATTCGCCACACCAGGATCAGCGCACACAGACTGAAAAACGCATACAGCATGTGACTGCCAAACATCTTCATCACCACACCGGCCAGCAACGGCCCGATACTCGCGCCGACACCGTAGGTCACCAGCAGCATGGCGGTGAGCGAGACACGACGGTCGCCTTCCACATGATCGTTGGAGAACGCCACCGCCAGCGGGTACAAACAGAATTGCACCAGGGAACACAAGAAGCCCGCCACGAACAGCACTTCAAGTGGCACTTTGGTCAGTATCGCCAGCGGTAGCGCCGCCACCGCCAGGCACAGGGCAAAGCAACGAATCAGCAGCGCGCGATCATAGCGGTCCGACAACCAGCCCAACGGCCACTGCACCAACAGGCCGGCAAAAATGCAGCTACCCATGAAAAGACCCACCTGCTCGGTAGTAAGGCCCTGCTGGGAGGCATAAAGCGGCGCCAGGCCGTAGAACGAGCCCACGATTACCCCCGCGCCCAGCACGGTACTCAACGACTGCGGCACGCGCTTTATGAAGAAGCGTGGCTCCATCGGCGCCGGATGCAGGGGCGCCGGGTGAATACGGCGAGTCATGGCCACCGGCACCAGGCACAGCGCAAAGCACAGCGCGACCAGCATCAGCAATTCGAGGCCGAGCTGAGGGTGCATGACCAGGATCAACTGGCCGAGCACCAGCCCCAGGTAGGACGCGATCATATAGCCGCTGAACACCACGCCGCGCTGCTTGGCGTCGGCCTGTTCATTGAGCCAGCTCTCGATGACCATGTACTGGCACATCATCCCCAGGCCCACGATGATCCGCAGCACGATCCAGGCCGGCAGCCAGTCGACCAGGCCATGGCCCAGCACCGCCGCGCCGACAATGCCGGCGCAGGTTGCATAAGCACGTATATGCCCGACCCGGGCGATCAGGCGGTGGCCGATCTTGCCGCCCAGCACCAGGCCGAAGTAGTTGGCCGCCATCAGCGCACCGACCCACAGGCTGTCCACCTGGTCGGCCGCCAGGCGCAAGGCCAGGTAGGTACTGAGCAGGCCGGAGCCGATCAGCATCATCAAGGAGGCGAAATAAAGGGCTCGAAAAGATTTCCAGATCTGGCGCATCGGCGTTCCGAGCGGCTCCTTGCAGTGAGAGACAGGGCTATCGGCATGATAGTCCGGGGTGGCCGGGTCCGGACAGGCGGTATGCGCTGTTTCCGGGGGATTATTTGCTACAAGACTCAGACGCAGTCCGGCTGCTCGTGGGATACACGAATCGCTATAAATACACGATGCCAGTGGTGTGAACCTAGAACCCTGGCAAGGTTCGACCCATCTTCGGAAAACGCCCACAAAAAAGCCCCGCCAGACGAATCTGTACGAGGCCTCGAATCTGGTGTCCCAGGGCCGGTTCGAACGGCCAACCTTCCCCTTAGGAGGGGGATGCTCTATCCAATTGAGCTACTGGGACAAATGACAGGCGCCGCGCCTGGCAAGCGGCGACGGACGGCGTGCATGTTAACGGCCAGGTTAGGTTTTGTCATGTCGTCCGTAGGCTTTTTGAGTGTAGGCCGATACTTGCCGGGTGGACCGTGTTTTGACCCCGTCGATACAGGCGCAAGAACCGTATCGTGCAAAATGCACTCCCGCGAAATGCCATCATTGCAAATTGCAACCTGAAAGTCTCTCAAATCAGACTTAAGCCTCTGATTTTATTGAAATAATACATTGGCATGACACCTGCAATACTTCTCCTACAAACCCTAACAAACCACGGCGTTAAGCGGAGAACATAATCATGAACAGTGCCCTTCTGTTAGCCCTCAACACCGTAGCCCTGGCGGCACTGCTCATGTTCCATTTTCAATCGAGCAACAGTCACGACCCCGCGCAGATCACCCAGGCCGTCCCTCATCACTTGCAACAACGTCCGCAACTGGCGGTGATGGCACCGAACGTGCAATCGCCCATACGCCTGACCCAGGATACCCAAGTGGCACCTGCATCTGAACACTGGGTATTCTGAGGAAGCCCCTGATGACCAAATATGCCTGGCTATTCCTTTGCCTGACCGTAGTCACAGCGGTTCTAGGCTTGGGTGAAGACTCTCAAGACGGCGCCACCACCGCTTTCATCGCCTGTGGTGTATTCGCCACTCTCTTGTTGCTGACGCTCATCGTGGGTCGTCGTATCAAATTCGACCCCGTCCTGCGCTGATCCCCGCCACGCCCGACCTTATGTCGCCTGGTCCTCGCATATCGGCAAATTGCCACTAGTCTTAAAACCAAGGGCAAAAGGCCACTTTGCTATAGCATGTGCGGCCTGAAACCCTGTGGTGGCCTGGGCTTGCGGAAGTTCCCCCGTGGATTCACACGGTGAAAAATTTTCCAACCAGTCCGCAAAAATGTAAATGAGTGCTGGCATAAAGCCTTTAGGCAGTTCAATATTTGTCACAGAATTGACGCCAAGGAACTGTCAAATCTGAGGCATGATGCGGCCTCTTTGCAATTCAGGTTGAACTTTGGTCGTGAGCCTTGTCTTAACACTCATCTTGCGGCCAATTCCAAAAACCGCTCCCCTGAACTAACCGGTTAAATATATGCGCCCATTGAAACAGGCAATTTATTCCAGCCGTACGGCTGACAAGTTCGTCGTACGTCTGCCAGACGGAATGCGTGAACGCATTGCCGAGGTGGCTCGCAATCATCACCGCAGCATGAACTCCGAAATCATCGCTCGCCTGGAACAAAGCCTCATTCAGGAAGGTGCGCTGGGCGACGAGTTGAGCATGCGCCTGGACAGCCCAGAGCTGTCGTTGCACGAACGCGAACTGCTGCAGCGTTTTCGTCAACTCTCCCACCGCCAGCAAAATGCTCTCGTTTCGCTTATCGCGCACGACGTTGAGGCGGCCGCAGAAGCCAATTGATCCGCAACTGAAAGCCGAAGCCAGCCAAGTGCTGGCTTTTTTTTGCCTGGGATTTGGGAAGATAATGCAAAGCGGGGGCAGATGTGCCCCCGCAGGATGGAGTCAGAGCAGGAAAATCGTTGCCAAGCCCAGGAAGATGAAGAAACCGCCGCTGTCGGTCATGGCCGTGATCATCACGCTGGCACCCATGGCGGGGTCGCGCCCAAGGCGAGCCAGGGTCATCGGGATCAATACCCCCATCAACGCCGCCAGTAAGAGGTTGAGAGTCATCGCAGCCGTCATCACCACACCGAGCGACCAACTGCCATACAGCAAGCAAGCCACCACACCGATCACCCCACCCCACACCAGGCCATTGATCAGGCCCACCGCCAACTCTTTGCGCAGCAGGCGCGACGAGTTGGCCGTACTGACCTGATCCAGCGCCATGGCGCGCACAATCATGGTAATCGTCTGGTTACCCGAGTTTCCGCCGATCCCGGCCACAATCGGCATCAGCGCTGCAAGCGCCACCAACTTCTCGATCGACCCTTCGAACAAGCCGATAACCCGCGACGCGATAAAGGCTGTGATCAGGTTAATGGCCAACCACGCCCAACGGTTATGCAGCGAGCGCCAAACCGAGGCAAAGATGTCTTCCTCTTCACGCAGACCCGCCATGTTGAGGACTTCGGTCTCGCTTTCTTCACGAATCAAGTCGACGATTTCATCGATGGTCAGACGACCGATCAGCTTGCCGTTCTTGTCGACGACCGGCGCCGAGATCAGGTCATAGCGCTCGAATGCCTGGGCTGCTTCATAGGCATCCTCGTCCGGATGAAAGCTCACGGTGTCACTGGCCATCAGGTCGGCAACTTTCTTCTCCGGATCATTCACCAGCAGGCGCTTGATCGGCAGCACACCCTTGAGAATGCCTTCGTAATCCACCACGAACAATTTGTCGGTGTGACCTGGCAGCTCTTTGAGTCGGCGCAGGTAACGCAGGACCACTTCCAGGCTGACGTCTTCGCGGATGGTGACCATCTCGAAGTCCATCAGGGCGCCGACCTGGTCCTCGTCATAGGAAAGCGCGGAGCGCACACGCTCACGCTGCTGAGTGTCCAACGCTTCCATGAGCTCATGGACAACATCACGAGGCAGCTCAGGGGCAAGGTCAGCCAGTTCGTCGGCGTCCATCTCCTTGGCTGCAGCCAGGAGCTCATGATCGTCCATGTCGGCGATCAGGGTTTCACGAACCGAGTCGGATACTTCGAGGAGGATGTCGCCGTCGCGGTCGGCCTTGACCAACTGCCATAGGGTCAGTCGATCATCCAGCGGCAAGGCTTCGAGAATATAGGCGACGTCGGCGGAGTGCAGGTCGTCAAGCTTGCGCTGCAACTCGACGAGGTTTTGCCGGTGAACCAGGTTTTCAACCAGGTTGTTATTCGGGCCATCCTGGCGGTGCGTAAGGTCTTCGACCACGCGCTGGCGCTGCAGTAGCTCGATGACTTGAGCCAGGCGATCCTGCAGGCTTTCTTGCGTTTTCTTTACTTCTACTTCGGTCATAGGCGAACTCCACTCCCAGCAGCGGGGCACGCCGGAAGGATCAATCAGTCAATTCATGATTGGTAAAACGGGGTACTGAGTAACTACTGGGTAAGTCCATGGAGGTATTCCACAAGCCCCGGCGGGGCTGACGGGCGCAATGATACACCGCCCGGCCACTTTAAACGTCAAAAAACTGGAAAGAACAAGCGCTTGCGAGCCAAAGCTGAGCAAAGGCCGCATCTATGAACTGCGACGACGCAGCGGATGAGGAAAACACATGAAAGCGAGGGAAAAAGAAGAAATCCTACACAAACCCCAGACGGCAAAAAGCCCGCACTAGGCGGGCTTTTTGTTTGTATGGTGCACTCGACAGGATTCGAACCTGTGACCGCTCGGTTCGTAGCCGAGTACTCTATCCAGCTGAGCTACGAGTGCAGATTGTGTTTTTAGACCAGATCACAACTGGCTGTAACCGAATCACCTGCATGACTGCAACTGACGCTTAAATGGTGCACTCGACAGGATTCGAACCTGTGACCGCTCGGTTCGTAGCCGAGTACTCTATCCAGCTGAGCTACGAGTGCATTTGTTGCCGCGCATTATAGGCCGTTCAATCTCTATGTAAAGCTATTTTTTCGAGTAATTTCAACAACTTACCGAAAAAACCAGATTGCAACGTACTAAGCAAATAATGGCGGAGAACGGGGGATTCGAACCCCCGACACCCTTTTGAGGTGTACTCCCTTAGCAGGGGAGCGCCTTCGGCCACTCGGCCAGCTCTCCGCAACACGGGGCGTATATTAACCACGTTCATCCCCGTTTGCAAACATAAAAAACGATAAAAATTAAAGGCTTGGTTCTTCGTCCTTCTCTTTCTTGATCCGCAGGTAAATTTCCTCGCGGTGCACCGCTACCTCTTTCGGAGCGTTAACCCCGATACGTACTTGATTGCCTTTGACGCCGAGCACGGTCACGGTGATTTCGCCATCACCGATAATCAGGCTTTCTGCGCAACGACGAGTCAGAATCAGCATACCTTTCTCCTCACGCATTTCAGTTCAGGAACAACAGTCTGCAAAAAAAAGGCCTTCGACCTACAACCCAAAGGCCATAGCCCTACCGCCTAAGTATTGTCGAGCGCGCGCAAAAGAACATGCGCCCGACAAAAAAAGGAAAGGCGCGGTAAACCGCGCCTTCCAGGCACTGCGTCACTCGCCCTGTCGGGCCGGAGCGTCCAGCTCAAAAGCGGTATGCAGAGCGCGTACAGCCAGCTCCAGGTATTTCTCTTCGATCACCACCGAGACTTTGATTTCCGAGGTGGAGATCATCTGGATGTTGATGCTTTCCTTGGCCAGTGCCTCGAACATGCGGCTGGCAACGCCGGCGTGGGAACGCATGCCCACGCCCACGATCGACACCTTGGCAATCTTGGTATCGCCGACCACTTCACGGGCGCCGATTTCCTTGGCAGTGTTCTGCAAGATCCGCTCGGCCGCATCGTACTCGTTGCGGTGCACAGTGAAGGTGAAGTCGGTGGTGTTATCGTGCGAAACGTTCTGCACGATCATGTCGACTTCGATGTTCGCACCGCTGATAGGACCCAGGATCTTGAACGCCACGCCCGGGGTATCCGGCACGCCACGGATAGTCAGCTTGGCTTCATCACGGTTGAAAGCGATACCGGAAATGATCGGCTGTTCCATGGATTCCTCTTCATCAATAGTAATGAGGGTGCCCGGACCCTCTTTGAAGCTGTGCAATACGCGCAGCGGAACGTTGTACTTGCCGGCGAATTCCACCGCACGGATCTGCAACACCTTGGAACCAAGGCTGGCCATTTCCAGCATCTCTTCAAAGGTGATCTTGTCCAGGCGCTGGGCCACGGACACCACACGCGGGTCGGTGGTGTAGACGCCATCCACATCGGTGTAGATCTGGCATTCATCAGCCTTGAGGGCCGCTGCCAGCGCCACGCCGGTGGTGTCCGAACCCCCACGCCCGAGGGTGGTGATGTTGCCCTGCTCGTCCACACCCTGGAAGCCTGCTACAACTACCACGCGCCCGGCTTTCAGGTCCGTACGGATTTTCTGATCGTCAATCTGCAGGATACGCGCCTTGGTATGCGCGCTGTCGGTGAGGATGCGCACCTGGCTGCCAGTGTAGGACACCGCCGGTACACCGCGCTTATTCAACGCCATGGCCAGCAACGCGATGGTCACCTGCTCGCCGGTGGACACGATCACATCCAGCTCACGCGGCAGCGGCTGTTGGTCACCGCTGACTGCCTTGGCCAGATCGATCAGGCGATTGGTCTCGCCGCTCATGGCCGACAGCACCACCACCAGGTCGTCGCCGGCATCGCGGAACTTCTTAACCTTGTCGGCCACCTGCTCGATTCTTTCGACAGAGCCGACCGAGGTGCCTCCAAATTTCTGTACGATCAAAGCCATTTCTAAGCCGCCTCAGCCCGTAAAGGGGCGCCTAATATCCAATCAACCAGCACCACACCGGCCCGTGACTAGACCACGGGCAGGTTAACAGTGCCTTAAATACCTGCCTCGACAAACGGCACGGTCAGGGCCAGGGCCGCGTCCAGGGCACCGGCGTCTACACCACCGCCTTGCGCCATGTCCGGACGACCACCACCCTTCCCGCCCACTGCCGCGGCGGCTTGCTTCATCAAATCACCGGCTTTGAGTTGGCCAGTCAGGTCCTTGGTCACACCCGCAACCAGAACGACCTTTTCCTCATGGACACCGCCGAGCAGGATCACTGCGCGGCCGAGCTTGTTCTTCAACTGATCGACCAAGGCCAACAGCGCCTTGCCGTCCTGGCCGTCCAGGCGTGCAGCCAGGACTTTCACATCCTTGACGTCCACCGCCGAAGCCGACAGGTCGTCGCCAGCCGCACTGGCCGCCTTGGCCTGCAACTGCTCCAGCTGTTTCTCCAGGGCGCGATTGCGCTCCAGCACAGCGGACAGCTTGTCGATCAGGTTGTCGCGGCTGCCCTTGACCAGGCTGGCCGCTTCCTTGAGTTGTTCTTCCGCCGCATTCAGGTAGGCCAGGGCCGCAGCGCCGGTTACCGCTTCGATACGACGCACGCCGGAGGCTACGCCGCCTTCGCTGATGATTTTCAGCAGGGCGATGTCACCGGTCCGGTTGGCGTGGATACCGCCACACAGTTCCACCGAGAAGTCGCCGCCCATGCTCAGTACGCGCACGCTGTCGCCGTACTTCTCGCCGAACAGCGCCATGGCGCCCTTGGCCTTGGCGGTCTCGATATCGGTTTCTTCGGTTTCTACCGCCGTGTTCTTGCGAATCTCGGCGTTGACGATGTCTTCCAGGGCCTTGATCTGCTCAGGCTTGATCGCTTCAAAGTGGCTGAAGTCGAAACGCAGGCGCTGGCTGTCCACCAACGACCCCTTCTGCTGCACGTGCTCGCCCAGAACCTGACGCAGCGCGGCGTGCAACAAGTGCGTGGCCGAGTGGTTCAGCGATGTGGCGTGGCGCACGTCGGCGTCCACCTGGGTTTCGACCGACGAACCGACAGTCAGGCTGCCCGACGCCAACACACCGTGGTGCAGGAACGCACCGCCGGTCTTGGTGGTATCACGCACATCAAAACGACCCGAAGTCGCCTTGAGGAAACCGCAGTCGCCAATCTGGCCACCGGATTCGGCGTAGAACGGGGTCTGGTCCAGAACCACAACACCGTCATCGCCTTCATTCAGTACATCAACCGACTGGCCGTCCTTATAAAGGGCAACCACTTTGGCCGAACCGCTGGTGGCCTTGTAGCCGGTGAATTCAGTGGCTACGTCAACCTTGACCAGGCTGTTGTAGTCCATGCCGAACGAGCTGGCCGACCGTGCGCGCACGCGCTGGGCTTCCATCTCACGCTCGAAACCTTCCTCGTCGAGGGTCAGGTTGCGCTCACGGGCGATGTCGCCGGTCAGGTCCATCGGGAAACCGTAGGTATCGTAGAGCTTGAACACCACGTCGCCCGGCACCACGGAGCCTTGCAGGTTGGCGAGGTCTTGCTCGAGGATCTTCAGGCCCTGCTCCAGGGTCTTGGCGAACTGCTCTTCTTCAGCCTTGAGCACGCGCTCGATATGCGCCTGGTTCTGCTTGAGTTCCGGGAAGGCTTCGCCCATCTCGGCGACCAGCGCCGCGACGATCTGATAGAAGAAACTGCCGTTGGCGCCCAGCTTGTTACCGTGACGGCAGGCACGACGGATGATGCGACGCAGCACGTAGCCACGGCCTTCGTTGGACGGCAGCACGCCGTCGGCAATCAGGAAGCCACAGGAACGGATGTGGTCAGCCACTACCTTGAGCGAGGCCTGGTCTTCATTGGTGCAACCAATGGCCTTGGCCGCAGCGGCCAGCAGGCTCTGGAACAGGTCGATCTCGTAGTTGGAGTGCACGTGCTGCATCACCGCACTGATCCGCTCCAGGCCCATGCCGGTATCCACCGACGGCGCTGGCAACGGATGCAACACGCCATCGGCGGTGCGGTTGAACTGCATGAACACGTTGTTCCAGATCTCGATGTAACGGTCGCCGTCTTCTTCCGGCGAGCCCGGTGGGCCGCCCCAGATGTCAGCGCCGTGGTCATAGAAGATCTCGGTGCAAGGGCCGCACGGGCCGGTATCGCCCATGGTCCAGAAGTTGTCGGACGCGTACGGCGCGCCTTTGTTGTCGCCGATGCGCACCATGCGCTCAGCCGGCACGCCGACTTCCTTGGTCCAGATGTCATACGCTTCGTCATCGCTGGCGTAGACGGTGACCCAGAGTTTTTCCTTCGGCAGCTTCAGCACGCCCGTCAGGAAGGTCCAGGCGAAGTTGATCGCGTCTTGCTTGAAATAATCGCCAAAGCTGAAGTTGCCGAGCATTTCGAAAAAGGTGTGGTGACGAGCGGTGTAGCCGACGTTTTCCAGGTCGTTGTGCTTGCCACCGGCGCGTACGCATTTCTGGCTGCTGACGGCGCGGGTGTAGGCGCGCTTTTCCTGGCCCAGGAAGCAGTCCTTGAACTGGTTCATCCCCGCGTTAGTGAACAGCAGGGTAGGGTCATTGCCTGGGATCAAGGAGCTGGAGGAGACACGGGTGTGACCTTGCTCTTCGAAGAAGCGAAGGAAGGCTTCACGGATTTCTGCGCTTTTCATTAGGTTCTTCCACGGAGGCTGCGGCCAAAGGCCAGTGCGCAACATCATCAGACGGAGCGACGGCAAAGGGCCGCATTATATCGGCCCTTTGCCGGTGGTACAGCGTGTTTATGCGATAGAGAGGCTCAATTAGACGGTCTGCACAGTCATTTGCGCGAAAATTCGACGAATGTCGCGAGCACTTGCTCGACCTGCGCCCGGCTCACATCCAAATGAGTGACCATGCGCAAGCGTGGTGCGGCGCTCAGCTTGATCCCGCGTTCGGCGGCAAACGCCTTCAAGGCCTGGGCCTGGTCGCCGATCTGCACATAGACCATGTTGGTCTGCACCGGCTCCACCTCGTAACCCGCCTTGCGCAACTCATCCCCAAGCCATTGCGCATTGGCATGGTCGTCGGCCAGGCGCTGCACCTGATGATCCAGAGCGTACA
Organism: Pseudomonas sp. NFPP24; assembly: GCF_900112095.1. Taxonomy (NCBI): domain Bacteria; kingdom Pseudomonadati; phylum Pseudomonadota; class Gammaproteobacteria; order Pseudomonadales; family Pseudomonadaceae; genus Pseudomonas; species Pseudomonas sp. NFPP24. The sequence continues at coordinate 94,743 of NZ_FOKD01000009.1, forward strand.
GCCCCGCTGCTGCCAGGGATCCGGCCTGACGCATGCCGCCGCCGACCATCTTGCGCAAACGCCGGGCCTTGGCGATCAGCGCCGTTGAACCGCACAGCACCGAGCCGATCGGCGCGCCGAGGCCCTTGGACAGGCACACCGACACAGAATCGAAATGCCGGGCAATCTCCCGTGCGTCCACCCCCAGCTTCACCGCTGCGTTGTAGAGCCGTGCGCCATCCAAATGCAGGGCCAGGCCATGCTCCCGGGTAAACGCGCGGGCTCTGGCCAGGTACTCCAGCGGCAACACCTTGCCCTGCATGGTGTTTTCCAGCGCCAACAGACGGGTACGGGCAAAGTGGAAGTCGTCAGGCTTGATCGCCGCCAGCACCTGGTCCAGGTCCAGCGAGCCGTCCGCCTGGACTTCCAGCGGCTGCGGCTGGATCGAACCGAGCACGGCTGCCCCGCCACCTTCGTATTTGTAGGTGTGGGCCTGTTGGCCGACGATGTATTCCTCGCCGCGCTCACAGTGGGCCATCAACGCCAGCAGATTGCTCATGGTGCCGGTGGGCACGAACAACGCGGCGGCGAAGCCCAGGCGCTTGGCCAGTTCCGCCTCCAGCCGGTTGACGCTGGGGTCTTCGCCATACACGTCGTCACCGCTGGCGGCAGTGGCCATCGCGTCGAGCATGCCGGGGGTGGGTTGGGTCACGGTGTCGCTGCGCAGGTCGATCACAGACATGAAACAAGCCTCTCGAGGGTTCAGTAAGGTCCTTTTGTGAGTGATTACTGCGGGCAACGCCACGCAATATCAAGCCCCAACTGCATTCAATCGAATACCAACCAAACAAACCGATATAGCTTATCGATATCGCGGTCGTGCAGTTTTCGAAAAACCGTGTTAAAAACTCTCCGCCGCCAGGGTTCTGGTGGCAACGTTCTCAGGGCGGGGTGCAATTCCCCACCGGCGGTAATTACACGCAATGTGTATAGCCCGCGAGCGCTTGGCGCCTCGAACTGCTCACGCAGGACGGCGACAAGGTCAGCAGACCCGGTGTGATCCCGGGGCCGACGGTCATAGTCCGGATGAAGAGAGAACGGGATTGGCACCTGAGGGCCGCGCACGATGTGTGCTTGCGTCCCCTTAAATCCCATTCGATTCATAACGCCCTGTTTTTTTCTTAAACAGGAGTCAGAACATGCAACCCACCGCAATCGACAGCAAAGCCAAGCACCATCACGGCGAACGTATCGCGTTTATCCAGGCTTGCTGGCACAAGGAAATTGTCGACCAGAGCCGTAAAGGCTTCCTCGCCGAGATCATCGCCCAGGGCTACCAGGAATCGGATATCGACTTCTTCGAAGTCGGCGGCGCCTTTGAAATGCCGCTGCACGCCAAGCTGCTGGCCAAGACCGGCCGTTACGCCGGTATCGTCGCCGCCGCGCTGGTGGTGGACGGTGGCATCTACCGCCACGAATTCGTCGCCCAATCGGTGGTCAGCGGCCTGATGCAGGTGCAGCTGGAAACCGAAGTGCCGGTGTTCTCGGTGTCCCTGACCCCGCATCACTTCCACGCCGGCAGCGAACACCAGACCTTCTTCTACGAGCACTTCGTGCACAAGGGCCAGGAAGCTGCACGTACGTGCGCCGACACGCTGAAGAAAGTCCGCGCGATCCGTCGCAGTGAAGAGCCGCAGAAACTGGCGGTCTGACGTTGTTCCAAACGCCCCGTTCTTTAGTGCGGGGCGTTTTGATCTAGATAAGTACCGCCCCGCGCCAGGGCACATGCGGTCTAGTGAGGCATCCCCTTACTAAAGAGCATTACCGCATGACCACGCATCCGTTCCATACCTTTGATACTGCTGGCTACGTCCGAATCAATGGCAGTACCCAGCCAAGCACGCCACATGAGTTAATCCATGACGGTGACGGCATCGAAATTTTCCGGCAATCGAACCATGCAACCCTGCGTGACCAACTCGTGTTCGTCATATCCGGACCGAGCAAAGTCGACGTATTCGTCGACGAGCACGACGCCGACGCCCAGGTAACGCAGACCCTGATCGTCAGAATCAACGATGAACAGGGCTTTATCGTCAAGCCCGCTTCAAACACTCAGGTAATGACGTTCCTTACCAGCGAGGGAAACGACGAGATAGGTCTCGGCCCACATATTGTGAACCCATGCGTCGTCCATGCCGGCGGCGGCCATGACGAGATCGACAGCTCTGCCCATCACGCGTCTATCTTCGGCGGTGAAGGGGATGATCATATTACCGTCATCGAAGGCAAGTGCTACGCCGACGGTGAAGAAGGCGACGACCATCTTTACTCAATGAACGACACCCCTGTCACCTTCCATGGCGGACCCGGCAACGACACGCTCGAAGGCAGCCGGCATACCGCTCTCTCGTTTATTGATGGCGGCGAGGGGGATGACGTGCTGATTGGCGGTGGCGGACCGAATGTACTGGTTGGCGGCCCGGGTGATGACCGGATCGAGGCAGGTGACGGCCACAACGTGATCTACACCGGTGATGGCTATAACCAAGTGGAAAAACTCAAACCCACCGACATCACTTACCACAATGTCAAAAGTGACCTGACGGTTGACCACACGAAGATAAGCTACGAAGAGCTGGATAAATTTCCACAGGGAGAGCTGGCATCCCGCGCTATCCATGTTGAACCGCAGCCGCTCAACCCGGCAGCCTTCACCTTCTCAGGCAGCACCGAGTTTATTGAGCGCACCAAAGATGACATGCGGCTGCTGCTCGCCTCCCCCACTGGGCAAAGGTTACTGAATCAATTGGAAAATGCGGCATTGGCCAGCGGTAAACCCATCGAAATCAGTGAGCTACTTTCAGACACAGACGCGCACTTCATTCCAGGAGACGCCGCCGGTGCAGCCGGCGCGTACATCAACAACGGCCAGACCGGCACACCGTGCTACGGAGGCAGCATCAGCTACAGCCATCTGGATGTGGCAGGGGACACGCCAAGCGTCGTCACCCTGTTCCATGAACTGTGCCACGCCTATAACTACATGACCGGCACCTTGCTGCCGGGCACCAGCGCACAATTCATACCCGGCAGTCTGCTGCCCCCTACCCAAGTGCCGAACACCGAGCTGCAAGCAGTTGGTCTACCGACAACTGCAGCGCCGTTCGACTTCGACGGCGACCCAGGCACACCGCCCACCAGCACCAACCCGCAGGCCTTCAGCGAGAACGGCCTGCGCATCGAGCTGGGCCTGCCGCCACGCACCCGCTATTAAGCGAGGCCTTCCTCGCCACAGGGCACAATCAGAATCCCCGCCCGAAGACCATTCTTCACCTTCGGGTTGGGGAAGATAATGCGCGCGCCCTCCTCCTCGATCACCCAGCGGGTCTTGGCCACGTCTTCGGCCAGCAGGTAGCCCTGGGCCAACGGCGAGAAGTTTTCCACGTCTGCCGGCAGGTGCAGCAGGAAGGCGTCGCTGTGCTTGATGACTTCACGGGAGACGGCAAACAATTGCAGGCCGTCGAGGCTGTCAGTCGTCGGCTCGGTGCCTTCGATGATTTGCTTGAGGCGTGTTTCCAGGCGGGACACGTCCACGCCCTGGTTTTGCCCGAACGGCCGCGCCTTGCCCAATTCCAGGGTGAACGCCTCGGCATCGAGTTGTTCGTAGGTAAACGCGGTGAACGTGATTGAGGTCTTGTTCTGCAGCAGCACTGCTTGCATGCCGGCAGCGTTCAGGCGCGCCAGCTCATGGCGTGAATGCTGGCGACCTTCTTTCCACGGGTACAGGGCAAACTGCTCGATCTTCGAACCACGAATGGCCGTGTGCAGGTCGTAATGCAGGCGTGAGCGGCCCGGCAGGCTGAAAAAGCTGCGGGCCAGTTGCTCCAGCTCGGCGGCGCGCATGGCCTCCGGGCCGATGTTTTTTTCATGCCGGCCGTTGAACAGCCGGTTGACGTCCAGCTCGAGGTAACGCTCGCCGCGGCGCATGGCCTCGGGGTTGCCGAACAGGAACAGAATACGGGTACGGGGCTTGATCTCCCCACGGGCAATACCATGCAACAGGCGGTCGAGCAGTTCGATCGGCGCGGTTTCGTTGCCATGGATGCCGGACGACAGCAGCAGGTCGCTGCCGTTGTCCTTCGCTTCAGGCGGGCGCACTTCGAGTGCGCCCTCGCTGAGCCAGCGCATCTGCACGCCGTCGACAGTCAGTTGAATTTTTTGCGCCGGTTCACGACCGGCGAGGGTCAGTTCAAGCAGTTTGCCAAGGGCGAGCATACGCAGCTTCCTTAGTGGTTGCAGCCTGGGCCATGGACGTGATCGTCGTCATCACCTTCAACATCGGCCGGTTCCATTTCAAGTTGCAGGCTCATCAGGTTGGTGGCCAATGGGCGCATCAGCAGGTTGGCGTATTCGGCGTCGCCCTCTTCCACGTCCACGCCGATCAGCAGTTGGCCACGGCCGTCGTGCTGGATCCAGATTTCCTTGCCCTGCCAGACCACGGCGACGCGGGTGCAGGAAGTTTCCAGCTGGGTGCCGTCGGTGTCTTCAAGAATCAGTTTCAGGGTGTCGGTGGTCATAATAGATAGTTCTCAGCCGTACGGCGTTAATTGATCTGGAAAGGATAAACCGCGCCCAGTTTAAGGATTTGCGTCAGTTCATCCAGTGCCGTCCGGCACTCAAGCAGCAATTGTGGATCAGCCAGGTCGCTTTCGCGCAGGCTGTCACGGTAGTGCTTGCCGACCCACTGGGTCAGGGTGTCGTACAACGGCGCGGTCATGATAACGCCTGGATTCACCGCCGCCAGCTCCGTTTCGTTCAAGGCCACGCGCAACCGCAGGCACGCCGGGCCACCGCCGTTCTGCATGCTTTGCTTGAGGTCGAACACCTTCACTTCGCGGATCAGGCCGCCGGCAGCGGTCAGGTTTTGCAGGTACTGCCAGACGCGTTCGTTGGCGCGGCATTCTTCCGGCACGATCAGCAGCATCGAACCATCGGCGCGGCTCAGCAGCTGGCTGTTGAACAGGTAGGAACGCACCGCGTCCTCGACACTGACCTGGGCGCGGGGCACGCACACCGACTGGAAGTTGCCGCCCAGCCTGGCCAGTTTGCCTTGCAGCTCGCCGAGCATCTGTTCGGTATGGAGGAACGCGTCCTCGTGATAGAACAGCACTTCGCCGTTACCCACCGCGATCACGTCGTTGTGGAACACGCCGGCATCGATCACCGCCGGGTTCTGCTGGGCGTAGACCACGCCGTCATCCTTCAAACCGTGCAAGCGCGCGACGGCCTGGGAGGCTTCGAGGGTCTGGCGCGCCGGGTACTTCTGCGGCGCCGGGTAGCGGGGGTCGAACGCGCTGCGACCAAACACGAAAAACTCGACGCCCGCCTCTGCGTACTCACGGCAGAAACGCGTGTGGTTAGCCGCACCTTCATCGCCAAACTGCGCCACGGCGGGCAACGCGGCGTGGTGGGCGAAGTGCTTCTGATCGGCAAACATCGCCCCCAGCACACGACTGGTGGTCGGGTGTTCGATGCTGCGGTGGTACTTGCAATTGAGGTTGGCGGCAGTGAAATGCACACGACCATCCGCCGTATCGGCACTCGGGCTGACGGTGGCGGCGTTGGCCACCCACATGCTCGACGCGGAGCAACTCGCGACCAGCAACGGCATCGCGTCTTTGGCCGCCTGTTGGATCACTTGCGCGTCGGTGCCGCTGAAACCCAGGTTGCGCAAGGCGGCCACGTCAGGACGTTCCTGGGGCGCCAACACACCTTGTACAAAGCCCATGTCCATCAGGGCTTTCATTTTCTGCAGGCCCTGCAACGCAGCTTCCTTCGGGTTGGAATGCTGCTGGCTGTTGCTCTGGGACGCGACGTTGCCGAAGGACAAACCGCCGTAGTTATGGGTCGGCCCCACTAGACCGTCAAAATTGACTTCATAGGATTTCATCGGCGAGGCTCCACGAACATCTGTTTTTATAAGCAATCTTCAGTACTACAGAAATCCAATGTGGGAGGGGGCAAGCCCCTCCCACATTCAGTTCAGTGTGATGCCGGGGGTCAGCGTGGCAGGCACCACCAGGCTCGGGGTCTCAAGCGAGGCCACCGGGTACGCACAATAATCCGCAGCGTAGTAGGCACTGGCACGGTGGTTACCCGACGCCCCTACCCCACCAAACGGTGCCGTACTGGCGGCGCCGGTCAGCTGTTTGTTCCAATTGACGATACCGGCGCGGCTTTCCAGCCAGAACTGCTGGTAACGCGCTTCGGAATCCGACAACAAGCCCGCGGCCAGGCCGTACTGGGTGTTGTTGGCCTCGGCAATCGCCGCTTCGAAGTCAGCGTAGCGGATCACCTGCAACAAGGGGCCGAACAGCTCCTCGTCTTCGCGCTCGGTCACACCGGTCACGTCGATGATGCCCGGCGTGAGCAACGCGGCCTGGTCCTGTGGCTGGGTCATCTCCAGCAGCGCTACGGCGCCATTGGCCAACATCAATTCCTGGGCGTCCATCAAGGCTTTGGCGGCACCAAGGGAAATCACCGAGCCCATGAACGGCGCCGGTTGCTGGTCGAACGCACCGACTTCGATCGTCGCGCTGACCGCCACCAGACGCGCCAGCAACGCATCGCCCCAGGCGCCTTCCGGCACCAACAGGCGACGGGCACAGGTGCAACGCTGGCCAGCCGAGATAAAGGCTGACTGGATGATGGTGTAGACCGCCGCATCCACGTCGGCCACCTCGTCGACCACCAACGGGTTATTGCCGCCCATTTCCAAGGCGAGGATCTTGTCCGGGCGGCCGGAGAACTGCTGGTGCAGATGATTGCCGGTGCGGCTGGAGCCGGTGAAGAACAACCCGTCGATGCCGGGGTTGGCCGCCAGGGCGATGCCGGTTTCCCGCGCGCCTTGCAGCAGGTTCAGCACGCCCGCCGGCAGGCCGGCTTCAATCCAGCACTGCACAGTCAGCTCAGCGACTTTAGGGGTCAATTCGCTCGGTTTAAACAGCACGGTGTTACCCGCCAGCAAGGCCGGGACGATATGCCCGTTCGGCAGGTGACCAGGGAAGTTGTAAGGGCCGAACACAGCCACCACACCATGGGGTTTGTGACGCAATACGGCGGTGGCATCGCCCAGCGGGCCGCTCTTCTCGCCGGTCCGCTCGCGGTAGCTTTGTACCGAGATGGCGATCTTGTTGGCCATGCTGGTGACTTCGGTGGCCGACTCCCACAGTGGCTTGCCGGTTTCCTCGCCGATGCAGCGGGCGATTTCGTCGGCGCGGCGTTTCAGGGTGGCGGCGAAGGTTTCCAGCACGTGGATGCGCCCTTCCAGCGGGCGCCTGGCCCAGGCCGGGAATGCCTGGCGCGCGGCCTGCACGGCGGATTCGACCTGCTCGGCGGTGGCGCCATTGCCGGCCCACAGCACCTGCTGGGTCACCGGGTTGCGCGACTCAAACAGCTCACCCTGGCCAGCCAGCCAGCTACCTGCGATATACAGCGAATTCATTATTTCGACTCCCGAGCAGCGGACAACGGTACGGCACGCACTTGATCACCCACCACCAAGCGCAGACGCTTGGCGGTCTGTGGGTCGACCACCAGGGTTCCGGCTGCCAGGCGGGCCGGGGCAGCGGTGATGCGGCAATCTTCGCGTTTGCGGTTATGGATCAGGAACGGCGTAGCGTCGTCACCTGGGGTGCCGATCGCCAAGACCAGTGTTTCGCTGTCGCGAACGGCACGGATCTTCTGGGTCTCACACTCCACCGCAGGTCCCGCATCAAAGATGTCGACGTAGCCCTGGTAGCTGAAGCCTTCGCTCTTGAGCATGCTCAGCGCCGGTTCGGTGTCCGGGTGGACCTTGCCTATCACGTTGCGCGCATCTTCGGAGAGGAAGCAGCTGTACAGCGGAAACTTCGGCATCAGCTCGGCGATGAATGCCTTGTTGCCCACGCCGGTCAGGTAGTCGGCCTGGCTGAACTCCATCTTGAAGAAGTGGCGACCCAGGCTTTCCCAGAATGGCGAACGCCCGGCGTCGTTGGACACCCCGCGCATCTCGGCGATGATCTTGTTGCCGAACAGCTGCGGGAATTCCGCGATGAACAGCAGGCGCGCCTTGGCCAACATGCGACCGTTGAGGCCGCTGCGGTAATCGGCGTGCAGGAACAACGAGCACAGTTCGGAATTGCCGGTGAGGTCGTTGGCCAGGAACAGCGTCGGAATTTCGCGATAGATGTTCAGCTCCTGGGAAGCGCTGACGGTCAGCCCGACCCGGAAGTTGTACCAGGGCTCACGCAGGCCGACGGCACCGGCAATGGCGGAAATGCCCACCACACGGCCTTCGTCGTTTTCCAGCACGAACAGGTAGTCGGCATCGCCGCGCCCGGCGTCGCCGCGAAAGGTTTTTTCCGCCCAGCCCACGCGGTGGGTCAGGCGCTCTTCGTTGGCCGGCAAGGTGGTGAGGCCGGTGCCGGTGCTGCGCGCCAGATCAATCAGGGCCGGTAAATCGCTGCTGCGTACGGGACGAACGATCATGCTATCTCCTCGAACGGGCCGCTGTTGTCAGCCACCCGCGAAACTCTCTTTTTAAACCGCAACCAGGCGCACGCTCGCGCCTTCGCCAACACCCAGGGCTTCGGCCGCTGCCAGGTCCAACGTCACCGGTTTACCCGGCGCATAGTCCAGCTCCAGCATCACCGCACGGTAGTCCTGCAATTGCGCGTTGCTCACCAGGTACTGGCGGCCGACGCCCTTGGCCATCTCGCCGATCTTCACCGGCACCACGCGGCTCTGGGCAATCGAGCGAATGCCCGAGACCCGTGCGTGCAGCGTCGGGCCACCGTCGAAGATGTCGATGTAGTGGTCGGTCTCGAAGCCTTCGCGCATCAAGATGTCGAAGGTGATCTGCGCACGCGGGTGCACCTGGCCCATGGCTTCCTGGGCTTCGTCCGGCAGCAGCGGCACGTAGATCGGGTAATGCGGCATCAGCTCGGCGAGGAAGGTGCGGCTTTTCAGCCCGCACAGACGCTCGGCGGCGGCGTAGTTGAGGTCGAAGAAGTTGCGGCCGATGGCGTCCCAGAACGGCGAGTCACCGTTCTCGTCGCTGTAGCCGACGATCTCGGTCACCACCGAGTCGGCAAAGCGCTCGGGGTGGCTGGCGACGAACAGCAGGCGGCCACGGGAATTGAGTTCCGACCACGGCGAACCGACCAGCTCGGGCACCACGTAGAAACTGGTGAGCAGGCTGTTGCCGGTGAGGTCGTGGCACTGGGAAAGCACATGGATCTTGTTGTGGATCTTCAGCTCGCGGGAGGCGTGCACGAAGGTCTCGTTACGGAAGCTGTAGAACGGCTCGGAGTAACCGGCCGACGCGACAATGGCCGAGCAACCGGCGAGCTTGCCGGTCTCGGTGTCTTCAAGCACGAAGAAATAGCTTTCTTCACCGTTGAAGCTCACCTCGGCGGCGAAGGACGCTTCGCTCGCGGCGATCTTGTCGCTCAGGCGTTCCACATCGTCCGGCAAGGAGGTGACACCAATCGGGCTGTCCGCAGCCAGACGCTGTACCTCGCCCAGATCAGCCATTTGCGCGGGGCGCATCACCAGCATGGTGTCACTCCTTAACTCGAAAAACTCATAGGAAAAAATACCGGACAGTTGCTGATTCAACGCAGGTCAAATGTGGGAGGGGGCTTGCCCCCGATAGCAGTCTGTCAGTTGATAAATCAGGTGGCTGACCCATCGCTATCGGGGGCAAGCCCCCTCCCACATGACACGGTCCGGCAAATAAGTGTGTATCAGGCTTGAGTCAGCGTTTTCACTGCACGTTCAAAACGGTCCAGGCCTTCCTGGATATCCGCGTCTTCCACCACCAGGCTCGGCGCAAAACGCACCACGTCCGGGCCGGCTTGCAGGATCATCAGGTTTTCCTTCTCGGCCGCGTTGAACACGTCCTTGGCCTTGCCTTTGAACTCGTCGCTCAACACGCAACCGAGCAACAGGCCCATGCCGCGCACTTCGGTGAAGATCCCGTATTGCTTGCCGATCTGCTCCAGGCGCGCCTTGAACAGGTCGTGCTTGGCGTTCACGCCAGCCAGCACTTCAGGGGTGTTGATCACGTCGATCACCGCCTCGGCCACCGCGCACGCCAGCGGGTTGCCGCCGTAGGTGGTGCCGTGGGTACCGACCACCAGGTGCTTGGCCAGGTCTTCACGGGTGAGCATGGCCGCAATCGGGAAACCGCCGCCCAGGCTCTTGGCGCTGGTGAGGATGTCCGGCGTCACGCCGTAGTGCTGGTAGGCGAACAGGTGACCGCTTCGGCCCATGCCGGTCTGTACTTCGTCAAATACCAGCAAGGCGTTATTCGCGTCGCACAGCTCGCGGGCGCCTTGCAGGTAGGCCAGTTCGGCCGGCAGTACGCCGCCTTCGCCCTGGATCGGCTCCAGCACCACAGCGCAGGTCTTGTCCGACACGGCGGCTTTCAGCGCAGCCAGGTCGTTATAAGGAACGTGGGTGATGCCGTTGATTTTAGGCCCGAAGCCATCGGAGTACTTGGACTGGCCACCGACGTTGACGGTGAACAGGGTGCGGCCGTGGAAGCTGTTCAGCGCGGCGATGATCTCGTACTTCTCGGTGCCGAAACGGTCGAACGCGACGCGACGGGCCAGCTTGAACGCGGCCTCGTTGGCTTCGGCGCCGGAGTTGCAGAAGAACACGCGCTCGGCAAAGGTGGCGTCGATCAGCTTGTGCGCCAGGCGCAGCGCCGGCTCATTGGTGAACACATTGGATACGTGCCACAGCTTGTTGGCCTGTTCGGTCAGCGCGCCAACCAGCGCCGGATGGGCATGGCCCAATACGTTGACCGCGATGCCGCCGGCAAAGTCGATCAGCTCACGACCGGCCTGGTCCCACACGCGGGAACCTGCGCCACGCACGGGGATGAAGGCGGCAGGTGCGTAGTTGGGAACCATGACCTGGTCGAAATCGGCACGTTGCACCGGGGCTTGCTCAACGGACATCGGAGTCTCCTGAAGAGGAACGCCTGCCTGAAACTGGCGGGCGATGCAGGGATTGTAAGGACAGTTTTCAGTAGGGCCTTGTCGCCAAGCGACAACTTCTTATAGCGCCAACCCGCGTTTTACGTGGGTTTACGCCAATGCGACAAATAGCATCGCAATGGCGCAGTTTAAACGCTGTCGCACAATTACGTGAGACCTGCGCGCACGCTCGGCATAACTATCTAAAGGCCGGTGCGCGCAGGTGACTGATTAACTCGTGGTTTTCAAGCCCTCCATGGATGTGAGCATGACGACCCCAACGCCCCCGGCACCCGCAATCACCCAAAGCAGCCATCCCGATCGCCACTACGAACCCTTGACCCGCGCACTGCCGGCCTGGCTCGGCAACGCGTCCGCCAGCAAGCGCTCCGCCCTCAAAAACGCCACGCCCCTGCCCCTGCCCGCCACCGACGCTGCGCAACAGGCAACCCTCAAGCAGCTCAATGGCGCCCACTGGCACGCCCAGAACCGCGTCGACCAGGCCCTCAAGGACCTCCAGGACGCCAGGACCTACTCCATCCCCTTGCTCAAAGACGCCTTGAAACGTCAATCCGGCCTTGAACTGGATGTGGAAACCACGTTTATCCGCCTCTACATCCCCCAGACCATCCCCTGGTTTACGGTACGTTCCGGCGGGGCGCGCGCCTGGACCGTGTCCCTGCTGGACGCCGCGCTGCATAACTTCGAACACAAAGAGACCCTGGCGGATGCCTATGAGCCGGACTCCACCTACATCACTCAACCCGATGCCAACGGCCAGTTCGACACATTGCCCGCCATCAAGCTCCGCCTGCCCATCGCGGCGTTCGCCCAACTGTGTCGCGACCTCGACCTAGGCGCGCGCTATATGGGCTACCTGCGCGAGCAACTCGGCGTCGACCACCCGGTCGCCGGCGCGGTGCTGCAAGCCAAGGTCGACGCCAGCCAAAAAGCCGCTCTACGTGCGGCGGTACAATTGGCGCGAATCCGGGGCGACATCCAGGAAGACTATGCACGGTTGATCGAAGGCCTGATCGACGGGCTTTCCGGCATGCGCCTTGGCTCAAGCGCCGTGCACATACATGACTTCAGCATGATGGAGGCCCCGCTCACCGGCATCCTGCTCTTCGCCCCGGACCTCGAAAACACCCGCACGGTGCAACGAATGGTGGCCTATGTGCCGGACGACCCGGAACATCCGCTCAAGGAGTACCCCTCCCCCCTGGCCTTCAAGCAGGAACTGACCCGACAACTGCGCGCCGCCGATTACCAGGTGTTTTTCAGCCGATTCGTCGCCCACGAGCACCGCGGCGCGTTTTTCGCCGACCTGGGCCAACGCCTGGAAAAAATCACCTGGCATCCCAGTGAATACGGCAGCGGCCTGGCGCCCTGGCGCGCCGACCCCACCGACGATCCGTCATTGCAGTTCACCGCCAGCCCGATTCTCATCGCCCCCTGGGACTACCTCTACCAGTCCAGGCTCAACCAGTTGCTCAACGACGCCCGCACCCTCGCCGTCGCCACCGCGACCGTGGATCGCAATGCGCGATGGGCCTTGTGGGACAGCTTCGTCAACGTCGCTTCGTCCATCGTGAATGCAGCGTTGCTGGTGGTCGCACCGTTTATTCCGGGGCTGGGGGAATTGATGCTCGCGTACATGGCCTATCAACTGCTCGACGACGTGTTCGAAGGCATTGTCGACTGGGCCGAAGGACTTGACCGCGAGGCCTTCGCACACCTGATGAACCTGCTGGAGAGTGCGGTTCAACTGGGGTTGTTCACGGCGGGCGGGCAGATCGGCGTACCCGAGTTGCGCAAGCTGATGTCGCCGCAGACCCTGGCCTTCATCGATCGCTTCAAACCAGTCACCCTCGCCAGCGGTGCCCGCCGTTACTGGAAACCCGACCTGGCCCCCTATGCGCAAAACCTGCAGTTGCCGCCGAACCTGGGCATCGACGAACTGGGCCTGCATGCCGTGCGCAAGGAATCGATCCTGCCGCTGGAAGGCTCGTTGTACGCCGTGCAGAAGTCTCCTGGAGACGGACAGTACCGGCTCAAGCACCCGAGCCGGGCCGACGCCTATCAACCGCTGCTGATCCATAACCAGGCGGGCACCTGGCGTACCGAACTCGACCAGCCGTTGCAGTGGCAAGGCCCGGATTTGCTCGGCCGTCTCGGCCATCGTGCGCAAGGCCTCAGTGACGCCGACCGGCAACTGGCCATGACCCTGAGCGGTACCGACGAAGCCATCCTGCGCAAGATGCACCACAACAGCGAGCCGCTGCCGCCGCTGTTGGATGATGCCCTGGCGCGACTCAGGATCGAGCGGGAACTGGACACCTTGATCGAACGCCTGAGCAGCGATGACCCGGCACTCTACAACCGCATCGCCGCCCAGGACCTGCTGCAATTGCTCACCGCCAATGGCGCCTGGCCGCACACCCGGGGCTTGCGCTTTCTGGATGATCAGGGCCGCGTGGTCTGGACCTTTGGCGACCAGACCAAGCCGCTGGTACAAATACACGAAGCGCAACTGAGCAACGGCGATCTGCTCAAGACCGTGTTGCAGACACTGACCCCGGAAGAGATCCGTGCACAATTCGGCGAGCGTGCCAGCGACCCGCAACTGAGCCTGGAAACCCGCACACGCAACCTGAGAAAAACCCTTGCCGGGATCGCCCGCAAGCATCGCGTCGCACTTTTCGACTCACGCTACGGGCCCTTGCAGCACGCCGAACACCCCCAAGCCCGACAGTTGGCCGATGAAGCCCCCGGCTTGCCGGCCACCGTCGCCGAGCGATTGCTGAGCCAGGCCACCGGTGAAGAGCTGCTTGAGCTACAAGCCGAGCGCACACCGCCACGCCTGGCGCAGTTGGCCCAAGCGGCGCTCACCGAAGTCCGCCTGAACCGCGCCTATGAAGGGCAGCACCTGGACTCACAGGTCAACCTCGACACCGACCTGCTGGCCTTGAGCGCATTGCGGGTGCTGCCAGGCTGGTCCACGGAGATCAACCTGCAAGCCCTGCACCAGTCCATCGACGGCGAGGCCTGGCACAGCGTCGGCCCTGACGACGCACCGATCCGCCGCAGCCTGGTGCGCCTGGACAGCGGTCGCTACGTGGCCTACGACGAAAAAGGCCCCCTGTGCGGCGAGACCGACCTGTACTCGGCCATTCTCCATGCCCTGCCTGACGCCCAGCGTGAGCAGCTGAACATCGACATTCATCAAGGCCACGAACTGCGCGAGCGCCTGCGCCAACGCCCGCCGCCGCGCGACGAAATGCGCGTGCTGCTGGGGGGCGACACTCCCGAACCGGCCACCGAGACCCTGCAACTGCTCGGTCACGATGCCGGCTACGCCCACCAACCCGCCATCGAGGGTGGTCCGGCGAGTCTGCATCAGCGCGCACGCAGCCTGTACCCAAGCCTGGACGACAGCCAGTTGCACGCGCTCATCCAAGACTGGCAGGCACACCCCGGCGGAGCGGCAGCCAAGCTCGCGCAACTGGCCGAGGAATATGCGCGACTGGACAGCGACTTGCAGGCCTGGCAAGCCGATGTCCCTCACCATCACCCGGTGACGGGACAAACCTTGTACCGGTGGGAGCGCCAGTTGGAAAAACAGAATCGCACCGCGATGGCCCATCGGCTCAAAGCGGCCTGGCGGCGTGAAACAGTGATCGACAACTACTACGAAGACCCGGCGCGGGACGGCCACACGCTCAAGCTCAATGGCAACATCCTGGGCGAGATGCCACGACTGCAAGCCAATTTCGATCATGTCTCTCTGCTGTCCCTCAACGGATCAGCCAACTTGCACGGGGTGTCCTCGTTCCTGGGCCACTTTCCCAAACTGCGCCAACTCAGTGTCATCAACACGCCTCTACGGGGCCTGCCTCAGGAGATCACGTCGATGCCGGACCTGAACGCCCTGCAACTGAACACCTGCCAGATCGCCCTCACCCCGCAAAGCCAGGCGCAGTTGGCCGCCATGCACCAGATGCGCTCGCTGGACCTGCACGGCAATCCGTTGGGTCTTGTCCCCAGCGTCGAAACAATGCCCGACCTGGTCGCCCTGGACTTGTCGCGCACCAATATCGACCGCCTGCCGGCCGGCGTGCTCAGCCATCCGGAGCTGCAAGTCGCCCTGTTGAGCAACAACCGGATCAATCACTTGCCAGATGGCATTTTCCAGCTTGCGCCTGAATCCAGCTTGCGCTTCGACCTCTCGCGCAACCCGCTGAACCGCGAAACCCTTGAAAGGATCAAGGCCTATCACCAGCGGCACGGCACCCGCTTCGAGGCCAGCGCCTTGCAGGCCGACCGGCGCGACGCCAAGCTATTGTTTCCGAAATTCAGCGAAGAGCAGATCAACCGATTCATCTTCAACCTGCCCGGCGATATCGAAGCGGGACGACGGGAGCTGGCACGGCTGGCAGGCGACTACCAGACGCTCACGGGCGAGTTGCAGGCCTGGGCCCAGGCACCGGCGCTTCCCGAGCTGGAAACGGCGCGCAGGGCGGCGCTCAAAGACCTGCTGGAACGAAGCTGGCGGCGCGAAACCCCGCAGCAGACCCAGATAGGCTCCCTGGAAATTCCCGCCACCCTGGCAGGCGAACTGCCGCAACTGAGCATCACGTTCGACCACATCGGCGGGCTTCGCATACAAGGCAACCAACGGCCCCTGCACCTGGATCAGTTCCTGCGCAGCTTTCCCAATGTTCACGCGCTCTCCATACAGGACGCACCGATGGGGGACCTGCCGGCCTCGTTGCTCAGCCTGCAACACCTGGAACTCCTGAGCCTGCCCGGATGTTCGATCATGTTGTCGGCCTCATCCGCGCAAGGCCTGGAAGGCATGAAGGGGCTGACGTTCCTGGACCTGAACCATAACCCCTTGGCGCACACACCCGACTTCAGCCAATTGCCCAGCCTGCGCCGGGTGCTGTTGCGCAATACCGGCCTGCGCGAGGTGCCGGCGGGTCTGCTGCGCAGCGATCAGCACGTCACGGTGGACCTGAGCAACAATGCGATCGAAAACCTGCCCCCGACCGCCTTCACATTGCCCAGCACTGCGGTGCGAGGCATTGATCTGTCGGGAAATCCGTTGTCCAAGCCGACGCTGGAACAGGTCAAGACCTATTGCCAACGCACCGGCGAGTTCTTCAAGGCAGAAGCCAACCCTGGCGAGCGCGAACGTATCCAACAGCTTTACCCCACCTTCGTCGACAGCGAAATCAATCGGTTCATCTTCAAACTGCCTGGCGACATGGACGCCGTTACCAACCAAATCAGCCTGCTCGAAGAGGAATACCGGCAATTGGGCACCGACCTCAACGAATGGGTGTTGGATGTCCCGACCCATCACCCGATTCTCGGCACGCTGATGGATGAACAGGCACGCGCCGAACAACAGTTGATCCGGCAGGATTTCAAGACCCTGCTCGAGCAAGCCTGGCGTTTTGAGAGCATCGAAGACGAAGAGAGCCTGGACGAAGAGGTGACCCACAGTTTGATACTCGATACCCCAATACTCGGGGCCCTGCCGCAACTGCGTGCGCGCTTTAATCACGTGTCCACTTTCGAACTGATCGGCGACGGCATCACGACCCAGGTCGATGGCACACTCGGCAGCTTCCCCCAGCTGGAGACACTGGCCCTCAACAAGTGCTCACTGCAAACCCTGCCCACCTCGATATTCAACATGCCCAAGCTGTCCTCTCTGGACCTGTCCGAATGCAACATTGCGCTTTCACCGCAAAGTGCCCGCGCACTCGGGGACTTGAAAGATATTGAGTTCATCGACCTGAGCAACAACCCCCTCGGCCACGCACCGGATGTGAGCCAGCTTCGTCAATTGAGCTCACTGCACCTGCGCAATGCTCAACTGCATCACGTCCCCGAAGGTGTGTTCCAGGAGTCGTCGGTGTTGCGCACCCTGGACCTGAGCAACAACCACATCGAACAGTTGCCGGCGTCTCTCCTGGAAATTTCATACTCCCTCGACAGCGATTCGGACCTGCGCGGCAACCCGTTGTCGCCACACAGCCTGGCGTTGCTCAGGGAGTACTACCGGCGTACAGGGTTTGCTTTCCATGTCGAGGCCGCCAGGCAGGACGCCGAGGGCAACCCACTGACCCCACCCTTGGGTCGGGAAGAAGAGTGAAGCCTGTATTCAGCCGCGTTCCGACGGCACCGACGACAGCTCGAACGGGCTGCTACTGCGCCGCTGGTTGCGGTCTTCACGGGGGGTGGCGCCGAAGAAGTTGCGGTAGGCGCTGGAGAAATGCGGCCCCGAGGAGAAGCCGCACGACAGGCCGATCTGGATGATCGACTTGCTGGTTTGCATGAGCATCTGGCGGGCCTTGTTCAGGCGCAGTTCCAGGTAGTACTGGCTGGGGACGCGGTTGAGGTATTGCTTGAAGATGCGCTCGAGTTGTCGTCGCGACACGCACACGTGCTGGGCAATTTCGTCGGTGGTCAGCGGTTCCTCGATGTTGGCTTCCATCAGCAACACCGCCTGGGTCAGCTTCGGATGGCTGGAGCCCAGGCGGTTCTGCAGCGGGATGCGCTGGCGCTCGCCGCCTTCGCGGATGCGCTCCACCACCAGTTCTTCGGAGACCGCGCCGGCCAGTTCGGCGCCGTGGTCACGGGCCAGCACCGCCAGCAGCAGGTCGAGCACCGACATGCCCCCGCAGGCGGTGAGACGGTCGCGGTCCCAGTCGAACAGATGGCTGGTGGCGATGACCTTGGGGAAACGCTCGGCAAAATCATCCTGCCAACGCCAGTGCACGGCGGCGCGGTAGCCGTCGAGCAGGCCGAGCTGGGCAAGCGGATAGACACCGGCCGACAGACCACCGATCACACACCCGGCCCGCACCAACTGCTTGAGCGCCGTGCTCAGTTGCGAGGCAATGACGGTGGGTGGTTCATCCGCCAGCAGGAACAGCTTCTGGAAACCTTCGAGCTTGCCAGCCCACGGCTCGCCCGGCAGTTGCCAGGCATTGCCAGTGGGAGGTTCGGCCTGCAGGAACGACAGCTCGTAGACCACCTCCGGATGCACCCGCTGGGCAACGCGCAAGGCCTCCTCAGCCAGCGCAAGCGTCAGGGCTTTTGTGCTGGGCCAAATCAGGAAACCAATTTTGTGGGCGGTCATGGGAGTGCTATCCGAAGCCAGTAACAGTAATGAAGACAAGGGCCAATGCTAGCCCGTAATCGAGTACAAATCTCAAAAACGATGCATATCCAATGTGAGAGGGGGCTTGCCCCCGATGGCGGTGTGTCAGATAAACACGTCTAACTGATATACCGCTATCGGGGGCAAGCCCCCTCCCACAGGGGTTACCTATTCACAGGAGGTCATTATTTCAGGCTGCCGGACAGGAACTGTTGAAGGCGCTCGGACTGCGGGTTCACCAGCACTTCCCGCGGGTTGCCACGCTCTTCGACGATGCCTTTGTGCAAGAACACCAACTGGTTCGACACCTCACGGGCAAAGCCCATTTCGTGGGTCACCACCACCATGGTGCGGCCTTCCTGGGCCAGGTCCTGCATCACCTTGAGCACTTCACCGACCAGTTCCGGGTCCAGCGCCGAGGTGGGTTCGTCGAACAGCATCACCTCCGGCTCCATCGCCAGGGCGCGGGCGATGGCCACGCGTTGCTGCTCGCCGCCGGACATGTGGCCGGGGAACGCATCCTTGCGATGGCCCACGCCGACCTTGGCCAGGTAGTGTTCGGCTTTTTCACGGGCGTCTTTCTTCGACATGCCCAGCACGTGCACCGGCGCTTCCATCACGTTTTCAAGCGCGGTCATGTGCGACCACAGGTTGAAATGCTGGAACACCATGGACAGGCGCGAACGCATGCGCTGCAACTGTTTAGGATCGGCAGCCTTCATGGCGCCGTCCTTGTTGGCCACCAGCTTCAACTCTTCGTTGTTGAGCAGGATCTTGCCGGCGTGGGGTTGCTCCAGCAGGTTGATGCAGCGCAAAAAAGTACTTTTGCCCGAACCACTGGAACCGATGATGCTGATCACATCACCGGCCGCAGCGGCCAGGGACACTCCTTTGAGCACTTCATGACTGCCATAGCGTTTATGCAGGTCTTGGACTTCAAGTTTGTACATGCGGTCGGTTCTCACAAAAACAGGTGGTCAGTCGTTGAGCAAGCGCCCGTGACGCAGCGCTTCGCGCCCCGCCACCTTGGCCAGCCAGAAACCCGCTTGGGCATAACGTAGCCGTTCAACGGCAAACAGCACCCCCGAGGTGCCCGCGCAGATCGTGCTGACGCGGTCTTCCAGGGGGTCAATCACTTCAAAAATCGGCTCGCCTTTTTCGACCACATCACCGGCTTTACGCAGGTAACTGATCACCCCGGCATGGGGCGCGAACAACAATTCGGTGCCTTCAAACGGCAGGCCTTCACAGGGCTCGAACTGTGGCGCGGGCCACTCCCCCTTGATCAAGCCCTGCTCAGCGAGGAACGCGAGAATACCTTCGGCGTGAAAGATCGCCTCGTCACGCCCGGTATCAGCCTGACCGCCCAGCTCCAGCGTAGTCGCCAGGCAGGCCAACGGGATTTGCGACTCAGGAAACGCCTGAGACAAACGCAACCACGGCAGCGAACAGGCCTCATCGAACGAACTGCCGCCGGAGTCTTCCGCCAGCAGGCCGACCTTCACATTCAAATGCGCCGACAGCGAACGCCACTGCGGCCAGTGCTGCGGCAGTGCATACATGTGCAGTGCGGCTTCGGCATCGCAATGCAGATCCAGCACCACATCAGCGGTGCAGGCGTGGCTCAGCAAGATGCGCTGCATGCCTTGCAACTGGCTGCTTGGCTCGGGCAACGCGCGGAGTACATCGCTCATCGCTTGACGGATCAAACGTACATTGGCGTGGGGGTCATCACCCAGCTTGCCTTCGAGCAACGCGGCAACCGGCTCGCTCAACTCGACAAAATCACGGTTGAAGTTCTTGCCACTGCCCACCTCGAAACGCCCCTGGTGGCTGCCTTGCAGCAGTTGGCCCAGGCCCATCGGGTTGGCGACTGGCACCAGCTCGATCACGCCATTGAGCGCACCTTGCTGTTCCAGTTCGACGAGGCGCTTTTTCAGCTCCCACGCGGCGCGCATGCCGGGCAATTCGTCGGCGTGCAGGCTGGCCTGGATATAGGCCTTGCGCTCGCCCTTGCCGAAACGGAACACGCTCAGTTGGCGCTCGCAGCCCAGGTGACCCCAGGGCAACCGGTGATCGATACGTTGCATATCAGTGCTTCCGTGGCGCCAGGTAGCTCAGCCAGCGGCGCTCGGCCAACTTGAACAGGCGCACCAGGATGAAGGTCAGGCACAGGTAGAACACGCCTGCGGTGATATAGGCCTCGAACGGCAAGTAGAACTGCGCGTTCACCGTGCGCGCTGCGCCGGTGATGTCGATCAGGGTGACGATGGAGGCCAGGCTGGTGGTCTGCAGCATCATGATCACTTCATTGCTGTACTGCGGCAGCGCACGGCGCAGGGCCGACGGCAGCAGGATGCGGCGGTACAGCTTGTAGCGCGACATGCCCATGGCCTTGGCCGCTTCGATTTCGCCATTGGGCGTGGCCTTGAGGCTGCCGGCAATGATCTCGGCGGTGTAGGCGCTGGTGTTGATGGCGAAGGCCAGGCACGCGCAGAAGGTGGCGCTGGACAGCAGCGGCCACAGGAAGCTTTCGCGCACGGCGTCAAACTGGGCCAGGCCGTAGTAGATCAAGAACAGCTGCACCAGCATCGGCGTGCCGCGGATCACATAGGTATAGAGCCACGCCGCGCCGTTGACGATCGGCTGCTTGGACACGCGCATCAGGCCCAGGGGCACGGCGGCGAGCAGGCCGAAGAACAGCGAGATGGCGAGCAGTTTGAGGGTGGTCACCAGGCCGCCGAGGTACAGCGGCATGGCCTCCCAGATGACGTTGTAGTCGAAGATCATAGATCAGCCGCCCTTACGCCTACCGAGTAGCGCTTCTCAAGATGACGCAGGGCCAGCAACGACACGCTGGTGATCACCAGGTACATCGCCGCCACCGCGAGGAAGAAGGTAAAAGGCTCGCGGGTGGCGTCTGCCGCCTGCTTGGCCTTGAACATCATGTCTTGCAGGCCCACCACCGAAATCAGCGCAGTGGCCTTGGTGAGAACCAGCCAGTTGTTGGTAAACCCGGGGATTGCCAGCCGGATCATCTGCGGCACCATCACCCGGAAGAACACCTGGAAGCTACTCATGCCATACGCCAGGCCGGCCTCGGCCTGGCCCTTGGGAATGGCCATGAAGGCGCCACGGAAGGTTTCCGACAGGTAGGCGCCAAAGATGAAACCCAGGGTGCCGATACCGGCGGCCAAGGGGTTCAAGTCGATATAGTCGTCGTAGCCCAGCATCGGCGCGACGCGGTTGAGCAGGTCCTGACCGCCGTAGAAAATCAGCAGGATCAGCACCAGGTCGGGGATCCCGCGGATCACCGTGGAGTACAAGTCACCCAGCCAAGCCAACCAGCGCACCGGCGACAGGCGTAACGCGACCCCGATCAGACCCAGAACAATGGCCAGGGCCATGGACGACAAGGCGAGCTGAAGCGTCAACCATGCGCCATCGAGGATGACGGCCCCGTAGCCTTTCAACATGATTCAGGTCCTCGAAAAGGGGGATGAAAAAATGGCGCAAACCGCAGGAATTCTGTTGCTTGCGCCATTTGGGACAGACCGCTGCGACGAGTTACTTGGCGTCAGCGCCGTAGATATCGAAGTCGAAGTACTTGTCCTGGATTTTCTTGTACTCACCGTTGGCACGGATCGCGGCAATAGCTGCGTTGATGCGGTCCAGGTTTTCCTTGTCGCCCTTGCGTACCGCGATACCGACGCCGTCGCCGAAGTACTTGACGTCGGTGAACGCCGGGCCCACGAACGCGTAGCCTTTGCCAGCAGGGGTTTTCAGGAAACCGTCCTGCAGCAGGGTAGCGTCAGCCACGGTGCCATCGAGGCGACCGGCTTCCACGTCCAGGTAGATTTCGTTCTGCGAGCTGTAAGGCACCACGGTGGCGCCTTTCGGAGCCAGGACTTCCTTGGCGAAACGATCGTGGATCGAACCGCGCTGCACACCGATTTTCTTGCCCTTCAATTCATCCAGGCTGTCGCTGACGGTAGTGCCTTCCTTCAACACCAGGCGCGCCGGGGTCAGGTAGTAGCGGGTGGTGAAGTCCACGGACTTCTTGCGGTCCTCAGTGATGGACATGGACGACAGGATCGCGTCGATCTTGCGCACTTTCAGCGCCGGGATCAGGCCGTCGAACTCCTGCTCGACCCAGGTGCACTTGACCTTCATCTCTGCGCACAGGGCGTTGCCGATGTCGTAGTCAAAACCGACGATGCTGCCATCCGGCGCCTTCGAGGCAAACGGAGGGTAAGCCGCTTCGATACCAATCTTCAGGGGCTTTTCATCAGCGAAAGCCTGCATGGACAGCACGGACAGCGCCAGGGCGCCCAACAGCACGAGTTTCTTCATCTTGGGACTCCATCGGTATAGGGCAAAACAGCAGTATGAGCCATGGCCCACGATGCGGCGTAAGGGAAACCGAATAGCGGTGCTGCGTCTTACACCGATTCAACACCGGAGACGACGAGCGAGTGATCGGCATTCTAACGACAGGCTGGAAGCCGATATTTCCTCAATGCGACAACAATTTACAGAAGCACCGAGAAAGCGGTTCCAGCTCATTGACAGCCTCTGGATTTTATGCAGAGACAAAAGACATTAAACCTGTAGACGCTGCAAATTGCGGGCCTATTATTCGCAAACCCTTCTGGCACGGCAAGTCTGGCGTTTAATCTTATTTCCAGGGGTGTCTGGAATGGGGTTTTTCGGGGCAGAGGCGTAGCGCATTGCCTCAGGTTTGGGCGCGAGGTTACACATTCAGGGCTCGCGGTAACATTCAGAAACGCCCTACACGAAAAACCGATATTTATTGATCTGCCGCAGATCCCATGTGGGAGGGGGCTTGCCCCCTCCCACATTTGAGCTCCATTGGTTTCAAGATCCCACAAAAAAACCCCACCCGGCTTACACCGGGTGGGGCTTTATCCGACTATCCCGCCTTACGCGACGTTCATGGTCTTGTGCGTTTCGATCAAATGCGCCACCACACCCGGGTCCGCCAGCGTGGAGATATCCCCCAACCCGTCGTACTCAGCCGTGGCAATCTTGCGCAGGATGCGCCGCATGATTTTCCCCGAACGGGTCTTCGGCAAGCCCGGCGCCCACTGGATCACGTCCGGCGAAGCAATCGGCCCGATTTCCTTGCGCACCCAGTTTTTCAGCTCCAGGCGCAGCGCTTCGTTCGGTTCTTCACCATTTTTGAGGGTGACATACACATAGATGCCCTGCCCCTTGATGTCGTGCGGCACACCCACCACCGCCGCTTCGGCGACTTTGGGGTGAGCAACCATGGCACTTTCGATCTCGGCAGTGCCCATGCGGTGGCCGGACACGTTCAACACGTCGTCCACACGGCCGGTAATCCAGTAGTAACCGTCCTCGTCACGGCGCGCACCGTCACCGGTGAAGTACATGCCACGGAAGGTCTTGAAATAGGTGTCGACAAAGCGGTCATGGTCGCCGTACAGGGTACGCGCCTGGCCTGGCCACGAATCGAGGATCACCAGGTTGCCTTCGGCCGCGCCTTCGATCAGGTTGCCGAGGTTGTCCACCAATGCCGGCACCACGCCGAAGAACGGCCGTGCCGCCGAACCCGGCTTGAGCGCATGGGCCCCCGGCAGCGGGCTCATCATGTTGCCGCCGGTTTCGGTCTGCCACCAGGTATCAACAATCGGGCAACGCGATTGGCCGACATTCTTGTAGTACCAGTCCCAGGCTTCCGGGTTGATCGGCTCGCCCACCGAACCGAGCAGGCGCAGGCTGCTGCCATCGGCGCCTTCCACGGCAGCGGTGCCGGAGGCCATCATGGCGCGGATCGCGGTTGGGGCGGTGTAGAGGATGTTGACCTTGTGCTTGTCGACGATCTTCGCCACCCGGGTGATGTCCGGGTAGTTCGGCACGCCCTCGAACAGCACGGTGGTCGCGCCGTTGGACAGCGGGCCGTAGACAATATAAGTGTGGCCGGTGACCCAGCCGACGTCGGCGGTGCACCAGTAGATTTCGCCCGGGCGGTAGTCGAACACGCGCTCGTGGGTCAGGCCGGCGTACAACAGGTAGCCGCCGGTGGTGTGCTGCACGCCCTTGGGCTTGCCGGTGGAACCGGAGGTGTAGAGGATGAACAGCGCTTCTTCGGCGCCCATCTCTTTGGGCGCACACACGGTGCCCGCCACTTTCATCAGGTCTTCGTACCAGATATCGCGATGCTGGTTCCACTTAATCTGGCCGTTGGTGCGCTTGCACACGATGACCTTCTGGATGCTGCTGGTTTCCGGGTTGGTCAGGGCGTCGTCGACGTTGGCCTTCAGCGGAATCTTCTTACCGGCACGGATGCCCTCGTCAGCAGTGATCACCACCTTCGACTTACAGTCGATGATGCGACCGGCCAGGGCCTCCGGCGAGAAACCGCCAAACACCACGGAGTGAATCGCACCGATGCGGGTACAGGCCAGCATGGCCACCACGGCTTCGGGGATCATCGGCATATAGATAGTCACCACGTCGCCACGGTGCACATCCTGGCCACGCAGGGCGTTGGCGAACTTGCAGACTTCTTCGTGCAGCTCGCGGTAAGTGATGTTGCGGCTCTCGGCAGGGTCGTCGCCCTCCCAGATGATCGCGATCTGGTCGCCACGCTCGGCGAGGTGACGGTCCAGGCAGTTGTAGGAAACGTTCAGGGTGCCATCGGCGAACCACTTGATGTCGACGTGGTGATCGTCGAAAGAGGTCTGCTTCACCGTGGTGAAAGGCTTGATCCAGTCAAGACGCTTGGCTTGCTCGCGCCAGAAGCCATCGGGGTTGACCACCGACTGCTGGTACATGGCCTTGTAGGTCGCCTCGTCGGTCAGCGTGTTGGCTGCTACTTCGGGGCGAACGGGGTACAGGGAAGCCGCACTCATCTTTCTTACCTCGGTGACATAGTTGTTTTTGTATGGCCCTGTTGTAGCCGGGGCAGCCCTATAGAACCATTCGACGATGGTAGTAACAAGCCCCTACAAATTGCCCTGATATCTTCGTTTGCGGCTCTGGCCCGCGGGCTGTGGCGCTTTGCGGCGTTGTGAAAAAAGCTTTACCACCGGATTGTTACAAAAACCGCCAATAGTGTTTATCAAAAGCACGGGTATATGAATATAACCCGGGAGCCTAAAATCACTTCCGCCAACACGGCACTTTAGTTAAATACAGCAGTGATTAACAACGCAACAGCCCCCACGAAGGCAACGTTAATCCGAACTTCCCAACTCTTGAGTTACACACGTGGCCTCACAAGGGCCCCGTGACCCCTTTCGTCCTGAAGAAGGTAAATAGAGAAATGAAAGCTTTAGTAGTTATGGCCCTCAGCAGCTTGTGCGCCACCGCCGCCCTGGCCGACGAAGCCCCGACTGACGTAGCTGGCAGCAACCCTCCGATCGTTGAAGACTACACTTACAGCACCCATCTGGACGTGGCAAAAGTACTGTCCATGAGCAGTATTCCGGAAGTGTGCGAAGTTGTACCGGTGAAGATGGAATATGAAGACTCGCAGGGTCAGCGGCATATTCTTAATTACCACGTGATGGGCAATGGTTGTTCTAACGGCTAATCACTTGGTTAGTTTGAACGTATTCGCCGCAAGAAATCGTTCTTGCGGCAAAGCACCGACCCCGCCCAAATGTGGGAGGGGGCTTGCCCCCGATAGCGCTAGCTGCCACACCGCACCTATAAAAGCCTGACGCACCACGCCGCTCCTCCCCTCACAAAAAACATCCCACCGCCCGTCAAAAAAATCCAACCCCAGCAAAGCCTTATAAACCCGCACTCTGGCCGAAAAACACGTCATTCTGGCCGGTCTCCGTGACCATCCGCCTCAACACAAACCGGTTTTTTTCCCCTACAATGCGCGGGTAAATCGGGCCTGCAATATCCCTTTACACAGGGATGAAGAGCCAGACCTGAGGCATCCCGCAGGAGCAAGCAACCACCGCTCCGCACCTCAAGCCTCACGCAGAGCACCCGTAAGCCTATTCCGTTTAATGCGTGCGCTAGCTGCAACAAACGATTCCTTAAGATCCACCGCGGCCTCAGGGCCGTGTGAACACCCAACCATCCGGTTTCACACGGGCACCTTTGAGCCCTCACGCAGGAGACGACACGTCATGCTGAGCTGGGACGAATTCGACAAAGAAGAAGAAGGCGAAGTAGCCACCAAAGGCGCCAACGCCGGCCACGCCACCGAAGCCAACATGGACCGCCTCGACGGTGCCGGCGCTGCCGCGGCCATCGAAGCCCGCGCCGTCACCGCCAGTGACTCCGCCGCCATCGTCCGCGCCAAGGCCGCCCTCGACAAACTCGACGTCGCCGAAGGCCTCGCTGAACTCGAAGGCGCCTCCGCCCGCGTCGCCGTCGACGAAAAGCGCATGATCAACTGCCGCGCCGACCTCAACCAACTCGTGCCGTTCAAGTACGACTGGGCCTGGCAGAAGTACCTCGACGGCTGCGCCAACCACTGGATGCCGCAAGAGGTCAACATGACCGCCGACATCGCCCTGTGGAAAAACCCCGAAGGCCTGACCGACGACGAACGCCGCATCGTCATGCGCAACCTAGGCTTCTTCTCCACCGCCGACTCCCTGGTCGCCAACAACCTGGTGCTGGCCGTGTACCGCCTGATCACCAACCCGGAGTGCCGCCAGTACATCCTGCGCCAGGCCTTCGAAGAAGCGATCCACACCCACGCCTATCAGTACTGCATCGAATCGTTGGCCATGGATGAAGGCGAAATCTTCAACATGTACCACGAGATCCCATCGGTCGCCAAAAAGGCCGCCTGGGGCCTGAAGTACACCCGCTCGATCTCCGATCCGAAGTTCGAAACCGGCACCGTCGAAACCGACAAAGAGCTGCTGCGCAACCTGGTCGCTTACTACTGCGTCCTGGAAGGCATCTTCTTCTATTGCGGCTTCACCCAGATCCTGTCCATGGGCCGTCGCAACAAAATGACCGGTGTGGCCGAGCAGTTCCAGTACATCCTGCGCGACGAGTCGATGCACCTGAACTTCGGTATCGACGTGATCAACCAGATCAAAATCGAAAACCCACACCTGTGGGATGCCGAGATGAAGGAAGAAGCGACCCAGATGATCCTGCAAGGGACGCAGCTGGAGATCGAATACGCGCGCGACACCATGCCGCGTGGGGTGTTGGGCATGAATGCGGCGATGATGGAGGATTACCTCAAGTTCATCGCTAACCGTCGTCTGTCGCAGATTGGGTTGAAGGAAGAGTATCCAGGGACGACGAATCCGTTCCCGTGGATGAGCGAGATTATGGACTTGAAGAAAGAGAAGAACTTCTTCGAGACCCGTGTGATCGAATACCAGACTGGCGGCGCGCTGAGCTGGGATTGATTCCTGAGCCAAGCAACCCCATGAAGCCCTGACGTGTTCAGGGCTTTTTTGTGCGCGGTGAATTGCCACTTTTTGAAGCACATCAGGCTGACCTCCTCGCCCCGAAGGGTTCGGATCGCATCACCAATGCTGTAGCCTTGTGCCCCAATTGCCATCAGTGTTGTCACCGGTCGAGTGACCGGGACGTCTTCAACGAGGGGCTTTACGCCAGGGTCGGAAGATTGGCACGGGAGTAGACTCCCGCTGTCACACCTGATGCACACTCAAAAAATACCCGATAGGACCGAGGCCAACCCGTGAACCCAGACATGCTCGAAGCCGGCCCCGCTGACGCCAAAGTACTTTCCGTCTTTGACTTCGACGGCACCCTGACCCACCACGACAGTTTCGTGCCCTTCCTCAAGTTTGCCTTTGGCCCCGGTGAGTTCTACGGCCGGATGGTCAAGCTGGCGGTGCCGGGGCTGCGCTTTCTGGTGCGGCAGATCAGCCGGGATGAGTTGAAGGCGCAGTTGATCCGCACCTTTATGACCGGGGTGGAGAAGGCGTGGGTGCAGCAGAAGGCCGAGGAGTATTGCCAGAAGACCTGGGCGCGGCTGATGCGGCCGACAGGGGTGTTATCGGTGGAGCAGGAGTTGGGCTCCGGGGCGGAGGTCACGCTGTGTTCGGCGTCGCCGGCATTGGTGTTGCAGCCGTTTGCCAATCGGCTGGGGATCAAGTTGATCGGTACGGAGCTTGAGGTGGTCGACGGGGTGTTGACTGGCAAGCTCACCGGGAATAACTGCCGGTGTGAGAACAAGGTGTTGCGGCTTGAGGCGGTGTACGGGGATTTGGGCGAGTATCGGCTGCGGGCCTGGGGCGATACGCGTGGGGATCGGGAGTTGCTGGCGGCGGCGCAGGATGCGCATTTTCGGCATTTTCATGCGAAGAAGAAGCGGGCTCGGTTGCAGCGGTGATGCGGGTGGGTGGGGTTGGCGGGTAGACCGTGGGTCGCGC
This sequence comes from Pseudomonas sp. NFPP24, assembly GCF_900112095.1. Lineage (NCBI taxonomy): Bacteria > Pseudomonadati > Pseudomonadota > Gammaproteobacteria > Pseudomonadales > Pseudomonadaceae > Pseudomonas > Pseudomonas sp. NFPP24. The sequence continues at coordinate 123,308 of NZ_FOKD01000009.1, forward strand.
ACTAGCATGGGGTGCCAGTGCGCGGATGGCCCATTCCGATCAATCGTCCCCGCTACCCAATTCTTGATCTTCAAATGCGGATCGCACCGCTTCCACAACCCGTTCGGCTAGGTGAATCACTTCCAGCTGCGGATAAGCTTTCTTCAATTTCCCCGATACCTGCCAGCCATTTTCCTTTAACGAGCGAATGACTCGGTTTGCGTCCTGGTCAGGCATTTCCAGCACTTCTTTTAGCCGTTCCTGGGCGCGCTGAAAGATGACCAACACACGCGCTTCATCAGCCATCTCTATACGAACCGTGTGCGCCACTACCTGTGCCGTATACAAGACTTGGTCGGTCAAGTCTGGGTAGCGCCACGCGAATTGCGCATCGTCGTAGTCATCGAAGACCAGATTGCTGCGGGTTCCGTCCTCGTAGACTACAAGTTCTCCAAATCGATAGGAGCCAGCGTAGCGTTGCATGAATGGCCGCGAAAATGCCTCCAGCGTACGATCGTAACGTGCCCGGAAATCAATCGAACTTGTGATTGTGGCCGACACTGGCAAGATTACGCCTTCAGGCACCGCCTTATCACGGATCAAGGTATCGTTGATCAGAAAGCGATGGATCCGACCATTGCCGTCTCGCATAGGGTGGATATAGACAAAAGCGAAAGCGATTACAGCGGTCCGGGCCAGCGGCTCAGCGCCCCGTGTTGCCAACTCGAATGCTTTCAAGCCGTCGAGCAATTGCATTAGCACCTCAAATGGCGGCGCAATGTAATGCACGATGTCCTCGCGCATAGTGGCCTGCCCCACGAAGACCGGTGAGTGCCGTAAGCCCAGCCCTAGCGCCTCTTCCCCCAAAATACCGGCTTGCAAGGTGTGCAGGCTTTCATTACTCAACGGATTCTCGATGTGACCACAGTACTTGGCGATCACGTGGGCAAACCGCTGGATCCTGTCGGCTTTGTCTGCCTCTCTCTCGATCAAAAAGCTGGCACGCGACTCCTTGAACGTCAGCCAACTCGCCGTGCGCATCAGGATATCAGCGCCAAAGGTCTGGTTCAGCTCCCCCAGTGCTGCGCCCAGATCAAACTGCAACGCTTCTTGCACGGCTTCGGTGCGACGGATCAAGGGAGAGAACGCAGGTACGCCGGGAAGATTATCGTTGATGCGCCAACGCCTTATACGCAAAGGCTCAACTCGGGTCAGGTAATGCTGTGATGAAACAGCATCGACATAGCCGCCATTGGTAACATCTGGTACATCAAGGTGCAGTCCGGTTAACCACTCGTACAGGAATCCGGTGCGGCGGGCATATTGACCAAAAGGCGTTTGCCGGCACCAGGCTTCGACGGGCTCAGGGCCGGCTGCAGCAAATAGGCGAGCGAAGAATTCGAGGTGAATTTCTTCGTACTTGAGCCCGAACTCGAAATGCCCAGCGAAGTCGTCCGAGGGTTGGTAGCTGAGTGGATACTTACGCTCGACATGTCCATTGCTCTCGTGGCTCATGCGAGTCGTACCGATTGCCGATTCGACGCGCAGTGGCTGTGCCAGCGAGATACGGTAGCGGTCAGCGAGCGCCTTGAAGCCTACCTGCATGGTCGAATCCCCTAACGAACGATAAAAAACGATAACTATTGGGGGATAGTAGGCGAAAACGATAATTTTGCGAGTACGAAAACGCTAACGCGCTCTAAAATTTGCTAACAAATCAGCCATTTCATTTGAGAACGATAACAACCTAAAGGGCAGCCATCCGAGTTGAGGGGCCGGCAGGAGACCGAGGCGATCCCTTCGCAGCCTCGCTGGGGCTCGACAGCTCCCACAGTTGATCGCTGTCGCTCGGAGGGACGGTGTTCGGCTTGAGTGTTATGCCGTGGCTTTAAGGTCTACGCCCAAGGCTGTGGCGAAGGCTTTTACCATCGGGCTGCGTGGGGCGTTGTGGCGCAGGATCAGGTTGAAGGCCGTGCTCAGGTGAACTTGCTCAGGGCACAATGCCCGTAGGCGCCCTTCTCTTACCAAGGGCGTGGCGTAGTGTTCGGGCAAGAAGCCGAGGAAACGGCCAGTAAGGATCAGGATCGCGACGGCTTCGACTTGTGAGGCCGACGCGGACTGGCTGTCATAGTTGACGAAGTTGGCCTTGTCGCGATGAATCGCATAGCGATGGTTGACCACTTCGTATTGGCGCAGCACTTCCGGTGTGATTTCACTCGCGTTGAACAGTGGATGTCCTACGGCACAGTAGGCGTGGGCCTTTTCCTCATACAGCGGGAAATAGTCGAATTCTTCACGGCGCTGGTACACCGGCACGATGCCGACGATCAAGCGCCCTTCCACCACGCCGCGTTCAACTTCGTCCAATTGTGAGGCATGCAGGCGCAATCTAATCTTTGGCGATTCGCTATGTAATTTCCCCAACGCGGCAATGAGCGGGGAATTAACGTCGGACGCCGTGTTATCAATAACCCCCACACTAAGGTCACCAATAAGCTCGTTCTGCGCCGAACTAAGCTTGTCGCGAAAACTGTCCACCGAGGTAAATAACTCGATGGACGCCTGATACACCAACTTGCCTTCTTCGGTCAGCCCAAACCCTTCGCGACCCCGGGTGCACAGGCGCATGCCGATGCGAATCTCAAGGTCGGAGATCTGTTTGCTGATCGCCGCCAGGCCCACGTTCAGCTCGTTTTGCGCGGCACTGAAGCCGCCGGCTTCGACCACGGCCATGAACACGCGCAGCAGTTTGAAGTCCAGCCCGCTCAACTGCAGGGGCGGTCTTGTGCCGGGTTTGGGTAGCAGGTTTCCAGAAGTGGAAAGTGGGGTTTCCATAATACGCGTTGACCTCAAGTGCCATATTCAACAGGCTTCAACCCAATCCTTGAACATAGCCAGGCGGCGATAATGAACATAAACATCCGCCCTTGGCAACCTTGAATACGGCGCGTCAGACGCTGGTTCAGTCTAGTTGAAAACTTATTTTTACTGCCTCCGACTCTTCTAAAAACAAGCGTGAGGAACAACCATGTCCCAGCCCACCGACCGCCTTTGGGGCGCTCGTTTCAAGACCGGCCCGTCTGCTGCATTGGCCGCGTTGTCGCGTTGCCCTGAGCGCTATTTCCGCCTGACACCCTACGACCTGGCCGGCTCCCGTGCCCATGCCCGTGAATTACAGCGCGCCGGTTTGCTGGATGAGTCGGAGACCCTGCGCACCCTCGACGCGCTGGACGGTATTGGCGCAGATTTCGCCGCCGGCACGCTGCATCCGACCCTGGATGACGAGGACGTGCACACCTTCATCGAACGCGTATTGACCGAGCGCCTTGGTGCCCTGGGCGGAAAATTGCGCGCCGGGCGTTCGCGTAACGATCAGACCGCCAACGATTTGCGCCTTTTCCTACGGGACCATGCGCGCACCATCACCACTGAAGTACTGGGTTTGCAGCAGGCGCTGGTGGATCAGGCCGAGCAGCATATCGAGAGCATTTGCCCCGGCTTCACCCACTTGCAGCAGGCGCAGCCGATTGTGTTCGCCCACCACTTGCTGGCCCATGCCCAATCGATGTTGCGGGATGTACAGCGTTTGGTGGATTGGGATGCACGCACGGCTTTGTCGCCTTTAGGCGCAGCCGCAATGGCAGGTTCTGCGATTGCCCGTCAGCCAGAACATTCCGCTAAGGAAATGGGCTACACCGGGCCGTGCGAAAACTCCATCGACGCCGTCGCCAGCCGTGACCATGTAGCGGAGTTCCTGTTTGTGGCGGGCATGCTCGGGGTGAATATTTCGCGCCTGTCCGAAGAGTTTTGCCTGTGGTCCTCGCGGCAATTTCGCTGGGTGGTGCTGGACGATGCCTACGCTACCGGCAGCTCGATCATGCCGCAGAAAAAGAACCCGGATATTGCCGAATTGGCGCGGGGCAAGGCTGGGCGCTTGATTGGCAACCTGACCGGCTTGATGTCGACGCTCAAGTCATTGCCGCTGTCGTACAACCGCGATTTGAGTGAAGACAAGCACAGCGTGTTGGACAGCGTGGATACATTGCTGCTGGTGTTGCCGGCGATGGCCGGAATGGTTGCGACCATGAAGGTGCAGGTACAAGAGCTGCGGCGTCAGGCGCCGATGGGCTTCACCTTGGCGACTGAGGTGGCGGATTGGTTGGCCACCCGTGGTGTGCCGTTTAAAGAGGCCCACGAGATCACCGGCGCGTTGGTGCAGGCCTGTGAGAAGCATGAGATTGAGTTGTGGGAAGCCTCGCCGGCGATGTTAGCGGAGGTGGATGCACGACTCACACCAGAAGTGCGCGACTGCCTGACCCTGGAAGCGGCGATTGCGGCGCGCAGTGGGTGGGGTGGAACAGCGCCGGAGCGGGTTCGGGAGCAGATTGGGCGGTTGAAGTCCGCATTAGCGGCTCAACAGCAGTGGGCAGAGAGTTATCAGGGGTTCCGGATTTAAATCTGCGGTGTTTGGGCTGGCGTCTTCGCAGGCAAGCCAGCTCCCACATTTGGACCGCGTACAGTAGTTAGAGCGTTGTAAGTTTTGGAGATTCACCATGAACCAAACCCCGGCCGAGCGCTTGGCAGCCGAGCGCAAGTTGTCCGAGAACCAGTTCGATATCACGCAGTACGAACACGTGCCGCGTCGTTATTACGGGCGGATGTTCTTTGCCACGTTGATCGTGATCGTGTTGGCTGCATTGCTGCGTGCCTTCGCCAACGGCCAGATCGAATGGTCCTACATCGGGCAGTTCCTCACGTCTGAGGCCATCCTCTGGGGCCTGGTCAACACCATCGTCATGTCGATCCTGGCCATGGCGCTGGGCGTGGTGATCGGGGTGATCACGGCGATCATGCGCATGTCGGCCAACCCGATCCTGCGCTATGTGGCCATCACCTACACCTGGCTGTTCCGCGGCACGCCGCTGATCCTGCAACTGCTGCTGTGGTTCAACCTGGCGTTGATCTTCCCGGTGATCGCGATTCCCGGTCTGTTCAGCATCGACACCGTCGACCTGATGACGCCGTTCGTGGCTGCCCTGCTCGGCCTGAGTATCAACCAGGGTGCGTACACCGCCGAAGTGGTGCGCGCCGGTTTGCTCTCGGTCGACACCGGCCAGTACGAAGCCGCCAAGTCCATCGGCATGCCGAGCCTACAAGCACTGCGTAGGATCATTCTGCCGCAGGCCATGCGGGTGATCATTCCGCCTGTAGGCAACGAGTTCATCAGCATGGTGAAAATGACCAGCCTGGCCAGCGTGATCCAGTATTCGGAACTGCTGCACAACGCGCAAAACATCTATTACGCCAACGCCCGGGTCATGGAACTGCTGATTGTGGCCGGCATCTGGTACCTGGCGGTGGTGACTGTTCTTTCATTTGGCCAAAGCCGCCTCGAGCGCCGCTTTGCCCGCGGCGCCGGCAAGCGTTCGTAAGTCTGGGTTGAGGAGAATTGCCCCATGAGAAGCATCGTCAAGGCCGTCAACCTGAACAAGTACTACGACCAGTATCACGCGCTGCGCGACATCAATATCGAGGTCGAGCAAGGCGAAGTGATGTGCATCATCGGCCCGTCCGGCTCGGGTAAAAGCACCCTGCTGCGCTGCGTCAACCAGTTGGAAAAAATCGACAAGGGCGGCCTGTGGGTCGACGGCGAACTGGTGGGTTACCGCGTGGTCGGCAACAAGCTGCATGAGATGAATGAATCGCAGATTGCCCGCCAGCGCCTGGCCACCGGCATGGTGTTCCAGCGTTTCAATTTGTTCCCGCACATGACCGTGCTGCAAAACATCATCGAAGGCCCGTGCCAGGTACTCAAGCGTTCGCCCAAGGAAGCCACCGAGGACGCCCTGGAGTTGCTGGCCCGCGTCGGCCTGGCGGACAAACGCAATGCCTATCCGGTGGAGTTGTCCGGCGGGCAACAACAGCGTGTGGCGATCGCCCGTGCGCTGGCGATGCGCCCCAAGCTGATGCTGTTTGACGAACCGACGTCAGCCCTCGACCCGGAGCTGGTAGGAGAAGTGCTGTCGGTGATGCGCGACCTGGCCACCACTGGCATGACCATGATCGTGGTCACCCATGAGTTGGGCTTCGCCCGCGAGGTCTCCAACCGCATGGTGTTTATGGATGCCGGCCAGATTGTGGAAGCCGGCAGCCCCGAAGAAATTCTAATAAGCCCACAAAACCCGCGTACCCAAAGCTTTATTTCTGCCGTTCGCACTTAACTAAAAAACAAACGAGAACGCCTCCATGAAGAAAATAGTTATCCCCACGTTGCTCGCAGGCCTGATGGCCTCTTCCGTTGTTTTCGCGGCATTGCCGGCGGCAATCAAGGACAAGGGTGAGATCAGCGCGGCCATCGTGCCGAACTACCCGCCGATGGACTTCAAGGACCCGGCCACCAACAAGATCACCGGCCTGGATTTCGACCTGGGCAACGCCCTCGCCGAGCGCCTGGGCGTGAAGATCAAGTGGCAGGAAACCGGCTTCGAGCAGATGCTCAGCGGCCTGACCACCAAGCGCGTGGACATCGTGTTGTCGGGCATGAGCGACACCGCCGAACGCCAGAAGGCCGTGACCTTCATCGACTACTTCACCAGCGGCCCGCAGTTCTACACCCTGGCCAAGCGCGAAGACCTCAAGGAATTGACTGACCTGTGCGGTAAAAAAGTCGGCACCAGCCGCCGTACCACCTGGCCGTCGGAAATTGCCGCGTGGAGCAAGGAAAACTGCGAAGCGGCGGGTAAGCCGGCGATCGTGGTGATCGGCACTGAGGGCTCGGCGGATGCACGGGCGCAGTTGCAACAGAACCGCCTGGACGCGGCGATGCAGGGCAGCGAGACCATTCCTTATCTGATGTCGCTGGATAAAGGCAAGTACAAGCCGGTGGGCCTGGCGATTTCCAAGCAGTTCACCGGGCTTGGGATTGAGAAGAGCAACACAGAATTGGTCACGGCGATCAGTGAAGCGTTGCAAGGCATGATCGATGATGGGACCTACGGCAAGATTCTGAAGAAGTGGGACCTGGAGCAAGGTGCGGTCGAGAAGATCACCATCAACTCCGGCCAATAACTCGATCTGAACAATGTGGGAGGGGGCTTGCTCCCGAGAGCGGTCTATCAGCCAAGCATCTGGTGACTGAGCCACCGCCATCGGGGGCAAGCCCCCTCCCACCCTGGATTTTCGTTGTCCACAAAGATAACAAGGACACCCGCCCCACCGTGGCCACCTACTCCCTGGTAATCCGCCGCCTGATGATTTGCTCGGTGACCATCGTGGTCAGCCGCGCCATGACCAGCCCGTTGCTGGCCCTGTTGCTGAGTACCCGCCTGGGCCTGAACCAGCAGGACATCGGCTTGCTGATGGGCATCGCGGTGTTTATCGCGACATTGCTGGGCCTGTACGGTGGCTACATCATCGACCGCCTGGAAAAGCGCAAGCTGCTGATCCTGGCCATGCTCTCCAGCTCCATCGGTTTTCTATTGCTGACCTTTGCCAGCAACCTCTACCTCACCACCCTGACCCTGGTCATCACCGAAGCGGCGTCGGCGCTGTTCCTGATTGGCTCAAAAGCCATCATCAGCGAGAACCTGCCGGTGGGCGAGCGTGCCAAGGTGTTTTCCCTGCGCTACACACTGACCAACGTCGGCTACGCCACAGGCCCGATGGTCGGCGTCGTGATTGCCGGCCATATGCAACTGGCACCGTTCCTGATCGCCAGCGCGATCGCCTTTGGCAGCCTGTTCCTGATGATTGGCATCCCGCCCACCCAACGGGATGACAGCAACAAGCCCTTGAGTTTCCTCATCACCCTGCGCACCTTGCGCAACGACCGCACGCTGATTCTGTTCACCAGCGGCAGCCTGCTGAGCACCATTGTCCATGGGCGCTACACCTTGTATCTGTCGCAGTTTTTGCTCGTAGCCTACAAACCTGCCGAGGCGCTGAAGATTCTGTCTGCGGTACTGGCCTGCAATGCCATCACTGTGATTTTGATGCAGTACCAGATCGGCCGTTTCCTCAAGCGTGAGCAACTGCGCTATTGGATCGTGCTAGGTACGTTGCTGTTCATTGCCGGGCTTATCGGTTTCAGCCTCGCAAACAGCCTGGTCACCTGGTGCCTGGCAATGTTCGTGTTCACCCTGGGCGAGATGATCATCTACCCCTCCGAGTTCCTGTTTATCGACACCATCGCACCTGATGCGCTGCGCGGCAGTTACTACGGTGCGCAGAACCTGGCGGCATTTGGCGGGGCAATGAGCCCAGTGATTTGCGGCTATCTGTTGATCAATGCCACGCCGGCCAGCATGTTCTATGCGTTGGGGGCACTGACTGCGGTAGGTGGCACCTTGTGTTTCTTGAGTGGACGACGGGTAGCAGGTTCTTGCTGATATTTACCCAGGATCCCGCTATTAATAGCGAAACCTCCCACGGACCAGCGCCCCATGAAATTCGATACGGCCTACAGCCTGAGTCTCGATGACAAGCTGTCGATCTACGACGTACGAGACCTGAATTTCGACGAAACCGCCGACTTCGATTCCGACAGAGATCGCTTCCTGTGCCCCAACGACGAATGCCGGGCAGCGTTTGATACCAACAATACCCTGAGCACCTTCAACGCCAAAAACGTCAATTACCTGCGCACGCCGCACTTCAAGAACAAGACCAGCACCCAACACATCGATGGCTGCCGCTACGCCAGCACGCACAAGACCACCGCCGGCGAAAGTGATGACGAGCGTGAGGACAATTTCCCATCGGAATTTGTCCTCACACGCCGCCAGTACGAGCGCAAGATCCCGTTGGCGGGCACCGAAGGAAGCATGCCACTAGAACCAACCAAGACCCCCTCAGACCGCAGCTCCGTTTCCCACGGCGCCAGCGACACCACACCAGACAAAACCAGCGTGTTCGCCCACCCGGTGGAATGCTATGTGTCCAACATCGACGACAAGGACAAGCTCAAGTCCATGCCGTTGAAGATCGGCGACCACACCGCCACCTACTGGACGTTCTTCAAGAAGATCGAATACCTGCAGGACAACAAGGGCCTGATCTACTGGGGCAAGATCAAAGAAATCAAGGACTACACCAGCAGCTTTCGCATCGATTTCGAAAAGAAGGCGTGGCTCGACAAGAAGCCCTACTCGGTCAACGTCTACCTGAGCAAGAAACTCATCGAGAACTACCGCAAGCGCAAGGCATTCCTGGAGCAGATCAAGGCGGCGGTGGACAGTGAGCGGGCGTTGTACTGCTTCTTCTATGGGGTGACGCCGGAGCTGAAACAGGTGCCGAGCAAGAAAAACCCCGAGCAGACGTTCGGGGTGTTCAGCGCGAATATCGAGAACCTGGATCACCTGATCATTCGCGAGGCGCCAGGGGTGGAATAACGGGTCGTTGAACATCCAGTTGATGAGCGGTCAAAACAACTGTACAAAAACACAGTATAGTTTGCCCTCCCCCGTCGAATCCTGGAGAAAACCCATGTCCTCTCTGGCAATGAGCTCTTTCGTAGAACAGCAGATCGTCCTGCATCAATTCACCGCCAAACACAGCGTGCAAGCGCGCGCGATGCTGGGCTGGAGCAGGGAACACCTGGCTATTCAGGCCGGCGTGGCGGTCGAAGCGGTTCAACAGTTTGAAAATCAATACGACGTGGGGGATGAAACCCGCCTGGCATTGGCGTTTCGGTTGGAAGCTGAAGGGCTGGCGTTCTTCCCGGGGTTTGCGCCGGGGTGGGGGATGAGTGCGCGCCGCTTTGACACCGCCACAACCGAACACGCGGCGCAAGGGATCATCTCTCGGTTGATCGGCGCAACTTCGTCATCACTTGACTCACCAACGCCACAACCTAATGGTGTGTAGCGCTTCAGGCCTGCAGTTGCAGTGCCCGGCGCATCAATTTGGGCCCCTGGCCCTGGGGCCAAACCTGTCACATCGCAAACCCGCCTTACGCTACGGTTCGAGTTGATCAAGGGAGACGGACCTCTGCTGTGCATCTGCCAGCAGAGGTTGAATCAACCTTATGCGAGGTTTGTAGGTTCCTCTATAGTGGCGCCTGTATCAACGGGTGCTGGCGAGAAGGGCGTCCCCGGAAGAAAGGCGGGTTCCTTGATCGACGGGGAAGCTTGTTCATAGACATAAGCAGCCGAGAGTAAGGTCGCTTCACTTTTAGCTGTGCCATATAAATAGAGCGCTGTCGGCATACCTTCATCATCCATCCCGGACGGGATGGACATGCCCGGGTAGCCCGCGGCGGCGGCGTAATAATAGTTGTGAGAAAGAAAGTTCGACACCATGGCATCGAGTTTGTGTTCTTTGATGGGATCATCGATGATTTTCTGGAAAATCGGAACGATATCCTGCCACAACTGATCGCGCCTCTCCTGGGTCACTTTCAGATCGTTGATGATTTCCAGAAGCTTCTGGTCAGGCTCTCCTGGCTGCAAGTGACGTTTGTTGAAAGCTATCACTTCCGAGATCGACTTGACCGGCAACCCCTCCCGACCTGCCAGGTAATTTTCCAGTTGTTGTTTGACGTCTGCAAACAACGCTTCGTTATAGTCCTTGTAGTTTTGTTCAGTAATGCCTTCATCCAATTGTCCGACCGGAACCAAGATAGCGCCCCTATCCTTCAACACTTTTATTGCAGCCTCATAGTGTTTTCGGTCTGCCCGTTTCGCTGGGTCTTTGGCATCCTCTTCAGACAGTTCAGGCAGCGGTGTGTAGCCAATTCTCTTGCCTTTCAAGGCATCAGACCTCAGGCCTTCAGTGTAGCGCTTGCTTTCGGTCATTGCGTTGAGTACCTCTGCCGCATCCCGGACAATACGTGTGAAGGTGCCTACCGTATCCATACGTGAACTGATCATGACACCCTCGGTACTGACCAGTCCAACCGTGGTTTTCAGACCGAAAACACCGTTGTAGGCCGCCGGGGTAATGATCGAACCACTGGTTTCCACCCCTAACGCCACAGCAACAAGCCCTTGGGCAACCGCAACAGCAGAACCGGAACTCGACCCAGCCACCTGGCCTCCCAACCGATGAGGGTTGAGCGTCTGGCCACCTCGGGAACTCCACCCATCAACGGGAAATTCAGAGCGGAAGTTGGAAAATTCACTCATGTTGGTTTTACCCACAACCACCGAACCAGCCTTCAGCAATTTGTCCACTACCTTGGCGTTCTTTGGCGCCGGTGCGCCTACCAATGCCTTGGAACCTGCACTTGTCTGCATACGGTCCTTGGTTTCAAAAACGTCTTTCAACGCAACCGGAACGCCGTGTAGATATCCACGAGTGATGCCTCTGGCACGCTCCTGATCGCGCATTTGCGCCTGCTTGCGGGCATCGGGGTTGATTTCTATAAACGCGTTGCCACCTTGCAACCCGCGATCAATATTGGCGATTTGTTTCAGCGAGTCGTTAACCAGCGATTCTGAAGTGGCTTGGCCTTTTGCCATTTCCTCTGACATTTGAAAGGCACTCTTGAAGCCTTGCGGCTGATTCAAAAGTGCCTGCAGCACACCGTCTGTTAATCCGCCTGCGATAATCGGTCCGGTCATAAACTGCCTCACTACTTGACTGAATGTCAGGCTATCGGTCGATAACCCGACATCAGTCTAAGAAGTCCCCCGTGGACAACCGTTGAGGCTAATCCTGCTCCGGGGTCCGATCATTCACTACTCGATGTAGGCATCCGCAAGGAATCTTTCAGTAACCGACGATAGAACCGAACCAGTACCAGTATGCGGTCACCGGCCCAACGAGCACCGTAAAACCACAGTTTCGTCCCGTCCTCAAGCAGCTCGCATGCTCCGGGATACCCGCTGGCGCACGCGCCATGAAACGCTGCGCTTTTACTTTCGGACACAAGGGCATCAAGACTTTGCTCACCGACGCGCTCATCGATCTCATTGCGAGTATACGCAACGAATGGATTGGCCCTGTCACCTCGCAAGGCATCCAGCGCCACCAGTTGCGCGCCCGCCGAGCGCAAGGTATCCAGGGCTTGTAGGAAAGCAGGACTGTGGTCGACGGCCTCGCTTGCACCGGGTCCAACGTAACGGTTGGCAAACCCTATGCGCCAGCCAACCAATACCTGAGTGCGGGTGAAGGGGCTGTTGTTCATCACGGGAGGGACTTCAGCCATCAACGGCCCCGAGGGGTCAATACCACTCAATGCGATCAATGACAGCGACGGGTCGCGCGGGGGTTTGAGGGCAAGTCCCGGGGCGTCATACCCCGGGATCGGGACGCCCCCTCGGGTGCCATGAGCCTGGGGATCGACACCGAAAACGATACCACGAGGGCTTGTATGCTCTTGGGCTGTCGTTGCCTGGGCTGACGAGTCAGTGAGCGCAGACACCGGTTGCCCCGTCGGACAGGGCAACCCCGCCTGCCAATATTTCTTACATTTGCACTCCATGAAATATGTCCCCCGACACATAAATTTCCGGGGATCATCGCACCGTTGCCTGGCGCCTGTCGCAGCTCTGAAACAGCTTGAAAACTCCTTTTTCCATAGCCTCCTCCGTCAGCCTGCGAGGTGTTCCTGTGCCCCCTGGGTTTCCACCTCCAGCCACCACGCACCTCCACGCTCTGGCTGATTCAAGCTGAACGCCTGCCCCATCTGCGGCGTAGTGATCGACACGTTGCGCTCCCAGGCCAGGGCCATGATGCGGTCGAACGGCTCATGCCAGGCATGGAACGCCAGGTCGAAAGTGCCATTGTGAATCGGCAGCAACCAGCGGCCCTTGAGGTCGATATGCGCTTGCAGGGTTTGCTCTGGCTGCATGTGCACATGGGGCCAGTCGACGTTGTAAGCACCTGTTTCCATCAGTGTCAGATCAAATGGACCGTACTGTTCGCCGATGCGTTTGAAACCGTCGAAGTAACCCGTGTCACCGCTGAAGAAAATCCGCCGAGGTCCATCGATCATCACCCAGGAACACCACAGGGTCTGGTTGGCATCAAACAGACCGCGCCCGGAAAAATGTTGCGCAGGGGTGGCGACAAACCGAACGCCATCCACCTCGGTGCCCTGCCACCAATCCAGCTGGCGCACCTTGCTGCCATCCACCCCCCACTTGACCAGGATGTCGCCCACGCCCAGCGGCGCAAGAAAATAACGAGCCTTGTCGGCCAATTGGACGACAGCCTTGCGGTCAAGATGGTCGTAGTGGTTGTGGGACAGAATCACTGCCTCCAGGGGCGGCAACTCTTCAAGGCTGATCGGCGGCTGATGGAAGCGCTTGGGGCCGGCCCAACTGAACGGTGAGGCGCGCTCGGCAAATACCGGGTCGGTTACCCAGAATTTACCGCGCATTTTCAGCAACACGGTGGAATGTCCAAGGCGGAATACGCTGTGATCCGGGGCCGCCAGCAATTGCTCGCGCGTCAGCGGTTGTACCGGAATCTGCCCCACCGGCCGCGTGCTGCGGGGTTTGTTGAACAGCATGTTCCAGAAAATGCGCAAGGTTTTGCCGAAGCCACCGTGCTGCACGGGGGCATCGTTGCTGAAGTGCCCTTGGCCTTGCTTGGGCGCTGCTGGCGAAGAATCGACACGGGACGAGATCGTGGCCATTACCGGGTGACTCCTACAGATCGCTTATAAATTACACTGCACAGTGTAGTTTCAAGATTGCAACAAAACCCGGAGCAAGTAAACTACCGAGTGTAATTTTCGTCCAAGAGCCGAGCCCCACCCATGACTGCCCCTCAACGCCTCACCGACCGTAAACGCGAAGCCATTGTGGCTGCGGCCATCGCCGAATTTCGCGCAAACGGTTTCGAGGTCACCAGCATGGACAAGATCGCCGCCACCGCCGGCGTATCCAAGCGCACCGTGTACAACCACTTCCCCAGCAAGGAAGAATTGTTCGCAGAAATTCTTCATCAGCTCTGGGCCAGCAGCGTCGCCCAACTTGACGTCAGCTACGCCAGCGACCGCCCATTGCGCGAACAACTGCGCGGGTTGTTGGAGGCGAAGATGAAGATGATGTCGGACACCAACTTCCTCGACCTGGCCCGGGTCGCCATCGCCGCCACCATCCATTCGCCGGAACGTGCGCAAGACATGGTCACCCGCCTGAGCCAACGCGAAGAAGGCTTCACCCAATGGGTTCGCGCCGCCCAGGCAGACGGCCGGCTCAACTGCTCCGACCCGGCCTTCGCCGCCCACCAGATCCAGAGCCTGCTCAAGGCCTTCGCCTTCTGGCCACAGATTACCCTCGGCCAACCCACCCTGGATGCCGCCCACCAGGCCAGCGTGATCGAGTCGGCCATCGACCTGTTCCTCGCCGGCTACGAAGTCACCCTGCCCCGCCAGCCATAAAAAACCTGTTGTGTGAGCGACATTCCAGGTCGCTTTTGACGCATTCGCCCTCTGTTTTGCGCAAATGGCCTGGAAGGACACTGATTATTCCCACGCGAATAACTGACAATATTCACAGGCATTATCCGATCAACGGTTGATCCAGCGAACGTGCGCCACCGTATCTGCAAAAAACAGCTGCCCCAGGAATTTATGGAAAACAGACAAGGCAAAGGGCTTTCATTTGCCAAGCGTATCTACAAGCCAAGGATCATCGGCCTTTCTATCGGCTGTATCAGCGTCAGCGGCGCCCTTTACACTCTCGCCATGCCGGGCTGGGTGTGGGCACTCCTGCTGTTCAACGGGTTTGCCTGGGCGCATGTGGCGTATCAACTGTCGGCCCGCTCGCAGTACCCCTACCAGGCAGAACAACGCAACCTGCTGTATGACTCGCTGCTCGGCGGCTTCTGGGCCGCCGCCACGCAGTTCACGCCACTGACGGCCGTGACCATTCTGTCGATGATGACCATGAATAATGTCGCCGCCGGCGGCAAGCGCCTGTTCCTGCGTGGCCTGTGCGCACAAGGGCTTGGAATCGAAGTGGCCGGCGCGCTGTTCGGCATCCGGTTCAACCCCGATGTCAGCCTGCTGCAGGTCTACACCTGCCTGCCGATGCTGACGCTCTACCCCATGGCCATCGGCATGGTCTGTTATCAACTGGCAATCAAACTGTCCGAACACAAGCGCGCCCTCAGCGCCCTGAGCCGCACCGACAGCCTCACCGGGCTGCTCAATCACGGTTCCTGGAAGGACCTGCTGCACCTCAAGTTCCACAAGTGCCGGCAGCAGCGGAGCCACGCCACCATTGCCTTGATCGACATCGACCACTTCAAGCAGATCAACGACACCCACGGCCATATCGTCGGCGATGCGGTACTGCGGCAGTTGAGCCTGGAGTTGCGGCGCAACCTGCGGGAAAACGACCTGGCCGGTCGTTACGGGGGCGATGAGTTCTGTGTGATTCTTCCGCAAATGCCGTTGGAACAGGCTGCCGAAATCATGGAACGCATGCGCGAAACTTTCAGCAATTACCGCATCCCGCAGATCCCCGAATTGCGGGTCAGCCTGAGTATCGGCCTGGCCGATTTCCAACCCTTCTTCAGCGATGCCGCGATGTGGCTGAATGCAGCGGATCGCGCGCTGTACGCCGCCAAGGACACCGGGCGCAACCGGGTCAATGTCAGCGACGAAGTGATCGCCCATTCCGCCTGAAGTCGTCCTACGACTCCTCGTCTGAAAAGACCAGAAAGCACCCAACAAGAAAGCATAATGCCACCACTGGTCGCCTACCCAAAAAAGGTCCTCCCACACGGGCGAACTTCTTGTCAGGCTGATCACTCTGAACCCGTTGTCCCACCCCCCTCTGTCAGCACAAGGAAGCTGGCAATGAGCAAGTCAACCGTATGGCGTACGCCTTACGGGGGCAGGCGCATATCCAAGGAAACCCCAGAGTCTGCTTGCCCGAGCACCGCACATGCTATTCAACACACATAAAAGAACCATCAGCACCCAGCAACACACCATCGCCCAACAGGCCAGCCTGCTGGACGCTATCGAGCGCTCCATGGCGGTGATCGAATTCGACCTGTCCGGCAATGTGCTGCGCGCCAATGCCAATTTCCTGCAGACCATGGGCTACCGCGCCGAGCAGGTAGAGGGCCAGTCCCATCGAATGTTCTGTACCCCGGCCTTCGCCCGTAGCCCCGAGTACAGCCAACTGTGGTCAAACCTGCGCAACGGCCAATTCCAGTCCGGCACCTTTGAACGGGTGGCCGGTGATGGCCAGTCGGTGTGGCTGGAAGCCAGCTACAACCCAGTGCGTGATGACGCGGGCCTGGTGACCAAAGTGGTGAAATACGCGATGGACGTCACCCCGCGCCTGCAGGCCGAAAGCGAAGCCAATGCCAAACTGGATGCCATTGGCCGCGCCATGGCGGTGATCGAGTTCAACCTCGACGGCACCATCATCACCGCCAACGCCAACTTCCTGCAGCGCATGGGTTACACCCTGGCGCAGATCCAGGGCCAGCATCACCGGATGTTCTGCAGCGCGGCACTGGCCAGCAGCTCAACCTACAGCGACTTCTGGAAACGCCTGAACCAGGGGGAAATGTTCAGCGGCCAGTTCGAGCGGGTGGATAAAAACGGCCAGGTCGTGTGGCTCGAAGCCAACTACAACCCGGTGTACGACGCCAGCGGGCGGCTGTGCAAAGTGGTGAAGTTCGCCTCGGACATCACCGCCCGCGTGCAACAGCATGCGGCGGACGCGCAGAGTGCGGCGCAGGCCTATCACCTGTCCTTGAACACTCAGGACATGGCAGAAAAAGGTGCCGAGGTGATTCAGAAAACAGCCAACGGCATGCGCGAAATTTCTGCCGACATCGACGGTTCCTCACAACTGATCGCCAAGCTCGGTGATCGCTCGCAACAGATCACTGCCATCGTCAACACCATTCGCGGTATCGCCGACCAGACCAACCTGCTGGCCCTCAACGCCGCCATCGAGGCCGCGCGTGCGGGTGAACAAGGCCGTGGTTTCGCCGTGGTAGCCGACGAAGTCCGGCAACTGGCGGCGCGCACCAGCGGCTCCACCACGGAGATTTCCAGCATGATCGCGATGATTCAGGCTGAAACCCGGCAAGCCATCGACAGCATGGACGCCACCCGCGACCGCGCCGCCCAAGGCGTTGAAATGGCCAACCAGGCTGGCACAGTTATCCTGCAGATTCGCCAAGGCACCAGCGAAGCGGTGCAGGCGGTGAGTGCATTCGCCAACGAGCGTGGCGGCAACTGACCCGATCTTCATACGGAGTGCCGGGGGCTCGGTCTATAGTGCTGGTTGTTCTTCAAGCATGAGATCCGAGCCCGCCATGACCCCAGAAAAGCCCGAAGCCACCCCCGTCGACCACCTGCGCTTCCACCGCCCCCACGCCCACCTGGCGCCGACCTTCGGCAACGACACCTTTGCCCTCAAGGCCGAAGCCTTCGCGCGCTTCTTCGGTACGCCGACCTTCCTTGGCGCACAAACCGCCATCGTGGTGTTGTGGGTGGTACTGAACATGACCGGCATCACGCATTTCGATGTGTACCCGTTCATCCTGCTCAACCTGGCGTTCAGCCTGCAATCGGCCTACGCCGCGCCGCTGATCCTGCTGGCCCAGACCCGCCAGGCCGCACGCGACAAGGCGCAGTCCGATGCGGATGCGCAGCACCGTGAAGCCCTGGCGATCGCCAATACCGAGCGCCAGGCCCAGGCGGCGCAGACCACCAAACAGTTACTGGAACTGCTGGAGCAAAACACCCGGCTCACGGAAATGACCAAACAACTGACTGAGCACATTGAAAGCCTGACCTGCGAAATGCATGAGCATTTTGTGCGAAAAACCTAAGGCAAACGCACCTGCCGTCCCAGCTCATCGAACAGGGTCACCACCGAGCGCAACGCTCGGCAGTCCGGGCGCGTGAGCAGCCACAACGCGGTGTCATGCCCTGCCAACGCGGGGCCGAGCGATTGCAGGCCGTCGCCCAATAGAAAGTCCGGCAAGGCTGCCACCCCCAACCCTGCCCGTACCAGCTCGGTAACCGACAACATGCTGTTGCAGCGATAACTGGGACGTACACCGGGCAGATGCTCGCGACGCCAGGCGACCGTGGGGTGGTCGGGCAGGAAGTCATCCGGGGCGATCCATGGCAGGTCGGCCAACTCGCGGCCGGCGTGCTGACGAGCAAAATCCGCGCTGGCACACACCTGATAAGCCACGCTGCCCAGGCGTCGACCGACCAGATGTTCCGGCGGCGTGCGGGTCAGGCGCAGGGCGATGTCCGCGTCGCGGCGGCTGAGGTTGGCAAAATCATTCGAGGTGCTCAGTTCCAGGGTCAGTGCCGGGTAGTGCGGCATGAACTGCGCCAGGGCCGGCAACAGCAGACCTTGCAGTACGGAGTCGGTACAGGTCAGGCGCACCGTGCCGCTGATCACCTCACCGCCCTGCTCCACGCCAATGCGCGCCGCCTCCAGCGCTTGTTCGGCACGCTCGGCCTGCTGCGCCAGGTTGCTTGCCAGGCTGGTGGGCAGGTAGCCGGCGCGGCTTTTTTCAAACAATGTCTGGCCCAGCGCCGCCTCCAGGCGCCGCACCGCGCGGAACACCGTGGACACGTCCACCCGCAACAACGCGGCCGCCCGTGCGAGCGTACCGCCACGCACCAGCGCGAGGATCAGCGACAAATCAGGGTAATCGATTGAATAGTGCGTAGCTGCATTGAACATGTGGGCAAATGCCAATATTGATTGCGTGAACGCCAATCTATAGTGCGCCCCAGGACACCACAAGCCATGGGATGTACACGATGAAAACCACACCTCTGCACCTTGCCCTGATCGGCGATTACAACCCCGATGTCATCGCCCACCAAGCCATTCCCGTGGCTTTGCAACAGGCCGCCGAAACCCTGGGGTTGAGCGTGCATGTCCAGTGGCTCGACACCGATACCCTGCCGCAATCACTGCACGGTTTCGACGGCTTCTGGTGCGTCCCCGCCAGCCCCTACCGCGACACCGATGGCGCACTGCGGGCGATCCGTTTTGCCCGCGAGCAACGCCGGCCGTTCCTCGGCACCTGCGGCGGTTTTCAGCACACGGTGGTGGAATATGCGCGCAACGTACTGGGCTGGAAGGATGCCGAGCACGGCGAACTTGCGCCGCACGCCAGGCGCGCCGTGATCGCGCCACTGAGTTGTGCGCTGGTGGAAGCCACCGACACTGTGCGCCTGGTCTCCTACACGCGTATTGCAGAAGCCTACGGCACTCTTGATGTGCAGGAAGGCTATCGTTGCCGCTACGGCGTGAACCCTGAGTTTCTCGACGCACTGCTGGAAGGCGACCTGATCCCCAGCGGCCATGACTCGGCAGGTGATCTGCGAGCCGTGGAGCTGCTCGACCACCCGTTCTTCGTCGCCACCCTGTTCCAACCCGAACGCGCCGCGCTTAAAGGCATCACCCCACCCCTGGCGATTGCCCTGCTCAAGGCTTGCCAGCAAGCATGATCAAGAGGCTCGTTGTGGTGAGCAGGCTTGCCTGCTCACCACAGGATCAGCTTACAAGACTGCGCAACGCACTGATCTGCGGAACCTCCACCCGCCGCATATACACCCGCAACGGTTCAGTGATGTTGATACGGTCGTCGATGTTCTGGTCCAGCAGCAACTGGATGCGCTCGCGGGACAGCGTCATGGTCTGTTCCGGGGCCGGCAGCCAGACGAATTCGGCGGTGGGAATGATGCCGTCATCGGCCACGTCCATGCCGAAGGCGTCTTCGCTGAAACGCACGATGTACTGGCCGGTCTTGCGGTTGAGGCCAACAAAACCACGGAGTTGGTCGGCGGCCTGGCAGATAAGCTCGGAGGTGATGCGCATGGTAAACCTCACTGAAAAGTCCCACAGGGACTGGAAAGATGGTTTACACGCGTGGCACAAAGTACCGCCCTCTAACGGGGCAGCTTCGGGCAAGAGTACTGCAATGCCTGCAAAAAAAACGCAGAAAATCGAGGCGTGCACACGTTAATGTCGGTTTGGTGATAGCGCCTTTCGCAATCAATTGTTAAAAAGGAGGCCTTCTCAAAGCTACCTCCACGAAAGGACTTCGCATATGCCTGTCACGTTTACCAAGAGTGCCTTGCTGCTCGCCCTGATGCTCGGCCTTGGCCAGGCACAGGCTGCCGACCCGATCAGCCCGGCTGAATTGGCAACCAACGAAGGCATTCCGTATCCAGCCGTGATCGCCCACCGTGGCGCGTCCTACGACGCCCCCGAATCCACCGCCGCGGCCTACAAGATTGCCCGCGACCTGGGTGCCGACTACCTGGAAATGGACCTGCAGCGCAGCAAGGACGGCGTGCTGTTCGCCCTGCACGACAACAACCTGCAGCGCACCACCGACGTGGCCACCAAGTTCCCCGACCGCAAGGACGCCCCGGCCAACGAGTTCACCTGGAAAGAACTGCAAACCCTCGATGCCGGCAGCTGGTTCAACGCCGCCTACCCGGACCGCGCGCGTCCAGGCTTCGTCGGCCTGAAAATCCAGAGCCTGGACGACATCATCAAGATCGCCGAAGGCAACCCGTCGCACAAACCCGGCCTGTACATCGAGACCAAGGAGCCCAAGCAATTCCCGGGCATCGAAGCCGACCTGAAGAACAAGCTGCTGGATAAAGGCTGGCTGAGCTCCGCCGGCTCCAAGCTGGGCAAGAGCAACACCGGCGTCGGCCAGGGCAAGGGCCGCGTGGTGCTGCAAACCTTCGAGGTTGCCAGCCTCAAAGAGCTGCAGAAAGAAATGCCCAACACCCCGAAGATCCTGCTGTTGTGGGTGGGTGAAGGCAGCATCGAGCCGAAAAACAAGCAGACGTTCGCTGAGTCCGGCGAAACCACCAAGGCCGCCTACTACGCCAAGCAGGAACCGAAGGATGCCGCCGAGTTCGAAAAATGGGTCGACGAAGCCAAGAGCCTCGGCGCTATCGGCACCGGCCCATCGGCCGAGCTGACCAACCACGGCGACCAGAGCTATTCGGACCTGGTCAAACCGGAGATGAACAAGCTGACCCACGACAAGGGCCTGCTGGTGCACGTCTACACCGTCGATGAGCCGGTGGACTTCGACAAAGTGATGAAGGCCGGCGTCGATGGCATCTTCACCAACCGCGCCGCCGAACTGCTGAAGTTCTACAAGCGCTGGCCGTCGTCCAGCGTGCAAGACCTGCTGAACGACTATAAGTACTGAGTGGTCAGTGTGCCATTAAGGATGAGTTAAGTTGCGCCGGTTAATCTGGCGCCACTTAAACAGCTCACCGAAGAAGGACACACACCATGAAAACCTTGACCGCTCTGTTCGCCGCTACCGCCCTGACCCTGACCGCCGGCCTGGCCCAGGCGGATGTTCGCCCGGATCATATTGAAGGCCTGCTCAAGTCCGGCGCCGTGATGCCTTTCGACAAACTCAACGCTGCCGCCCTGGCCAAACACGCTGGCGCCACCATCAACGACACCGAGTTGGACCATAACAACAGCGGCGTGCTGGTCTACGAAGTCGAGCTGACCGACACCGCCGGCAAGCGGTTTGAAGTGAAGCTCGACGCCAAGACCGGCGCCGTGCTGGAAGACAAGCTGGACACTTGATTTACCCCCTGTGAAAAACGCGCCACCTTCGGGTGGCGCGTTTTTTTGTGGGCACCGTCAAACGGTCACAGAATCGTCATATCACCTTGCAATGATTCGCTGCGCGACCTGTGAAACGTCCTACAGGCCCTTTCTCTGCGAGTCTCCATGAACCACAGCATCGACCACAGCCACCAGGACTCAGACCTGTTCGGCTTGCTTTACGGTTTCCGTTTTCGCCCCGGTGAAAAGGGCGAGCAGATCGATTCGGCCACGGCCCTCCAGTCCTTGCGCCAGCCGGCCGACCCGGACGAGTTTTTGTGGTTGCACCTGAACCTGGCCCACGCCGCATGCGAGCGCTGGATGCAGGCGCATCTGGACCTGCCGGAAGAGTTCTTCGAAGCCCTGCATGAAGGTTCGCGCTCAACCCGCATCGAGCATGTTGACTCGGCCTTGCTGGCGGTGGTCAACGACGTGGTGTTCAACTTCAGCAGCATGGTCTCGTCGGACATTTCTACGCTGTGGGTGTGCGCCCGCAGCCGCCTGTTGATCAGCGCACGCCTGCAACCGCTGCACTCGGTGGACAAGCTGCGCTCGTCGGTGAAAGCCGGTGAAAGCTTCCGCTCACCGCTGGCCTTGCTCGTGCACTTGCTGCGTGACCAGGGTGAAGTGCTGACGCAGATCGTGCGCAAGACCAGCATCAGCGTCGACCATATCGAGGACCAATTGCTCTCGTCACGGTTGTCCACCAACCGCGCTGAACTGGGGGCCGCACGCCGGGTGCTGGTGCGCCTGCAACGCCTGCTGGCGCTGGAACCGGGTTCGCTGCTGCGCCTGCTCAACCGCCCGCCGCAATGGCTGCAAAAAGAGGACGTGAAAGAGCTGCGCAAATCCACCGAGGAGTTTGCGCTGATCATCAACGACCTGATGGCCCTGGGCGAACGCATCAAGCTGTTACAGGAAGAGATCGCCGCCAACCTCAACGAGCAGAGCAACCGCACACTGTTCACCCTCACCGTGGTGACGGTGCTGGCGTTGCCGATCAACATCATCGCCGGTTTTTTCGGCATGAACGTGGGAGGTGTGCCGCTTTCGCAGGACCCGGAAGGCTTCTGGATCCTGGTGGCGTTGGTGGCGACCTTTACCTTGATTGCCGGGCGGTGGGCCTTTCGCAAGCGTAAAGACTATTGACTTGAGATTTGCGTAACCACGCCCCTAGCAGGGGGTCCTAATTAAACCTTGACGCCTGAAACAGCACCGTCTTGAAAGACAAGTAAACACGTGATTTTCAAATAAATAGAGGCGCCAACCCAGTTTGGCGCCCGTTAAAACATTTATCTCAGCCTCACGTGCCCTCATTGAGAAGCAAGAGTGTTTCTGAAATATCCGTACCATGGACATGTGCAACCGTATATCCGATTGTTTGCCAGCAGCACTTTAGCGCAAAGGGTGGGATATCAAGTATAATAATGTCGGAGTCCCCTGGATCAAGCAATGCTTCTTGGACTGGCCAGCCATCAATCAGTACTGTGACAGTGTTATACCCAAAAGGTGGAACGTAAGTAATTGGAGGAACAACAACTTTCAATATATCAAAATGCCCCACGCGGACGCTTTCACCATAGGCATTAGGTATAGCTTGAGGAATCTGGATTTTTGGGAGAGTAGGAATAGCCATCACATTCACCTTTTTTAAATTAATTGAATCAGGCCGACAACTCGATTAAACCGCCCCCCTCATTAGTACGTCTACTGTCAAATATAACAGGTACATACGAGTATCAAGTCACTCTGAAACAGGCATTACCAATAAGACCCGACATCAAACTTAACAACACTGAAAATTGTCTCCTTCAATAGGCATTGCCTCCTGATGATGGCGGACCGGACGTTTAGAATGACTACTGACCAGCAGCATGCTCAATCCTCCAAACACTGACCTATGGCAGTATCTTTGTAACATTCTGCAATGACTATGAACGGCATCCTCCCCACACTGGATGCCCCCGCATGGCCACCCCTTCCCTGACTGCCTCCACCCACGCCTCACCCGCCGCGCCCAAGCCCAGGCTGGACAAGAAACCCGGCCTGGTGACGGTAATCATCTTCTTTGCCGTGCTCGCCATGGGCCTGTTGTTCACCGCCTACAGCCTGATGCACGACATGCATGAAATGGGCGCCCAGCTCACCACCTGGACGCCGTTTCTGCTGCTGGGCGTGGCGCTGTTGATCGCCTTGGGTTTCGAGTTCGTCAACGGCTTCCACGACACCGCCAACGCCGTGGCGACGGTGATCTACACCAACTCGCTGCCGCCGCATTTTGCGGTGGTGTGGTCGGGCTTTTTCAACTTCCTCGGCGTGCTGCTTTCGAGCGGCGCGGTGGCGTTCGGGATTATTGCGTTGCTGCCGGTCGAGCTGATTCTGCAGGTGGGTTCTTCCGCCGGCTTTGCGATGATCTTCGCCCTGCTGATCGCCGCGATCCTGTGGAACCTCGGCACCTGGTGGCTGGGCTTGCCGGCGTCGTCGTCCCACACGCTGATCGGTTCGATCATCGGCGTGGGCGTGGCGAATGCCTTGATGCACGGGCGTGACGGCACCAGCGGTGTGGACTGGAGCCAGGCGATCAAGATCGGTTACGCCTTGCTGCTGTCGCCGCTGATCGGCTTCGCGTTTGCGGCGATGCTGTTGCTGGCCCTGCGCGCCTTCGTCAAGAATCGCGCGCTGTACAAGGCACCCAAGGGCGACACCCCGCCACCGTGGTGGATCCGCGGCATGCTGATCGCCACCTGCACCGGCGTGTCCTTTGCCCATGGCTCCAACGATGGGCAAAAAGGCATGGGCCTGATCATGCTGATCCTGGTGGGCACCTTGCCGATGGCCTACGCGCTGAACCGCACCATGCCGGCCGAGCAGTCGCTGCAGTTCGCGGCAGTGGCCGAAGTCACCCAGGTCGCCCTGGTGAAAAGTGCCCCGCAAGCGCTGACCGGTGACCCGCGCCCGATCCTCTCCACCTACGTGCGCACCAAGGAAGCCACCCCGGAACTGGTCCCCGCCCTCGCCGCCCTCGCCGGGCAGATCGGTGATGAAGTCAAAGGTTATGGCTCCCTGGCCAAGGTGCCTGCCGAAGCCGTCGGCAACGTGCGTAACGACATGTACCTGACCAGCGAAACCATTCGCCTGATGGACAAGGGCAAGGTCGGCAGCTTCGACGCCGACACCCAGGGCAAGCTGCAACTGTTCAAGCAACAGATCGACAATTCCACGCGCTTTATTCCGCTGTGGGTGAAAATCGCCGTGGCCATCGCCCTGGGCCTGGGCACCATGGTCGGCTGGAAGCGCATCGTGGTGACCGTGGGCGAGAAGATCGGCAAGACCCACCTGACCTACGCCCAAGGCGCCTCGGCAGAAATGGTGGCGATGCTGACCATCGGCGCGGCAGACATGTATGGGTTGCCGGTGTCGACCACCCATGTGCTGTCGTCGGGTGTGGCGGGGACCATGGTGGCGAACGGGGGCGGGTTGCAGATGCGCACGATCCGCAACCTGGCGATGGCGTGGGTGCTGACGTTGCCGGCGGCGATTCTGCTTTCCGGCAGCCTCTACTGGCTGTTCACTCAACTTTTCTGACACAACAGTGATTGAACATGTGGGAGGGGGCTTGCCCCCGATTGCAGTGGGTCAGCTATAGAGAAGCTGGCTGGTCCACCGCTATCGGGGGCAAGCCCCCTCCCACAGTTTTATCCTGCGAACAGCCCGGACATTATCTTCAACCGCTTCTTGTAGACACGCCGCGCCTCCAACGCCTGCTCCAGCGTCACCGCCACAAACCCGGCCCGCTGGTTCGGTTGCATCTGCCCGATCAAATCCAGGTCGGCGCTGATCACCGTGCCGATCATCGCGTAGCCACCGCCCGACACCGCATCCCGGTGCAACACAATCGGCTCCAACCCGGCCGGCACCTGGATCGAACCGATCGGGTAGCAACTGTCGACGATGTTCGACGGGTCCGACCCCGCGCCAAACGGCTGCTCCCGTGGCTGGAAGCTCAACGCACTGCCGCCCTTGAAGCGATAGCCGATGCGGTCGGCTTCGGAACCCACGGCCCAGGGCTCGGCGAAAAAGCTGCTTTTTGCCGCATCCGTGAGGCGCTCGTAATACAGCCCCGGCACCACGCGCAGGGTGATATCCCCGCCCACTGAGCGACGCAACGCCATTGGCAGACTGTTGCCCGCGCGTCCCGTGCAGCTGGCTTCACCGATGGGCAATTCATCGCCTTCCTGCAAGCGCCGCCCCTGAAAGCCGCCAAGCGCGCCGAGGGTGTAGGTCGAGCGGCTACCGAGTACCAGCGGCACATCAATGCCACCGGCCACCGCGAGGTAAGTACGCGCCCCCGCCTTGGGAAATTCAAAGCGCAACACCTGCCCGGCGCGCACCTGGAACGCGGTGTCCTGGTGCACCACTTTACCGTCCAGGCGCGGCGACATCAGGGCGCCGCTGAGGGCCACCAGCGCATCCTGTTGGAACTGCAGTTCAGGGCCGATCAATGTGCATTCCAGACCCGCCGCGCCCACCGGGTTGCCCACCAGGTGGTTGGCCGCGCTCAACGCGTATTGATCCAACGCACCCGACGGCGGGATGCCCAGGTGGTAGTAACCTTCGCGGCCAAGGTCTTGCACGGAGGTGGCGAGGCCGGGTTTGAGGACCTTGATCATGCCAGCGCCTCCTGCAGGGTTTTCGGGTAGCCAATGGGGTCGGCGAGAAAAGCGTCGAGGGAAAATTCCACCGGACGGATACGCAGGTCGAAACGTCCTGCGTCCACCTCGGCCACCGCTCGGTCGTAGGCGTCACGGTCCATGGGTTTGAACTGCACGATATCGCCTGGCCGGAAGAACACCATGTGCTCCTTGAGGTAGGCCAACTGCTGCGCCGGGTCATAGATCGGCGCCGGGGTCACGCCGAACATCTGGTAACCGCCGGCACCGCGCACCGAGTAGATGCAACCAAAACAGCCGCCATGGCCGAGGGTGAGTTTCGGCGTGTCGGTGCGCGGGCGCAGGTACTTGGGCACCTGCAACTGCCGCTCGCGCTCGACCATCTGGAACATGAACGGCAAGCCCGCGACAAACCCGACCATCGACACAAACCACGGCGCACCGCTGTGGGCAGCGATAAACGCGTCGACATCGGCCAGGCCATTGATACGCGCAGCGTATTCCAGGTCGGTGCCGCTGGGGTCCTGGTGGCGGTCGCGAAAACGCATGAGGGTTTCATGGGTCCACGGGTCGTTGTACAGCACCGGGATTTCGATGATGCGCGTGTGCAGCGTGCGTTCGGCCACGGCCTGGGCTTCGGCGGTCTGCACCGCGTCGAGCAATACATGGGGCGCGATGCGGTCGGGGTCGAAGCGGATCTGGAACGATGCGTTGGCCAGGCACACATCCAGCACGCCTTCCAGCGCCAGGCGCTCCACCGCGCGGGTCACCGCCATGCCCTTGAAAAAGGCCTCCAGGGACATGCTGTCGCTGACCTCGGCAAACAGGTGTTCATCACCGCCGAAGCTGTAGCGGATGGGGGACGTTTCAGCCATGTCTGTTCCTCTTGGAATCATTGTAGAAAGGCAGGCGAAAAAATAAGGCGATGATTTTTATTGTGGTGTCTTGACCGTGATGCCCGCTTGGTCCAGCGCTTCGCGGGTGGCTTCCACCAGCTCCAGCGCACCGGGGGTGTCGCTGTGCAGGCAGATGGAGTCGAATTCGATAAACAGGTCTTCGCCTTCCACGGTTCGAACAAGTCCCGTCTGACAGGCCCGCAGGACGCGCGCCGCCACCGTCGCCGGGTCCAGCGCCCGCACATTGCGGGTAAACACGATGGAGCCGGTCAGATCGTACTCACGGTCGGCATAAAACTCCCGGACCACCGGCTGTCCCAGCTCCTGCGCGACACGCCAGATCACCGAGTTGGGCATGCAGTACAGCAGCAGCGTCGGCTCGATGATGCGCAGGTTCTGCACCAGCAGGCGCGCGGCTTCTTCGTCGCGGGCCAGGTGCATGTACAGCGCGCCGTGGGGTTTGATGTGTTGCAGGGTCATGCCCTGGGCGCGGGCAATTTCCCGCAGGGCGCCAAGCTGGTAGAGCATGTCGTCCACCAGCTCCTGGGCCGGAGCGTTGATATGGCGGCGGCCAAAGCCGACCAGATCACGGAAGCCAGGATGCGCGCCGATGGCCACGCCCAATTGCCTGGCCCGCTCGACGGTGCGGCGCATGGTGCCGGGGTCGCCGGCGTGGAAGCCGGTGGCGATATTGGCCGAGCTGATGTAGGCCATCAGCTCAGCGTCGACGCCATCGCCGATGGTCCAGGGGCCAAAGCCTTCGCCCATGTCCGAATTGAAATCCACTGCCTGCATCGAAGTCGCTCCGCCTAAGTGATGCAGGAAAAGTAGGCTGCCCCTTGACCCCTTGGGAAGATCTATTATCAGATAACCCATCTTCTGAAAATCAGATAGCCCTACGTTTTGGAGAGGCCGATGTCCCTGACCTTGCGCCAAGTCCGCTACTTTGTCGCCACCGCCGAGATCGGCCAGATTTCCCAGGCGGCCATCCACCTGAACATCTCCCAGTCGGCGGTGACCACGGCGATCAAGGAGCTGGAGGGCATGCTCGGTGTGCAACTGTTCGTGCGTTCGGCCCAGGGCATGAACCTGACTGACGCCGGGCGGCATTTTCTCAACCGCGCCTACGTGATCCTGCGCAGTGTCGATGACGCGCTGAACAGCCCGCTGCCCGACTACCGCGCCAGCGGCGTGCTGCGCCTGGCGGCCAGCTACACGGTGCTCGGCTACTTCCTGCCGCACCACTTGCAGCGCATGGAACACTGGCACCCGGACGTGACCATCGAGGTCTTCGAGCAGGAACGCCAAGCCATCGAACAGGGTTTGCTCGACGGCCAGTTCGACATGGCGGTGGTGCTCACCGCCAACCTTACCCACCCGGCTATCGTCTCGGAGATCTTGTTCAACTCGGAACGCCGCCTGTGGCTGCCCAGCCACCACCCGCTGTGCGAGCGCGGCGCCGTGAGCCTGGCCGATGTGGCCCGGGAACCCTACATCCTGCTCACCGTCGACGAGGCCGAACACAGCGCCATGCGCTATTGGGAACAGGCCGGGCAAACGCCCCAGGTGCGGCTGCGCACCAGTTCGGTGGAAGCGGTGCGCAGCATGGTCGCCAATGGCAGCGGCGTGGCGATCCTGTCCGACCTGGTGCATCGGCCCTGGTCCCTGGAAGGCAAGCGCATCGAAACCCTCACCGTCACCGACCCCGTCACGCCGATGAGCGTGGGCCTGGCCTGGCACCGCGAACGCGCGTTCACCCCGGCGATGCAGGCGGTGCGCGATTACTTCCACGACGCGTTCCTGGCGCCGCAGCAATTGTCGGCACGGCGTTAGAGCTGGGCTTGCAACGTCGCAGCCAGCCACTCCATGAATACCCGCACACGTTGCGGCAAATGCCGTTGCCCGGCATAGAGCATCGACACGTCCAATGGGGGAGCCGGGTAATCCGGCAGGACGCTGACCAGTTCGCCTCGCGCCAGCAACTCGCGGATACCGAGCAACGGCACCTGGGTAATCCCGAAACCACCCAGGCAAGCAGCCTGATAGGCATCTGTGCTGTTGACCGTGACCCGCCCGGCCATCGGCACGCGGTGCACCTTATTGCCCTGCTGGTATTCGAAGCCCGCCGAGCGTGACCCCAGCGGCCGTACGTAATGCACCAGTTGATGCTGCGCCAGGTCCGCCAGGGTCATCGGCGTGCCATAGCGTTGCAGGTAGACCGGGCTCACGCAGTTGACCATCGGCATGCTGCAGACTTTTCGTGCGACCACCGTTTGATCCGGCTGGGCGCCGACACGCAACACGCAATCAAAGCCTTCGGCGATCAGATCCACCTGGCGGTCGGAACTGCTGATCTCCAGCTCGATCAGCGGGTGCGCGTCCATGAATTCGGGCAAGCGCGGCAGGATCAACTCCCGCGCCATCACGGTGGGCATGTCCACCCGGATGCGCCCGCTCAGTTGCGCCTCATCCTGGCGAAACAACCCTTCCAACTCCTCCATGTGCGACAGCAGGTCCTTGCTGCGCTCATACAAAACCCGGCCGTCCTGGGT
The DNA here is from genome assembly GCF_900112095.1 of Pseudomonas sp. NFPP24. Lineage (NCBI taxonomy): Bacteria > Pseudomonadati > Pseudomonadota > Gammaproteobacteria > Pseudomonadales > Pseudomonadaceae > Pseudomonas > Pseudomonas sp. NFPP24. Next base: position 152,962 of record NZ_FOKD01000009.1, read on the forward strand.
CGCCTGCACCTTACGCGTGGTGCGTTGCAACAGGCGCGCGCCGAGCAGTTCTTCCAGGGCTTGCACATGCTCGGACACGGTCGAGCGCGGCAGGCCGAGGCTCTCGCCGGCCTGGGTAAAACTCGACAGTTCGGTGACGCGCACGAAGGTGCGCAACAGCTCAAGTTTATTCATGGGATTGTTCGCCTTATCCGGCCAGTGATTCCGGTATGGCGCTGTTTATCACGTTACGGACGAATAAATACACTCAGTCCCACCAATCACCTGAGAGGACTGCACCATGCCCCGTAAAATCGCACTGATCACCGGCGCCAGCCGTGGCCTGGGCAAAAGCGCCGCGTTGCACCTGGCGGCCCAGGGCGTCGACATCATCGGCACCTACCACAGCGCGGCAGCTGAAGCCCAGACGGTGGTCGAGCAGGTCCAGGCCCTGGGTGGCTGCGCCGCAATGCTGCAACTGGATGTGAGCCAGAGCGACCGCTTCGATGCCTTTGTCGGCGAAGTCGGCACCCTGCTCAAGGACGTGTTTGCACAGGATCACTTCAACTTTCTGATCAACAACGCTGGTATCGGCGCCCACGCCAGTTTTGCCGAGACCACCGAAGCGCAGTTCGACCAATTGGTAGCGATCCACTTCAAAGCACCGTTTTTCCTCACGCAAAAATTGCTGCCGCTGATCTGCGATGGTGGGCGCATCCTCAATATTTCCAGCGGCCTGGCGCGGTTCAGCCTGCCGGGGTATGCGGCTTATGCGTCGATGAAAGGTGCGGTGGAAGTGCTGTCGCGCTACCAGGCCAAGGAACTGGGCCCGCGCGGGATCAGCGTGAACACCCTGGCCCCTGGCGCCATTGCCACGGATTTCAGCGGCGGCGCCGTGCGCGACAACCCGGATGTGAATGCGATGGTGGCCAACAACACCGCCCTGGGTCGCGCCGGTTTGCCGGACGACATTGGCGGGGCGATCTCGACCCTGCTGGCCGATGGCAGCCACTGGATCACCGGGCAACGCATCGAAGCCTCAGGCGGCATGTTCCTCTGATTTCACACATAACCTGCAGGCGCGTTTCTGTTGATGATTTTTTCCCGGATCACGTCATACCCCCAGTGATACACATAGGTGTACGGCAGGAAAAACAGCAACACGCCGATGTCGAGCATGAACGCCTGCATCAGGCTGATGTTCAGCCACGCCGCGATCAGCGGCACGGCGACGATGATCAGCCCGCCTTCGAACATCAGCGCATGCAACACCCGCGTCCAACCGCCGTTGGACAGTTGCAGGCGCACCTTGAGGCGGTCGAACAGGCTGTTGAAGATGATGTTCCAGGTCAGCGCCAACAAGCTCAGGCCCAGGGTCACCGCGCCCATTTCCAGGGCCGGCCTGCCGGTGATCCAGACCAGCAGCGGCGTACAGATCAACAACGCCAGGCCTTCAAAACCCAGGGCCTGGCAAACGCGTTCAGTAATCGACTTGGTAGGGCTCATAACCTGTGCTCGGTGAAGGACGATGGTTGCCATGATTACCCTTTGAATCGATACTTCATAACTAATAACCATCGATCAAGGCGATAGTCATGGCCTCCCACGAAGTGCTGCAAGCGTTTGTCCAGGCCGCTACCCAAGGCTCGTTTTCGGCGGCGGCACGCAAGCTGGGCAAGAGCCAGTCCACCGTCAGTGCGGCCGTGGCGAGCCTGGAGATTGACCTGGATGTGGTGCTGTTCGACCGCAGCAGCCGCAAGCCGACGCTGACCCCGGCCGGCCATGTGCTGCTGCAACGCGCCGAACAGGTGCTGGAGGCCAGCAGTCGCCTGGAACTGGCGGCGAGCCAGTTGTCCCAGGGGTTGGAGCCGAAGGTCACGATCGCCATGTCCGATACGTATCAGTCGGAACGCTTCGAGATCGCCCTCAAGGCCTTTGAACATCGCTACCCGGACCTTGAACTGGAATGGCTGATCGCCGAGTGTGAAGACCTGATCGCCCTGGTGCAGAGCGGCCGTGCACAGATTGCCTTGATCGAAGCCCAGCACATCTACCCGCCCGACCTGACCCACTCGCCCGTGGCCGAACGCACGGAAATCGCACTGTTCGTCGCCCCCACTCACCCATTGGCGCGCGTAGAAAACATCGACTCGCAGGCCCTGCAACAACACCGGGAACTGCGCCTGGCAAGCATCATCAGCCCCAACGAGACACGCCCCATGGGCCGGGTGTGGTCGGCGCCGAGTTTTCTGATGCTGATGGAGATGGCTCAACTCGGTTTCGGCTGGGCGGAGTTACCACGCTGGTTGGTGGAGCGCTTTGGTAATGCCGAACTGATTGAACTCAACGTTCGGGGTTGGCCACGCTCGGTGGCGGTGGATGCGTTGTGGTCGCGACAACACCCACCTGGGCCGGCGGGCAGTTGGATGCTCAGTCAAATGCTCGAATGACACCGCCTACAGGTTTTGCAAACGTTGTTCGAGGAAACGTCGTTCCGGGCCCTGCTGGGTCAGCGACTGGGCTTTTGCGTAGGCGGCGCGCGCCTCTTCGACGCGCCCCAGTTGCCGGCAGAACTCCCCCCGCGCCGAATGCACCAAGTGGTAATCCAGCAACTCGCCGCGTGCCAGAATGCCCTCCACCTGCTGCAACCCCGCCAACGGCCCATCGCGCATGGCCAGGGCTACCGCGCGGTTCAGTTCGATCACCGGTGACGGCACGGCCCTGAGCAATACATCGTAGAGCCCGACGATCTGCGGCCAGTCCGTCTCATCGGCACGCGCCGCTTCGGCATGCACCGCGGCGATGGCGGCCTGCAGGCAATACGGACCAAAGCGCCGTGTGCCCAGCGCGCGCTCGACCAGGGCACAACCTTCGGCAATCAACGAGGCGTCCCACAGCGAGCGATCCTGCTCAGCCAGCAGCACCAACTCACCCTCGGCCGAGGTGCGCGCCGGGCGGCGGGACTCGTGCAGCAGCATCAAGGCCAGCAGGCCCATGACTTCCGGTTCGGGCAGCAACTCCAGCAGCAGGCGCCCCAGGCGAATCGCTTCGCGGGTCAACTCCTCGCGGGTCAGGTCGGCACCGATGGACGCCGAATACCCCTCGTTGAACACCAGGTAAATCACCCGCAGCACCGCATCCAAACGCTCCGGCAGCGCGTCCCTGGACGGCACTTGATAAGGGATTTTCGCCTCGCGGATCTTGCCCTTGGCGCGCACGATGCGCTGGGCGATGGTGGCCGGCGTGGCCAGGAACGCCCGGGCAATTTCCTCGGTGGTGAGGTCGCAGATCTCACGCAGGGTCAGCGCCGCCTGGGCATCTGCCGCCAGTGCTGGGTGGCAGCAGGTGAAAATAAGGCGCAGGCGGTCGTCTTCCACGTCTTCATCGCTCCAGTCAGCCGCTTCCAGCGTGTCGGCCTGCTCCTGCAACAACGGGGTAAACCGCGCCTGGCGGCGCAGACGGTCGATAGCCTTGAAGCGCCCGGTCGACACCAGCCATGCCCTTGGGTTGGCTGGCACACCGTCCAGGGGCCAGCGCTGCACGGCGACGAAAAACGCGTCGTGCAGGGCTTCTTCGGCCAGGTCGAAGTCGCCCAGCAAGCGAATCAGCGTTGCGAGAACCCGACGTGATTCGCTGCGGTAAAGGGCATCGACCGAGGTTGTTGCAGTCACAGATTCAATTCACGCACGGGACGCACTTCTACACTGCCGACCCGGGCGGCCGGAATACCGCCAGCCACCTGGATCGCTTCGTTCAAGTCACGGGCCTCGATCAGGTAGAAGCCGGCGAGCTGTTCCTTGGTTTCGGCAAACGGCCCGTCGGTGATCGACAGCTTGCCATTGCGCATGCGCACGGTGGTGGCGGTGCTCACCGACTCCAACGGCTCGGCGGCCAGCATGCGACCGCTGGCCTGCACGGACTGCGCGTAGGCGAAGCACTCCGGGTCGGCGGGGCTGTCCGGCGAGGTGTGCAGCACCTGTTCGTTGCTGTAGATCAGGCACAGGTATTTCATGGCGTTCTCCGTTTTCGGATTGCTGACTATAGATCGCGCAGGTCAAGGTTTCAGGTCGAACAGACCGGCGCCGGTTTCCATGTCAAAAGGCGCGGACCAGTGCTCATGCACCACCTTCCACTGCCCGTTGATGCGCTGGTAACCGGCGCTGACCCGCATCCAGCACGTCTTGAGCACGCCATCCGGCCCGGCGCCACCACAGTGGGCGAGCCAGTGGGCAAAGGCGCTGTCTTCTCCGGCTACGATATGCAGCTCATGAAAGTCGAAAATGCCGGGGCCGGGGCAGAACTCCATGCAGGCCTTCCAGTGCGCCTGGTAGGCGGCCTTGCCTTTGAATTGCAGGGCGCCAACGGCGTCGAACGCGACGATATCCTCGGCATAAAAGCTGACAATCTTGTCGACATCCTTGGCGGTGACAGCTTGCTTCCATTGTTCGATCAGGGTGTTGATGGCAGTGCTCATGGCGATACTCCTCGGGTTGGAAAACATCACGGAAGACACCCTTGGTCGAATGGCCCGCCGACAAATCGACACCCCGCTTAAAAATAATTTCGCCTTCGGCAAACCCGCTAGAATCCACGCCTCTTTGTAGGATTTCGGATGCGCCACCGATGGAAACCCGCCTCGTCGCCTATGAGACGCTGAGCCTTGTGCAGAAACAGCAACTCGACACCCTGCAAGTGCATCCCGAGCAACTGCCGTACTCCGGCGATATCTACTGTGCGCTGAACAGCCTGCTGGTCAATCCCAGCACCGGTGCCATCAAAGGCTTCGCCCTGCTCGCCGATGAAATCCCGGTGGCCTTCCTGCTGCTCAAACGCCCACCGTGCCTGCCCCATTGGGCCGATGAGCACAGCGCGACCCTGCATGCGTTGCAGGTCGATCGGCATCAACAAGGGCGCGGGTTCGGCAAGGCGTGCTTGCAGGCGCTGCCGGCGGCGGCATTGGCTGCGTGGCCGCAGATCAGGGGCCTGGAGTTGTCGGTGGACGCGGACAATGTGGCGGCGATGGGGTTGTATCTGTCGGCTGGTTGGGTCGATAGCGGGGAGGCGTATAAAGGGCGGATCGGGTATGAGCGCAGATTGAAGAGGGTGTTTAACCCAGCCCTTTGATGTCACGTAAACATGACTTTCAGACGTTAATGTCCTGTTTACGTGACATCGGCGAGTGCTTCAGCCTCTTTCGCCCACCGGCAACCAGATCTCCACCGTCCCGGTGCCCTTACGCGCATCAAAATCCTCGCTGTAGCGTTCGAAATCCGCACCCATCACCTTGTAGCCCGAGTGCGGCAGCCACTCGAACTTGATGCGTTCGTACGTCTGTTCCAGCGCCTGCACCGGCCCGTAATGCGGGAACACGGCATAGTTGAGCGGCGGAATTTCGATGTATTCAAAGTTGCTCGGCACGTCGCCCTTGTTGGGGACTTCGACACCCGCCATGTAGTCGAATTCGCCATGGTTGGGGTTATGGCAAACGCCATAGGTCACACCGCCGACGCGCTTCTTGATGTCCTTGATGCAGGTGTCGAACAACTCCCACAGCTTGGGGATATCGCCCACGGTGGCCTTCGAATAACGCCCTTGTACACCGGCAATCACCAGGGCCTTGCCTGCTTCCATGCGTGGCTCCAACGGTTGTTTTGTCTGCTGATCCATACGAACAGTCTCCTTCTTATGAGGGAACAAACCCGTATCGAGTATAGGGGCATATCCACGCGCTACTCCATGCAGAAAATTTTCCTACGCATCTGGACAACTGGCCATCATCGACCGTATTGTCTGCCCCGCAGGCCACCGCAGTGGCCGACGTCGCTCGGACGGTTCCGGGCGCTTACGTACTCTCGAGGCAACAATGGCCGACCAAGGTTCGCCGCGCCGCTTTGCGCGCATAGATCGACTCCCCCCGTATGTTTTCAATATCACTGCCGAGCTGAAGATGGCTGCGCGTCGGCGCGGCGAAGACATCATCGACTTGAGCATGGGTAACCCTGACGGCGCCACGCCTGCCCACATCGTGGAGAAAATGGTCACCGTCGCCCAGCGTGAAGACACCCACGGCTACTCCACCTCCAAAGGCATTCCGCGTCTGCGCCGGGCGATTTCGCGCTGGTACAAGGACCGCTATGAAGTGGACATCGACCCCGAGTCGGAAGCCATCGTCACCATCGGTTCCAAGGAAGGCCTGGCGCACTTGATGCTCGCCACTCTGGACCAGGGCGACACGGTGCTGGTGCCCAACCCGAGCTATCCGATCCACATCTACGGTGCGGTGATTGCCGGTGCCCAGGTGCGTTCAGTGCCGCTGGTGCCTGGCGTGGACTTCTTCGCTGAGCTGGAACGGGCGATTCGCGGCTCGATCCCCAAGCCGAAAATGATGATCCTCGGTTTCCCGTCCAACCCTACCGCGCAGTGCGTGGAGCTGGATTTCTTCGAACGCGTGATCGCCCTGGCCAAGCAGTACGACGTGCTGGTGGTGCATGACCTGGCCTACGCCGACATCGTCTACGACGGCTGGAAAGCCCCGTCGATCATGCAAGTGCCTGGCGCCAAGGACATCGCGGTGGAGTTTTTCACCCTGTCCAAGAGCTACAACATGGCCGGCTGGCGCATCGGATTCATGGTGGGTAACCCGGAGCTGGTCAACGCCCTGGCGCGGATCAAGAGCTACCACGACTACGGCACCTTTACCCCGCTGCAAGTCGCCGCGATTGCTGCATTGGAAGGCGACCAACAGTGCGTGAAGGACATCGCCGAGCAGTACCGCCAGCGCCGCAATGTGCTGGTCAAGGGCCTGCATGAGCTGGGCTGGATGGTGGAGAACCCCAAGGCGTCGATGTACGTCTGGGCCAGGATTCCCGAGCAGTATGCCGCCCTGGGCTCGCTGGAATTTGCCAAGAAATTGCTGTTGGAGGCGAAGGTATGTGTGTCGCCCGGGATTGGATTTGGCGAGTATGGCGATGATCACGTGCGCTTTGCGCTGATCGAGAACCAGGACCGGATCCGCCAGGCAGTGCGCGGGATTCGCGGGATGTTCCGGGCGGATGGCCTGGTCACCAAAGCCTGACCGGATCCACCTGTAGAACTGCAGTCAAAACTGTGGGAGGGGCTTGCCCCCTCCCACATTTGTTCCACGGTCTGGCTTAGACCACCAACGACAGCAGCATGATGAAGATCAGCGCGACCACCGACAGAATGGTCTCCATCGCCGTCCACGTCTTGAACGTCTCGGCCACGGTCATGTTGAAGTACTGCTTCACCAGCCAGAACCCCGCATCGTTGACGTGAGACAGGATCAACGAGCCCGCCCCCGTCGCCAGCACCAGCAGCTCACGGTTAACCCCCGGAATCATCCCCACCACCGGCACCACGATGCCCGCGCCGGTAATGGTCGCGACGGTAGCCGAACCGGTCGCCACACGGATCACCGCCGCCACCAGCCACGCCAGCAGGATCGGGTTGATCTGCGCGTTCACCGCCATGTGGCCGATCACATCGCCCACGCCGCTGGTCACCAGCATCTGCTTGAAGCCACCACCGGCACCGATGATCAGGATGATCGCGGCGGTCGGCGCGAGGCTGGCGTCGAGCAGCTTGAGGATCTGCTTGGAGTGGATGCCCTGGCGATGGCCAAAGGTGTACAGCGACAGCAGCAACGCCAGCAGCAAGGCGGTGATCGGGTGACCGATCATGTCCATCCAGTTGCGTACCACGTTGCCTTCGGCAAACGCGATGTCGGCGAAGGTTTTCAGCAGCATCAGGAACACCGGCAGCAGCACGGTGACCAGGGTAATGCCGAAGCTCGGCAGGTCTTTGTTCTCAGGCTCGCGGGCCAGTTGATCGACCAGTTCCTGGGACGGGTTGCCCGGGATGTACTTGGCGATGAACGTACCGAAGATCGGGCCGGCGATGATCGCTGTCGGCAGTGCGACGATCAGGCCGTAGAGAATGGTCTTGCCGATGTCCGCGCCAAACACGCCGATGGCCAGCAGCGGGCCCGGGTGCGGAGGCACCAGGCCGTGTACCGCCGACAGGCCGGCCAGCAACGGAATGCCGATCTTGATCAGCGACACACCGGTACGGCGCGCGACGATGAACACCAGCGGGATCAGCAGCACGAAGCCGATCTCGAAGAACAGCGGGATGCCCACCAGGAACGCGGCGAACATCATGGCCCACTGGACCTTCTCTTTGCCGAAGGCGCGGATCAGGGTCTGGGCGATCTGATCGGCACCGCCGGATTCGGCCATCATCTTGCCGAGCATCGTACCGAGCGCGAGGATGATGCCGACAAAGCCGAGCACTCCGCCGAAGCCGTCCTGGAACGCCTTGATGATCTTGTCCACGGGCATGCCCGAGGTCAGGCCGAGGAAGCCGGCCGCGATGATCAGTGCAATGAACGGGTGCACCTTGAACTTGGTGATCAGAACGATCAACCCGATGATGGTAACCACTGCGTCTAGCAGCAGGTAGGACTCGTGGGACATGCCAAACATGGGGGGTCTCTCCTGTTTGTTGTTGTTATTAAAGCGGGTGTTGAATTTCCTGCCGGGGACAGCGCTATCTTTTCCGGCAAAAAATCAATGGGTTGGTTCAAAGCCGTGTTGCAGCCACCAGGCATTGGTCTGCTCGGCCAACTGCTCGACGCTGTCTTCGCTGGCATTGAGGGCCAGGGTCAGCGGCTCGCCCTTGGGCGATTCAAGGGTAGCGAACTGGCTGTCTATGAGGCTGGCCGGCATGAAATGCCCGGGGCGATGGGACACACGGTCGGCGGCCACTTCACGGGTCAGTTCCAGGAACACAAAACCCAGGCCCGGGGCGGCTTCGCGCAGGTGGTCGCGGTATTTCTTCTTGAGGGCGGAACAGGTGAGCACGGGATGCTCGCCCGCCTTGAGCGAACGGCGCAGTTCATCGCACAGGATGTCGAGCCAGCCGGCGCGGTCGTCGTCGTTGAGGGGGTGGCCGGCGCTCATCTTTTCGATGTTGGCGGCGGGGTGAAAGCTGTCGCCTTCGATCGCGGTGGCGCCGTTCAGGCGGCACAGGGCCTCGCTGACACTGGTCTTGCCACAGCCGGCGACACCCATGATGACCAGGGCGGTAACAGGTTGACTCATGAAACACCTCAGGACGCAGATAGCGCTACCTTTGCACGCTGTAAGGCTAGTGCAAAAACAGGCTTTCCCGCGCCGTCTTGTCATTTTTATGGAGTGACGCGTGCATCCTCTCCAATCATTTGAACCGGATCAGGCAACCCAGCGTTCAAGCATTTGCAGCTACTTGGAGACAGCGCTACCTTAGTGCCTCGATTTTTGTTTGGCAAGCCGCCTGATGACCTCCAAGAACGATAAAAAAATGCGCACCACGGGTCGCCCGACCCTTAACGAAGTCGCCCGCCTGGCCGGCGTCAGCCCGATTACCGCCTCCCGCGCCCTGCGCGGCATCAGTACCGTCGCCACCGAACTGGTGGAGAAAGTACAGCAGGCCGCCGCCGAACTGAACTATGTGGTCAACCCCGCCGCCCGCGCCCTGGCCTCGGCCCAGAGCCATTCGGTGGTGGTGTTGGTGCCGTCGTTGTCCAACCTGCTGTTTATCGAAACCCTCGAAGCCATCCACCAGGTTCTGCGGCCCAAGGGCTTCGAAGTGCTGATCGGCAATTCCCACTATTCCCGCGACGAAGAAGAAAACCTGTTGCGCAACTACATGGCCTATCAGCCACGGGGTTTGTTGCTGACCGGCTTTGATCGCACCGAAAGCGCCCGACGAATGGTCGAGGCCAGCAATGTGCCTTGCGTGTACATGATGGACCTGGACCCCAACGCCGGGGTGAACTGCGTGGGCTTCTCGCAACTGGCGGCGGGTGAGACGGCGGCGGCGCACTTGCTGTCCCGTGGGCGCAAGCGCCTGGCGTATATCGGCGCGCAACTGGACCAACGCACGCTGTTGCGCGGTGAAGGTTTCCGCCGGGCGCTGCAACAGGCCGGCCAGTACGACCCGGCGCTGGAACTGCTGACGCCGCGCCCTTCCTCAGTCGGCCTGGGAGGTGAATTGTTCCTGCAGTTGCTGGCAACCCATCCGGACGTGGATGCGATCTTTTTCGGCAACGACGACCTGGCCCAGGGCGCCCTGCTGGAGGCCATGCGCCATGGCATCAAGGTGCCGGAGCGCGTGGCTGTGCTGGGCTTCAACGATTTACCGGCGTCGTCGTTCATGGTGCCGCGCCTGAGCAGTATCAGTACACCAAGGGAAGCGATTGGTCGGCGGGCGGCGGAGCATCTGCTGACGATCATGGCGGGCAGCAAAATCGCCAAGCCGGTGGTGGATATGGGCTTTGAATTGCAGATACGGGAAAGCACTTGACCCATGTGGTAGGGGGCAACCCCCCTCCCACATTGCTATCACCCCTGCTAGATTGAGCCTTCTCCAAATGCCAGGGAAGCACCATGGGACACTCACTGAAAATCTTGGGCCGCACCTCTTCCATCAACGTGCGCAAAGTACTCTGGACCTGCCAGGAACTGGGCATCGACTACCAGCGCGAAGACTGGGGCATCGGCTTCAAGCCCACTCAATCCGCTGAGTTCCTCGCCCTGAACCCCAACGCCCAGGTACCGGTGCTGATCGACGACCACGGCGTGCTGTGGGAGTCCAACACCATCTGCCGCTACCTCGTCGGCCTCTACCAACGCCACGACCTGCTCCCCGCCGAACCCGCGCCACGGGCACGCGTGGAACAATGGATGGACTGGCAAGCCACCGAACTCAACCCGTCGTGGGGTTATGCGTTCCATGCGCTGGTGCGCCAGAACCCGGACTACCAGGACCCGCAGCGCATCCAGGCTGGCGTGCAAGCGTGGAATGACAAGATGGGCCTGCTCGAACAGCAGTTGCTCAAGACCGGCGCCTACGTCGCGGGCGATGAGTTCACCCTGGCCGACATCCTCATCGGCCTCTCGGTGCACCGCTGGCGCAACGCCCCACTGGCGCATCCCGACTACCCTGCGGTGCAAGCGTATTACCAGCGCCTCAGCCAGAGCTCCGGCTTCAAAACCTTTGCCCTCGACGGCCATAACTGAGCACGCTGCGAGAGAAAGCATCCCCAGGATGGCGCGTTTCAAACAGTCGAGATTCCGATCACTTATTGAGTTTTCCCATGCCCGTACTCTCTAGCACCGACGGCATCGACCCGATCCGCGCCGCCCACATCAGCGCACGCATTGACCGCCTGCCCGCCGTCGCCACCGTCTGGCGCCTGGTCGCGCTGCTGTCGATCGGTGGTTTTTTCGAGCTGTATGACCTGTTCCAGACCGCCTACATCAGCCCCGGCCTGATCAGCGACGGGATTTTCCACACCGGCAGCGAGGGTGTGTTCGGCTTCTCGGATCAGGCCGCCTTCGCCTCGGCGACCTTTCTCGGTCTGTTCCTCGGCGCCAGCCTGCTAAGCCCCATCGCCGACCGCTTCGGACGCCGGGCGATCTTCACCTTTGCGTTGATCTGGTACACCGTCGCTACCGTGTTGATGGGGCTTCAAACGTCAGCGCTGGGCATCATCGGCATGCGTTTCCTGGTGGGCATCGGCCTGGGTATCGAACTGGTGACCATCGACGCCTACCTCTCGGAACTGGTGCCCAAGCGCATGCGCAGCTCGGCGTTTGCCTTTGCGTTTTTTATCCAGTTTCTGTCGGTGCCGGCGGTGGCATTGATGTCGTGGTGGTTGGTGCCGCAAGCGCCATTCGGCGTGTCGGGCTGGCGCTGGGTGGTGCTGAGCAGTGCGGTGTTTGCGCTGTTTATCTGGCAACTGCGCAAGCGCCTGCCAGAGTCACCGCGCTGGCTTGCGCAAAAGGGCCGCTTCGCAGAAGCGGGGACGATCATGGACAACCTGGAAGCACGCTGCCAGAAAGACCACGGCAAACCGCTGGACGAACCCGAGCCGCAAGCCGTCAGCGTGCAAGGCAGTGGCCGCTTTGCCGATATCTGGCAACCGCCGTACCGCCGCCGCGCGTTGATGCTGATCGTGTTTCATGTGTTCCAGGCCATCGGCTTCTTCGGCTTCGGCAATTGGTTGCCGGCGTTGCTGTCCGGCCAGGGCGTCAGCGTGACCCACAGTTTGCTCTACGCCTTCATCATCAGCCTCGCCTACCCGTTGGGGCCGCTGCTGTTCGTGAAGGTCGCCAATCGCTTTGAAAACAAATGGCAAATCGTCGGATCGGCGCTGGGCGCGATGATCTTCGGCAGCCTGTTCGCCCTGCAAACCACGGCGGTGGGTCTGGTGATCTGCGGGGTGATGATCACCTTCTGCAACGCCTGGCTGAGCTTCAGCTACCACTCCTATCAGAGCGAACTGTTCCCCACCAACATTCGCGCACGGGCGGTGGGTTTCTGTTACTCGTTCAGCCGTTTGTCCACGGTGTTCAGCAGCTTGTTGATTGGTTTTATCCTCGAGCATCTCGGCACGCCTGGAGTGTTGGCGTTCATTGCCAGCAGCATGCTGATCGTGATGATCACCATCAGTTGGTTCGGGCCGCGTACGCGGAACCTGGCGCTGGAACACATCGCCCATTGACGGCAACGGCTGGCCGCCGGCAGGACAACCCTTGCCGCGCAGGCCACGCCATCCCTAATAAAACCGGGCACTTCACGCCCGGCACGCTATTTGCTCCACCTGTGGCACCGCACATTTCCACAGGTGACCGATCATGCTGGTTAACAACAACACCCAAGCCGTGTCGACCGTTCAACAGATCAAACGGCCCGACATGGACCCCGCCAACGCCGCCGCCAGCGCGCTGTACAGCGGTGCCCTGCAGGCCGCGCAGCAAAGCGTGACCGTGCCGGCCGCGCAGAAGGAACTGGACAAGGCCGCCGACCGCATCGACGAAGCCTTCGCCAAGACCCGTGTGCAGTTGCAGACCAGCGCGGCGACCTCGGATGTGCCGGCTACCAGCGCCACCTCCGGCGCACGTGCCGAATTCACGGACTACATGAGCAAATCCCCGGCCGAGCGTATCCGCGAGCAATTGCTCAAGGAGCAGGGTTTGACCGAGGCGGATGTGCAGAACATGTCCCAGGAAAAGCAGGACGCAATTTCCAAGCAGGTGGCTGAACGCCTGAAGCAGCAGCAAGAACAGCAAGTAGCGGCGAAAACCGCTGAGCCGCAGGCGCAGACAGTCAAAGAAACCCTGGCTGCGATCTGACGCCATCCGCCCCTGCGGGAGCGAACGCGCTCCTGCAGGCTATTGCAGTTGCAATGTCGAGTTGAACTGCCCGATCGCATCCACCACATGCCGTGACCCTTCCTGGATTTCCAGGATCACCTGCCCCGCCTCATTCGCCAGTTCCACCCCCAGCCCCGTGCGGCTCAAGCTCGACTGCATGCTCGACACCGCGCTCAGCGACAGGTCGTGGTTCTTGCGCACCACATCGACAATCTCCACCGTCGCCTGGCTGGTACGTGCCGCGAGGCTGCGCACTTCATCGGCCACCACCGCAAAGCCGCGCCCATGCTCGCCCGCCCGCGCCGCTTCAATCGCCGCATTGAGCGCGAGCATATTGGTCTGTTCGGCAATACTGCGGATGGTCTGCACGATGCTGCCGATGATGTCCGATTGCTTGTTCACCGCATCAATGCTCTGCGCCGCCTGGTTCAGGTCGTTGGAAATTTCTTCAATGATCTGCACGGTCTGCTGCACCACCTCCGAGCCCTTGCGCGCGCAGACATCGTTTTGCACTGACGTCGCGTGAGCCGAGTCGGCGGCGTTGCGCAGGGTGGTGACCTGGTCGGTAATGTCGCTGGCGAACTTCACCACTTTGTACAGGCGCCCGCTGGCGTCGAAGATCGGGTTGTAGGACGCCTCCAGGAACAATGTCTTGCCGTATTTGTCTTTGCGCTCGAAACGGTGCGAGTGGTACTCGCCGCGGTTCAGGGACGCCCAGAACGCCTTGTAGGCTGGCGACTCGACGTCACGGCGATGGCAGAACAGGCTGTGGTGCTGGCCGACGATTTCATCCAGGGAGTACTGCACGGTTTTCAGGAAGTTTTCGTTGGCGTTGAGGATCTGGCCCTGGGGAGTGAACTCGATTACCGCCATGGAACGGCTAATGGCATCGATCAGGCTCTGGTTTTCATGTTCATGGTGAACCCGCGCGGAAATATCCGAAGCGACCTTGATCACGCTCTGCACGTGATTGTCCTTGTCCAGCACCGGCATGTAGCTGGCTTCGAGCCACACTTCCTGGCCGTGCTTGTTCAAGCGCATGAAGGTGCCGCTGAGCGCCTCGCCCCGCGCCAGGTCGTGCCATAGCTTGGCGTAGGCGTCGGTGTGGGTGTAAGCCTCGTCGCAAAAGATGCGGTGATGTTTGCCACGGATGTCTTCAACGCTGTAGCCCATGGTTTTGCAGAAGTTGTCATTGGCGTCGAGGATCACGCCGCCAGGGTCGAATTCGATCATGGCCATGGAACGGCTGATGGCGGCGAGCTTGGCGTTGGATTCGGACAGGGCGCAGGAGAAACGTTCGATTTGCTGCAGGTCGGATTTGTGGTGGAGGTTGAACATGTTCGGATCACCCTTCAATTACCAGCGCCTGGCGGGGCGCATTCCATTCACGGATCGAATACAGTCGCAAACCATCCAAATCGCTTTATATGCCAAGCGTCATCAACGGTTCTGGATGAGCATAGACAGGGCTTGGCACTCTGCAAGCTACTATTCAGCCAGCATTTCTAACAATGCACGGGCGGCGGCTGAAGGTGGACGATTTGGCGTACCGACCAAGGCAAATTCACGGTGCAGCGGCACCTTCAGTGCCATCACCCGCAACCCCTTACGCTGGATGGGCAGGGCCATTTCCGGCACCAGCGTAACGCCAACCCCCTCGCGCACCAGGCTGAAGGCACTGTTCCATTCGCGCACTTCCACGCGGATATCCCGCAGGGTCAGCCCCGCTGCGGCCCCCAGGCTGCGGGCATTGGCGGTACAGCCACCGGTGGCCAGTACGAAAGGCTGCTCCAGTAACTCCTCAAGCGACACACACGCATCAGCCGGGCGTTGCGCCAGGGCATGGTTCGCTGGCAGCACGGCCATCCATAAGTCACGGCCCAACACGGTGGCATTGCGCTCGGGCGCGGGGTTGAGCACCACGCCCAGGTCGATGAGGCCGGTGTCGAGCAGGGTGAGTACTTCGTTGTCGGTGACATCCAGGGTGGTGACCTCGATGCCGGGATAGAGCTGCGCAAAACGCTGCAACGCGGGTGTCAGAAACGTCGCCAGCACCCTCGGGAAACTGGCGATGCGAATCGTCCCACGCAGCATGGGCCTGGCTTCGTCCACGGTGCTGCGGATCGCCTGCAAGGCACCGAGCATCACCCGCGCCTGTTCGATCACACTCAAGCCCAACGCCGTAGGCAAGGTCTTGCGCGGTTCACGGGTGAACAGTTGCGCGCCCAGCGTCGCCTCCATGCCGGCCATGGCCTGGCTGGCAGCGGACTGGGTCATGCCTACCCGCTCGGCGGCGGCGGTGATGCTGCCGTGATCGGCCACGGCCACCAGCAGGCGCCAGTGCATCAGGTTCATCATGGCAGTAGCTGTCCTTATGGCAGGGGTCTGAAGGTTTAATTTTACGCACGGTGCCACGCCCGCGAGACTGGCGCAAATTCAACGGAGCTGCCCCAGATGAAACTGTATTTCTTCCCTCACGCCTGTTCCCTCGCCCCGCATATCGTGTTGCGCGAATTGGCGCTGCCGTTCGACCTGGTGCTGGTCGATAACCAGGCCAAGACCACCGCCGAGGGCGAGGACTTCCTGCAGATCAACCCCAAGGGCTACGTCGCCGCCCTGAAACTGGACAACGGCCAGGTACTGACCGAAGCCAGCGCGATCCTGCAATACCTCGCCGACCTGAAACCCGCCGCCGGCCTGGCCCCTGCCAATGGCAGCTGGGAGCGGGTGCGTTTGCAGGAATGGCTGAATTTTATCGCCACCGAGATTCATGGCGGCCTGGCGGTGTTCTTCAACGACGCGATCCAGGGCGACGTGCGCGCGCTGTTCGAGGCCACACTCTTCAAGCGTTTCGCGGTGCTGGTGCAAACGCTGGAGCGCCAGGATTACCTGCTGGGGTCGCACTACTCGGTGGCGGATGCCTACCTGTTCGTGGTGCTGCGCTGGGCCGCGTTTCACGCAATTGACCTGGGCCGGTGGCCGGCGCTGGCGGCGTTTCAGCAACGCGTGGGTGAGCGACCTGCGGTGGTTGCCGCATTGGCCGCTGAAAACCCATGAGTTGAGATGAAGCGGCTCAGCGCCAACACATCCACCGAGCCCGAGCGATCCTGATCCAGGTGCGCCACCTGGCTGCGCACCTCGGCATGGATCTGCCCGGAGCCCTGCCCCAATCGCAACGCACCCCGCAGGTCCACCGCCTGCGCCGCGACGATCAGCTCGATGCTGGCCAGCCACACGACCCGCTCGACCAACCGCCGGGTCTTGTCGACCACCGCCAAGGCCTGCCCCGCATAGTCTTCGACACGATCCGCCACCGGCACGCTCACCGCCGGCAGCGGATTGGCCAAGTGTCCGATTTCCGCGACCAGCGCCGAACTGGTGCGCTGCAACGCGGCCATGCCGACATGACCTGGTTGAGTGATCAGGAAGCGCGGCAAGTCACTGGAGCCAGGCGAGAGCAACTTGGCGATGCGTTCTGCACTGCACGCCGCCACTCGATTCAGCGCCAGGCCCAGCCCTTCTGCGGCGAGTGCCAGATGCGTGCTGTCGAAATTCGCCGTGGCCAACACCAGCGCTTCCTCGCTGATCAACCCCGGATTGTCCGCGCCGCTGCGCAGTTCCAGTTCGATCAGCTCATGCAACTGGTGCAACGCCTGCTGCGCCGCGCCCTGGACCACCGTGGCGCAGCGAAAGCTCAGTGGGTCTTGCAGGCGACGTGGGTTGTCCGCCAACTCGCCCCCCGCCAGCAAGCGCAACAGCGCCGCCGATTGCTCGGTTTGCCCCGGGGCCGGGCGCAGGCGTGAGGCCCATGGCTGGAACGCACTGAGATTGGCGCGGTAGCCTTCACACGACAACGCCAGCGCCGCGAGCACAGCCTCCAACGCCTGCTGCGCCTCAGCCACCAGCAACGCACCGAGCCCAACGCTGGCGGCATTCGCCGACACCAGCGCCAAGCCATCCTTACCGGTCAAAGGCACCGCCAGCGCCAGGCTCAGGTGCGACAATGGCGCCAGGTCGCTTTCGCCCAGGGAACCCAGCAACGGCACCTCGGGCTCGACGCCCGAGTTGAGCAGGTCCAGCAATGCCTGCGCCGCTGCCGGTGAAATCCCCGAGCGACCCTGGGCCAACCCGGCCAGGCGCGCCGCGGTGATGGCGCGCAACTCCTGGCGATTGGCAAGGCGCCCCACCCCCACCGCACGCCCCAACGGAATGCTCGCCTGCACCGGCGCCACCGGCGTATCCACCGCCGCGCCAAGGCCGGTGTTGACGCCATAGATCGGCGTGCCGTCAGCCACCAGTTTCACCAGCAGCCGATGGCCTTCGTCGATACGTTGACGTGCCGATTGACTGAAATCCGCCGGTATATCCTGCCGCGCAATCGCCAGCAAATCCGCCAGCACCAAGCCTTGGGGATCGAAGTGAATCATGCCCAGCGCAACCGCTGGCCGATGCCCAGGCGCCTGGATTTCTCCAGCAGCGCATGGCCCAATGCGATATCACTGAGGCTCAGCCCGCGATGCCAGAACAGGATGGTTTCCTCGGGGGTTTCCCGGCCATTCTTCAAGCCGGCCACGATCTGGCCCAACTCGGCATGCAGGGTCTCGGCGCTGAGTTTTCCTGCATCGACATGGGCACGCAACGAACCGAACAGACCGCCCTTGCACTGGCCCCAATCATCCACCACCAACTTGCTCATGATGTCGGTGAGCGACAGTTCCACCGCGCTCATGGTGCCGTAGGGCACCACGAAGGCGCCGGGTTTGATCCACTCGGTGCGCAGCAGCGGTTCGGGCTGGTCCAGGCGCGAGGCCTCGACGACGATGTCGGCACCACGCACGGCGGATTCCCAATCGCCGGTGACGATCACCGGCTTGCCCAGGTCCCGGCGCAGGCGTTCGGCAAAGGCCTCGCGGCTTTCACTGCGGCGCGAGTGCACGCGGATTTCGTCGAAGTCGAACAGGTGATCCAGCAGGCGCACGTTCCAGTAGGCCGTGCCGCGCGCGCCGATATGCGCCAGCACTTTACTGTCGGGCCGGGCCAGGTATTTGGCGCCGATGGCCGTGACCGCGCCGGTGCGCATATCGGTGATCGCCGAGGCATCCAGGATGGCCCTGGGAATCCCGGTGGCCGGGTCCAGCAGGTTGAGAATCGCCAGTTCCGAGGGCAGGCCCTTGCGATAGTTGTCGACAAAATCCCCAACCACCTTGACCCCGGCATAACCGATAGCGCCGCCAAGCACACCGCGCAGCACGTTGAAGTGGCCGTTGATCTCGCCACCGGGAATCAGGTGGGTACGCGGCTCGATCACCGCCTCGCCACGGCCCTGGATCGCCAGGCTGGCTTCGATGGCGCTAAGGATTTCATCGTTGGAGAGACCCAGTTCGTCGATGTCGAGGCCGTTGAGAAAATCGATGTAGATCGGTTGCATGGTCTGCTCACTGATTAAGGGCTTTTGTGGTTGTGGCAAGCCCGCTCACCACACATTCATGGCGCCTTGAAGACGGCTTGCTGCACGTCGACCTTTTTCGGGATCAGGCCGTTGGCGAAAAACAGGTCCGCTGTGCGTTGCTGGGTCGCGACGTCCGAGGCTTGCAGCGGCCGGATCGGCGCGGGCGAGCGGTGTTCGAAGTAGCTTTTCACCACCGCCGGTTGCAGGCCCAGGGTCTTGGCCATCAGTGCGATGCTTTCTTCGGGCTTGTCGAGGGACAGGCGCTGCGCCTTGCCCAGGGTCTGGATGATCGTGCCGATGGACTGCGGGTACTGCTTGGCAAACGGGCTGCTGACCACAAAGAAACTGCCGGCCGGGTTGAGGCCCTGTCCGTCACCCAGCACACGGGCGGAGCCGTCGACCACGGCGGCGGAGTAGTACGGGTCCCACACCACCCAGGCATCGACTTTGCCTTGCTCGAACGCAGCACGACCATCGGACGGCGACAGGTACACCACGTTCACGTCCTTCCATTGCAGGCCGGCGCGCAGCAGGCTTTTGAGGAACAGGTTGTGCGCGCTGGAGCCCTTGAGCAGCGCCACGCGCTTGCCCTTCAGTTCAGCCACGCTCTGCACCGGACTGGCCTTGGGCACCAGCACCGCTTCGGTCTTGCCCTCGTTGGGCTCGACGGCGAAGTATTGCAAGTCGATGCCGGCGGCCTGGGCAAAGATCGGCGGGATGTCGCCGATATTGCCGATGTCCAGGCTGCCGCCATTCAGCGCTTCGATCAGCGGCGGGCCACCGAGGAATTCGATCCACTGCACCTGCGTGCCGGGCAGCGCCGCTTCGAAGAGTTTGTGCTCACGGGCCAACACCATGCTCACCGAGCTTTTCTGGTAACCGATGCGCAAGGTGGAGGGCTCGGCCGCCAGCACGTGACCGGCGATCAACGAAAGTACAGCTGCAGCGAAGACTTTAAGCATCAGAGCGCTCCCTTGACCTTGGCCGCGACATCCGCCGGCACCCATTGTTGCCAGACGTCTGGATGGTCCTTGAGGAACGCCTCAGCCACCTGGAGGGGCGGCGTGCGTTTCTCGCTCATGTCGCCGAGAATGCCGTTGAGCAGATCAATCGGCAGGTCGACCTTTTCAAACACACTCACCAGTTGCGGGTACTGCGCCTTGAACGGCGCCGACACACCAATCGCCAGGCGTGCCGGCATCGAGCGGGTGCCGATGGGGTTGGGGTTTTTCGCGTCGGACAGGGTCTTCCAGGCATCAGCGTTGAACGGCGGCTCTTCCAGCTTGACCAGCTTGAACCGGCCCAGCAGCGGCGTTGGCGACCAGTAGTAGAACAACACCGGCTTGCCACGGCGGATCGACGAGGCCACTTCGGCATCCAGCGCCGCGCCGGAGCCGGTGCGGAAGTTGACGAAGCTGTCAGTGAGTTTGTAGGCCTTGAGTTTCTGGCTGTTGACGATCTCCGAGGTCCAGCCGGTGGGGCTGTTGAGGAAGCGCCCACGGCTCGGATCTTCGGGGTCGCGGAACACATCCTTGTAGCGCGGCAGGTCGGCCACCGACTTCAGGTCCGGCGCCAGGGGCTTGATACCGCGCGCCGCATCGCCCTTGATCACGAACTCCGGCACCCACCAGCCTTCGGTAGCGCCTTTGACCGTGTCGCCCAGGCCGAACACCTTGCCCTCGTTTTCCGCCTTGACCCACGCCGGACTGCGCCCGGCCCACTCTTCGCCGATCACCTGGATATCGTCCTTGGCCAGGGCGGCTTCCAGGCTCACGGTGCTGCCGGGCAGGGTGTCGGTGGGCAAGCCGTAGCCCTTCTCGACGATCAGGCGCAGCACCTCGGTGATCAGGCTGCCGCTTTCCCAGGTGATGTCACCGAAGTGGATGGGTTTGACGGCTTCGGTGGCGTGGACGGTTGGGGACAGCAGGCTCAGGGCCAGCAGGCCGCCGCCCAGGAGTTTCTTCAGATGCTTCATCGGCAACCTCATAGTTGTGCGGTGATGTTCGTTAAAAGTCATAACTGAGCCGCGTGTAGTAGAACGCCCCTTCCGGCGCCGACGGCGACAGGTAGCTGTACTGCTGGCCCGGGGTCTGGCGCAGGCGGGTGTTGAAGTCGTCGGGTTTGCTGTCGAACAGGTTGTTGGCGCCGATCGACAGGCTCAGTTGCTGGGTGAACGCGTAGTTCACGTCCAGGTCGGTGTTCCATTGCGCGGCGAAGGTCTGGTCGTACTGGGCATTGGCTGCGCTGGCGGCGTATTTGCGGTACTCGCCGTAGCGGGTTTCGCTGAGGGCGATGGTCCAGGCGCCGATGCGGTGGGTGGCGCCGAGCACCAGCTTGTCTTCGGGGTAACCGTGCTCGAGGAAACCACGGGCTTCGCGGGTGAGGATGTCGAACCCGTTGGGGTTCTCGTGGACCTTCTCAATCGTGGTGCGCGCCTTGGTGTAACCGGCCGACAGGCTCAATGCGCCGTACTGCGCCAGGTCCAGGTTGTACTTGCCGACGATGTCGACACCCCGCGTGCGCGTATTGGCCGCATTGGTCATGAACTGCGCCCAGGTGTACTGGCCAAACCCGGCCTGCTGCAGGATCTGTTCGGCGCGCGGCCCGGAAATGCCGCCGCTGTAGAGCAGGCGGTCACGGATCGAAATCTGGTAAGCGTCAATGGTCAGGGACGCGTTTTCGACCGGCCGCAGCACCAGGCCCAGGGAGTAGTTGGTGGACTTCTCGGGCTTGAGCGGCTCGGCGCCCAGGGCACGGGCGGCCGGGTTGTCGGCGGGCAGCATGCGCGTCAACACCGGGTTGCCGTTGATGTCGACGTTGGTGGTGGTGGTCCACGACGTGCCGATCTGGCCCAGGGTCGGTGCGCGGAAGGAGTTGTTCACCGTGGCGCGCAGGCCCACCTGCGGGGTGAAGTCATAACGCGCCGAGAGCTTGCCGGTGGTGGCCGAACCGAAGTCCGAGTAGTGCTCGGTACGCCCGGCCAGGCCGATCTGGAATTTATCGGTGAGCTGATGTTCGAGGCCGAAGTACACACCGCCGACTTCACGCTTGTAGGTGCCGGCGTCATCCGGCGTGAGCCCGGAGGCTTGCACCGCACCGACCTGCACGCCGTTGATGCCGCCAAAGGAGTAAGACTCGTAGTCGCCCTCTTCCAGCCGATATTGCTCATGGCGGTAGGCAATGCCCGCCGAGACGGTCAGCGGATGGCTCGACCAGTTGACGTCCAGATCCTTGGCGTAATCCAGGCCGAGGTTGGTCTGCTCGTTGACCAGGGTGGCCACGTCGAACTTGGTCGGGCTGTTCAAGCCGTAGCTGGGGTTGACCGTGTTGAAGGCCAGTTCATCGTGCTGGTCGCGCCCATAGGTGGCACTGAGGTCGAAGCGGCCGAGGGTCTCGTCTTCGTAGCGGGTGCCGACGGTCAGCGCACCGTCTTCATAGCGGTAGCGGTACTTGGGAATGGTGCCGTTGGGGTAGATGCCCGGCACGTTGTTCGGGTTGTTGGCCAGCAGCGGCGGCGTGTTGTTCACCGACTTGTCCTGGCCGAAGGTGGCGAAACTGTAGAGCCGCCACTGGTCGTTCAAGCCGATTTCGGCATTCGCCGCCAGGTTGAATTTATCGCGCCCGGCACCGCCCCAGCGGGGGTCTTGCAGTTGGCCGTCGGCGACATATTTGTCGCCAATGTCGGTGGGTTTGTTGTTGAGGGTGTTGAAGCTCAGCGTGAGGAAACCATCCCCCGGCAAGCCCAGGCCGTACCAGCCATCGGTGGTCTTGCTGAAGCCGTCGCCCTGGGCGTATTTGCCCAGCTGGGTGTTGACCTGGCCGCCGCTGTCACGCTCCTTGAGCACGATGTTGACCACGCCCGCCACCGCATCCGAACCGTATTGCGCCGAGGCGCCATCGCGCAGCACTTCGACGTGGTCGATGCTGCTGATGGGGATCATGTCCAGGTCCACCGGCTGCGCGCCAATGAACGGTACGCCACCGGAGATGTTCACCACCGCCGAAGCATGGCGGCGCTTGCCGTTGATCAGCACCAGCGTCTGGTCCGGGGCCAGCCCGCGCAGGGAAGCGCCCTTGGGGTTCTGGCCACGGGTGGCGCTCTGGTTCTGCGGAAAGTTGAACGACGGCAGCAGTTGGAACAAAGCCTGGTTGAGGCTGGTGGCGCCGGTCTGCTTGAGTTCTTCGGCGTTGATCACATCCACCGGCGCGGCGCTGGTGAGGGCCGTGGCGTCACTGCGCCGGGTGCCGATGGCGACCACGCGGTCCAGGGTCGGTGCTTGCGCGGCACTGGTTTGCGCTTTGACGTCGCGGGTGGCGTTGTTGCTCGCGCTTTCCTTGATGATGAACGCGCCGTCCGGGCTGACCTGGACGTGCAGGCCGGTGCCCTTCAGTGCGGCGTCGACGGCCTGTTGCGCCGACAGCGAACCGTCTACGCTGGACGAAGAATAGTTCGCCAACTGTGGCGTGAACGAGATCACTTGGCCGCTTTGCCGGCTGATATCGAGCAGTACTTCATCCAACGGGCCAGGGGCAATGTGGTAGACCTGGCGCGCCTCTTCGGCACTGGCGGCGAACGAGAAAAACAGACTGGCCAACGGCACCAGGGCAAAGGTTCGACGCGGCACACGGTTGAACTGACTCACTTTGGCTCCCCCCAAGGAAACTCGAGAACGCTGCTCCCCGCAGCGCTTACGGGAGTGATGTGGCACGGCCGGGGGAAAACTTGCAGATCGTTTGGTTATGTCGATAGAACCAAGGTCACGCGGCATTGACGTTCACCCACAGACCGGTGCGGCGAGTGATGTGGATCGGCAAGGTTCGCGCCAGGGTATCGAGGATTTGCTGGGGGTTGTCCAAGCGGTACAGGCCGCTGACACGCAGGCCCGCCACGGAGGGGTCCAGGCGCAACACGCCATTGTGGTAAGGCCGCAGCGCCTCGATGACTTCAGACAGCGGGCGGTCGCGCACTTGCAGGAAGCCGTCGACCCAGGCCGTGGCTCCGGAGGAGCTGGCCTGCACCGGGCCGAAACCGGCACGGTCATAGCGCACCTCATGGCCGGCGGCAAGTTGCAGGCGCTCGCCGTTCTGGCTGTCGATTTCCACCGCGCCGTTCAGCGCGACGACCTGGCCGTGCCCTGCCCGCTCGCGCACCAGGAGGCGGTTGCCATAGGCACGCAAACGCGCCTGGTCGGTCTGGATCATAAAAGGCCGAATGCGATCGCCAGCCACCTTGGCCAGCAACTCGCCTTCGCGCAGGCGCACCAGGCGCCGTTGTGGGTCGAACTGAATATCCGCCGCGCTTTGCGCGTTGAGCGACAGCTCGCTGCCGTCGTCCAACGTGACGGTGCGGCGCTCGCCGGTGCCGGTGCGGATATCCGCCGTGAGGTCCGCCAACGGCACACCCAGCGGCTTGGCCAACCAAGTCGCGCCGGCAGCCACACCAGCACCGACCAGCGCGACCTGTAACACCTGGCGACGGCTGGACGGTGCGTCCAATGCCTGCTGCAACAGCTGGCCGCTGACCCCTTGTGCCTGGGGAATCTGGAACACGCCGAGGCGCGTTTCCAACTGCCGGCACAACGCGTCATGGCGTGGGTCGGCGGCACGCCAGAGTTGGTAGCGCTGCCAGTCGCCCGCCGTGGCCTGGCCGGAACGCAGCAGCACGTACCAGCGCGTGGCGTCGTTGATCAGGTCGTCGTTCATTCCAGGCACAGCCGCAGGCAACGGTTGAAGGCGCGGGTCATGTAGTCGCTGACCGAGCGCTGGGAAATCCCCAGCTCGGCGGCGATTTCCGGGTAGGTCAGGCCATTGAGTTGCGAAAGCAAAAAAGTCGCCTTGACCTTGGCCGGCAAGCCGTCGAGCAGCTGGTCGATGGCGTGCAGGGCTTCGAGCATTTGTGCCAGCTCTTCCGGGGATGGCGCGGTAGACGTCGTATCGTTGTCGAGGGCATCAAGGTAGGCACGTTCCAGGTCACGGCGACGCCACAGCTGGTACATCAGGCGCTGGGCGATCGTAGTGAGCAAGGCGCGGGGCTGGCGGATCGGCACCACACCCGGCGCACTCAGGAGCTGGACGAAGGTGTCGGCGGCAATGTCTTCGGCGTGGGCGCGGGAATCAAGGTGGCGGTGCAAACGGCTGCACAGCCAGCCGTAATGACTGCGGAACAATCCGCCCACGTAATCGCTGTGAGAAGTGTCGGCGCCGGACATAGTGGCTCCATTTGAGAGGGTTGCACGTTATGTCCGGTGTTCCGGTGGAGCGATCCTAGCAAGGCTGCTTATTCTTTAATAATATTTAAAAGGTATTTTTATATAACTCTATTGAAGTACAGGATAGCCGACGCTGACGGCCTGATCCTGGTAGGTCAAGAGCACTGCGTAGTCGTCTTCGCTGGCGGGGAATACTTCATGCAAGCCCAGTGTTTCGGCCACCTCGGGTAAGTCCTGCAACGCCTGGTTCATCGCCTGGCGGACCTGGACCACCTGTTCATCGCTCAAGCCCGGCGGGCCGATGTAGGGCAAGGTCGGGCTCGGCGCGCTGTGGGTGACGATGCGCAGCCCCGCCACCTCTTGCGGCGCGAAGCGGGCGAGGTAGTCGTAGGTCACGCTGTCGATAGCGGCGAGGTCGGCACGGTCTTCGCGCAGCCAGCGCAGGCTTTCGCGATGGGCGCCGCTGATGCCGACACTGGCGAAGAAACGCCCGTCGCGCTGCAACGGCGCCAGGCGTTCGCGCAACAGGTTCATGCCGCTGTTGGAGTCGTGGCCGTTGATCACGCCACGGCTGTTGTAGAAGTCCGCCAGAGGGTGGCGCGGGTTGTCGTCGCGGGTCAGCAACAGGCTGCAATGTTCGCCCCGGCTGCTGTGGGGCAGCTCATAGCGCGGTCGACCGATCACGCGGACCTGGCCGCGCAATTGGGTCATCAGTGGATAACCGCAGGTTTGGGTCACCAGCAATTCGGGGGCGAGCCACAGGCCGGGCAAGTCCAGATGATCGGCATTGAGACGGCGCAGTCCGAGGTGTTCAAGGATGCGCTCCAGCCACTGTTGGTTGGCCTGCCGGATCGGCTCGGGCGCGACATACATCAGCAGTTCGGCGTAGTGCTCACTCATGCTCGTCTCTCACGCAAAGGGGTGCCGGGGGCTGTCGATGGCCTTGAGCCCGTGGCGGCCGATCAACTGGCCGTAGCCTTGCACCAGGAAGCCGCCGCTGCGCGCGATCCATTGTTCACGCCGGGCACGGTAGACCGTGGGCAGCAAGTACCAGGGCAGTTTCGGCAAATCGTGGTGCACCAGGTGCAGGTTGTTATTGAGGAACAGCCAGGTCCACGGCCAGGACGCTTCGTTGAGCACGCTGCGTTGCTCGGGCCGGGGGTGCGGGCGGTGTTCATAGTAGGAACGGATCGAGGCCAGGGACAAGGCCGGCACGCTGACCAGCAGCAGGTAATGCCCCACCGACAGCGCGCTGCAGTGGGCGATGAATATCAACATCAGCATGGTGACGGCACCGTGGGCCAGCCACATCGGCCATACCTGGGGCAGGCGCTGGCATTCGTGGCGGATCAGGCGGCCAATTGCCAAAGGGGCAGAAAGCAGGAAGCGGCCGAGCACGGTCTTGGTCACCCCGTGCACGCCGCGTTCGAACAGCGAGCTATGGTCCCATTGCTGCTGGGTGAGGTAGCGGCTTTCCGGGTCGATGCCCGGCAGGGTCAGGTCTTCGTCGTTGTGGTGCAGCAGGTGGCTGTCGCGGTACAACGTGTAGGGGTACCACACGGCAAAGGGTGCATAGCCGAGAAGTTTATTGAGCAGCAGCGAACGGGTGGGATGGCCGTGGAGCAGTTCGTGTTGGACCGACAACCACAGCGTCACGAGCGGGATCAACAGCAGTGTGCTCAACCACGGGCCCAGCCAGTGACTGCCAAGGATCACGGCAAACCAGCCGGCGTATACGCCGATCAACAGTAGCCAGGTCGGCCATTCGGTTCTGGCGGTAAAGCATTGGGCCAGGGTTTCGATTTCCCGGCGTTGGGCAGGATCAAGGTAGTGGGCCATCGGCAGCTCAGAGCAGGTGTTTCCTGCTCTGTGCAATGGCGCGGGAAAATCTTGCAGATCGTTTGGCTATAAGCTTGTAACTCAGTGACCGAACAGGCCTGTCTCGGTTTTCTTGGCTTTCTTGTCGGCGCGTTTTTCATCCGCGGTCTTCGCCGGTTTTTTCTTCGCGGCTTTCTTTGAATCCATACCTTTGGCCATGATGCGTACTCCACTTTAAGGGGTTGCAGTCATGGGTATACCACCTATTGCCTCGCACAAGGCGTTTATAATCCCCGGCCCTTGATCACGCTGCCTGAAGACCATGCCCCCATTGCACATCGAACCGCTGGCCGAGCCCTTGTGGCCCCTGCTGAACAAGTTTTACCGCAGCCACAATTCGTCGATGAAAGCACTCAAGGGCGGGCGCTTGTGGGTGGCGCGCGACAGCGAGATTGTCGCCGGCCTGTGCCTCACGCCCGTGGTTGGCGGGCAGTGGTTGACCGGGGTGTTCGTTGACCCGGCCTATCGCGGCCAAGGCTTGGCGGCGCGGCTGATCACGGCGGCTGCGGCCGATGTGGACGGTATGTTGTGGTTGCTGTGCCATCCGGAACTGGAAGGGATGTACCGGCGCATGGGCTTCACCCAGGACACGCTGTTGCCGCAGTCGCTCAACGAACGGCTGGTGCGCTACAAGCGCAACAAACCGATGATCGCGATGGGCTTAGATCGTTTGGTGAGGTCGACCACCGATAATGTGTGATCAGCATGTACAGGGCCCATGCTAGCCTCGGCGGCACAATGGCCCTTTACAGGATGATCATGAAAACGACGCTCGCAGCTCTCTCCCTCACCGCCCTGCTCGCCCCGGCCTTGAGCCAGGCCGCCGATGCACCGATCAGCGCCCGGCAGTACCAAAGCGTGCTGGCCGGCAGTTGGCGCGACCCGGCCAACAGTGCCCGCGACGGCTATCGCCACCCGCAACAGACCCTGGAGTTTTTTGGCCTGGGCGCCAGGCAAACCGTGATCGAGATCACCCCGGGCGGCGGCTGGTACAGCGAAGTACTGGCGCCGCTGCTCAAGGATCACGGGCAGTACATCGCCGCCGTGCAGGCCGCGAGCAGCAGCGCCTACGCGCGCACGTCGGAAGAGAACCTGAAGAAGAAATTCGCGGCCGACCCTACGCGCTACGGCAAGGCCTCGGTGGTGGAGTTCGATCCCAAGGCGCCGGTATTCGGCAAACCCGCTTCGGCGGATGCGGTGCTGACGTTTCGCAATGTGCATAACTGGGTAGCGGCAGGCACCGCGCCGGCCACCTTCAGTGCGTTCTACCGGGTACTGAAACCGGGCGGTGTGCTGGGTGTGGAAGATCACCGGGCCAAGGACGGGGCGGATCTGCAGGCAATCAAGGACAGCGGCTACCTGACCACCGCCCAGGTGGTGAAGCTGGCGACCGATGCCGGGTTCAAGCTGGCGGGACAGAGCGAGGTGAATGCCAACCCGAAGGACACCAAGGATTACCCGGCGGGCGTGTGGACGTTGCCGCCGACGTTGAAATTGGGAGAGCAGGACAAAGCGAAGTATGTGGCGATTGGCGAGTCGGATCGGATGACGTTGCGGTTCGTCAAACCGACCCAATAACCCGCCTTGAAATACAGTCACCCTGTGGGAGGAGGCTTGGCCCCCTCCCACAGGGTGATCTCAGTATGTCTGAGAGTTAGTCGTCGGCGGTGGGGTCCATGTCCGGGAACATCACCTCGATAAACCCGAACTTGCTGAAGTCGGTGATCCGCGACGGGTACAACCGGCCGATCAGGTGATCGCACTCATGCTGCACCACCCGCGCATGAAAACCGTCGGCAAACCGCACAATCGGCTCGCCCTTGGGATCAAACCCTTCATAGCGAATCTGCTGATAGCGGTTTACCGCACCACGCATACCGGGTACGGACAGGCAACCTTCGTACCCCTCTTCCAACACCGGGCTGAGGGGGGTAATCAACGGGTTGATCAGGATCGTCTGCGGCACCGGTGGCGCGTCCGGGTAACGTTCGCTGGCCTCGAAGCCGAAGATCACCAATTGCAGGTCCACGCCGATCTGCGGTGCGGCCAGGCCTACGCCGCCCACGTGCTCCATGGTCTGGAACATGTCATCGATCAATTGCCACAGCTCGGGGCTGTCGAACATTTCCGGCGGAACCGGAGGCGCGATACGCAGCAAGCGCTCGTCGCCCATTTTCAGGATTTCACGGATCATCGATCAGACTTCGTCAGGGGTGGGCTTGGAGTGGTCCCGGCCGAGGCCGGAGACGTGCTGTTTTTCGCCGACAGGCGGCGCGGACTGATCGAATTCCTTTTCACCCGGGTCCTTGCCTTCGGCGGACATGTGTTCGATCACCGCGTTCATTTCCGCCCCCAGCAGCAACACGGCGGCGGAAATATAGAAATACAGGAGCAGCACGATGATCGCACCGATACTGCCATACATGGCGTTGTAGTCGGCGAAGGTTTTGACGTAGTAGCCAAAGCCCAGGGACGCGACAATCCACACCACCACCGCCAGCACGGAGCCTGGGGTGATGAAGCGGAATTTCTGCTCGACGTCCGGCATCACGTAGTACATGAGGGCCACGGCGAACATCAACAAAATCACGATCAACGGCCAACGCAGGATGGTCCACAGGGTCACAACGAATTCCTGCATGCCGATCTGCCCGGCCAGCCACTCCATCACTTGCGGGCCCAGTACCATCAGCGCGGCCGCGGCCAGCAACATGCCGGCGATGCCGACGGTGTAGAAAATCGACAGCGGGAAGCGCTTCCAGATCGGCCGACCTTCCACCACGTCGTAGGCGGCGTTCATCGCGCTCATCATCAGGCGCACACCGGCCGAGGCGGTCCACAGCGCAATCACGATACCCACCGACAGCAGGCCACCCTTGGATTGCTGCAACTGGTCGATCACCGGGTTGACCTGCTCGAGGGCCTGGGGCGGCAACACCAGCTCCGATTGCAGGCGCAGCCAGGTGAAGAAATCCGGCAGGTGCAGGAAACCGATCAGGGCAATCAGGAACAGCAGGAAGGGGAACAGCGAGAACAGCATCTGGTAGGCCAGTGCCGAAGCGTAGGTGGGCATTTCGTCATCGACGAATTCCTTGACGGTACGCAACAGCACTTTATGCAGCTTGAGACCATCGAGAACCGGAAAAATCATAGCGTCTCCTTTCGCCGCATAAAGGTTGAGTTTGTGGGCGACTCAGGGGCCGTTTTCTACATCAAGGTAGCCTATTTGGCGACCTTGAAACAATTTCGAAACTTTAATCACGCCATGTGACATAAAAACGGCCATCCGTGGATGGCCGTCAGGTTGCGCAAAAGCAGGCCTATTTGGTCGCTTTTTTTACTGCATCCTTGGTATCGCCGACGGCTTTTTCCACCTGGCCTTTCTTTTCCTGCACCACGCCTTCAGCGCGCAGTTTGTCATTACCGGTGACTTTGCCGACGCCTTGCTTGATATTGCCGACGGCCTCGTCTTTCAAACCTTTTGCCTTATCCGCTGTGCTGCCCATGGTATTTCTCCGAAAGAACAATCAAAGGGTTTTGGTCATTACCTAAAGATTGACCCGGGGCCGTTCGGCAGAGTTTCAATTATTTTCGTCGGGCATTTCATCGCCGACCGCAGGTTTGGCTTTATGTTTTGCGGCCAACCCACGAGAATGCCCGGCACATTCAGGCTGTAACGCTGAATAACAGATCCCGTAGGAAGGTTATGAAACTCAATAAAGCACAGGCCATCGCCCGCAGAAACACCGAACTGGGCGGTGCCGTACTCGGCGTCAACAACTGCCACTTCACCGACCTGGACCGCAAGCGCAACATCTGGTGGTTCGACCTGCCAGTGGGCCGGATTGCCGTGGGCCAGTACGAGTGGATCCACCTGTTGATGCACAACGCCGAGACCGATCAGTTGCTGCACCTGAAGGTGCCGACGGTGTTCCTGCGTGAAAAGCTCGAAGGCCTGGTGGTGCGCAATGCGGGCAAGCGCAAGCCTGAGATCACTCTGGAGCTGAGCGCGGACAAGGACTCGTTCTTGAAAGATGTGCGCCCCGCCGGGGCTGGCGTGAGCTTCGCGCAGTTCGCCCTATAGAAACCGCTGTTCAAAATGTGGGAGGGGGCAAGCCCCCTCCCACATTTGTATAGCGTTACTTTTTAAGACCGAGCTTCTTCAACTCTTCATCACGCAGCTCACGCCGCAGGATCTTGCCTACGTTGGTGGTCGGCAGGGCATCGCGGAACTCGACAGCCTTGGGCACTTTATAGGCCGTGACGTTGGCGCGCATATGCTCCATCACTTGGTCCTTGGTCAGGGTGGCACCCGGCTTGACCACGATAAAAAGCTTGATGTGCTCCCCGGACTTCTCGTCCGGCACACCAATGGCCGCGCACTGCAGCACGCCCGGCAGGCCCGCCAGTACGTCTTCCAGCTCGTTGGGGTATACGTTGAAGCCCGAGACCAGGATCATGTCTTTCTTGCGATCGACAATGCGCATGTAGCCGTCCGGCTGGATGATCGCGATGTCACCGGTCTTGAGCCAGCCTTCGCTGTCGAGCATCTCGTCGGTGGCGTCCTGGCGCTGCCAGTAGCCCTTCATCACTTGCGGGCCTTTGACGCACAGCTCGCCGGTTTCACCCAGTGCGAGTTCGGTGCCGTCGTCGGCGATGACCTTGCAGACGGTGGACGGCACCGGGATGCCGATGGTGCCGATCTGGATATGCTGGATCGGATTGACCGTGGCCACCGGGCTGGTCTCGGTCATGCCGTAGCCTTCGCAGATGCCACAGCCGGTCACGGCCTTCCAACGCTCGGCCGCCGCCAGTTGCAGGGCCATGCCGCCGGACAGGGTGACTTTCAGCGCAGAGAAATCCAGCTTGCGGAACGCCTCGTTGTTGCACAGCGCCACAAACAGCGTGTTCAGGCCGACAAAGCCGCTGAACTTCCACTTCGACAGTTCCTTGACCATCGCCGGCAGGTCGCGCGGGTTGCTGATCAGGATGTTGTGGTTGCCGATCAGCATCATCGCCATGCAATGAAAGGTGAACGCGTAAATGTGGTAAAGCGGCAGCGGCGTGATCAGGATCTCGCAGCCTTCATTCAGGTTGGAGCCCATCAGCGCCTTGCATTGCAACATGTTGGCGACCAGGTTGCGGTGGGTGAGCATCGCGCCCTTGGCGACGCCGGTGGTGCCGCCGGTGTATTGCAGCACGGCCACATCGCTGCTGGCCGGGCTGGCATCGCTGACCGGTTGGCCGTGCCCCTTGGCCAGCACGTCGTTGAACTTGATCGCCTTGGGCAGGTGATAGGCCGGGACCATTTTCTTCACGTACTTGATGACGCTGTTGATCAGCAGGCGCTTGAGCGGCGGCAACAGGTCGGCGAGTTCGGTGACGATCACATGCTTGACGGCGGTCTTGGGCACGACCTTTTCCGCCAGGTGCGCCATGTTGGCAAGGCACACCAGGGCCTTGGCGCCAGAGTCGTTGAATTGGTGTTCCATTTCCCGCGCGGTGTACAGCGGGTTGGTGTTGACCACGATCAGGCCGGCGCGGATGGCGCCGAACACGGCGACCGGGTATTGCAGGACGTTGGGCAGTTGCACGGCGATTCGGTCGCCGGGCTTCAAGTCGGTGTGCTGTTGCAGGTACGCGGCGAAGGCGCCGGACAGTTCGTACAATTCACCGTAGGTGATGGTCTTGCCCAGGTTGCTGAAAGCCGGTTTGTTGGCGAAGCGCTGGCAGGACTGCTTCAGTACCGCCTGAATATTCGGATACTCGTCTGGATTGATTTCTGCGGCAATCCCGGCGGGGTACTTATCCTTCCAAAAGTCTTCGTTCATGGAAGCCCACTCCTCAGCGACGTCAGCGACGCGAATTCATCATCGCATTTGATGCGATTATTATTGGTGTATGTTTTTTTAGGTGAATCTGGCGCTTTCAAGCAGGCCGAGACGTCACAAAGCGCGCCGAGAGTAGCAGCTTTGCCAAAGGCCGCCTAGAGCCAAAAGAGGGGGTCACGGTCATAAACACGACTGTCCTACAATATTTGGTCACACTTTAAACCAAGCTGAAATAGCGGCATAGATGGCTCTGGAACGGGGCTTTCAGAACAACACAGTACAAATGTGGGAGGGGGCTTGCCCCCGATGGCAGTGGTTCAGTCTACGCAACTGGTGACTGACCCACCGCCATCGGGGGCAAGCCCCCTCCCACTTTTTTTCAGCATATTTCAGGTCAAGCGATATCGCGCAACTCACGCCGCAAGATCTTGCCCACCGGCGTCATCGGTAACGAGTCGCGCAACACGATGTGCTTGGGCACCTTGTATCCCGTGAAGTTGGTCTTGCAGTATGCCTTCAACTCTTCAAGGCTCACCCCTTGGGCACGCGCCACCACGAACAGCTTCACCGCCTCCCCCGTGCGTTCATCCGGCACGCCGATCACCGCGCAGTTGGCCACCGCCGGGTGGGCCATCACGACATCCTCGATTTCGTTGGGATACACGTTGAAGCCCGAGACGATGATCAAGTCTTTCTTACGGTCAACGATGCGCACAAAGCCATCGTCATCGATCACCGCGATATCACCGGTCTTGAGCCAGCCTTCGGCGTCCAGCGCCTCGGAGGTGGCGGCCGGCTGCTGCCAGTAGCCCTTCATCACCTGCGGGCCCTTGATACACAGTTCTCCGCGCTCGCCCAATGGCAGCTCGACACCCTGATCATCGATCACTTTCATCGCCGTGCCCGGCACCGGAATGCCCACCGTCCCCAGGCGGGATTTGCTGCCGTAGGGGTTGGTGCTGGCCACCGGTGAGGTTTCTGTCAGGCCATAACCCTCGCCAATCGCGCAACCGGTAATCTGCTGCCAGCGTTCGGCCGTGGCCTTGATCAGCGCAGTGCCGCCGGAATTGGTGAGCTTGAGGTGGGAGAAGTCCAGGGTCTTGAAGTCCGGGTGGTCCATCAACGCCACAAATAGCGTGTTGAGCCCCAGCAGCCCGGTGAACCGCCACTTTTTCAGTTCCTTGATGAAGCCGCCGATGTCTCGCGGATTGGTGATCAGCACGTTGTGATTGCCCGAGACCATCATGCACATGCAATTCGCCGTGAAGGCATAGATATGGTAAAGCGGCAGCGGCGCGATCATCACCTCCTGCCCTTCCTTGATCAGCGGATGACCGTCATCGCCGGTCTGGGACATACAGGCGCGCACCTGTTGCATGTTCGCCACCAGGTTGCCATGGGTGAGCATCGCGCCCTTGGCCAGGCCGGTGGTGCCGGCGGTGTATTGCAGCACCGCGATGTCGTCCAGTGTGACGGGGTGGCGGGTCACGCCCAGCCCCGCGCCCATGTGCAGGGCGCGCTTGAATGACACCGCGCGCGGCAGGTTGTAGGCCGGCACCATCTTCTTGACCTTGTCGACCACCGTGTTGATCAGCCACCCTTTGGCAGCGGGCATGAAGTCGCCCATCTTGGCTTCGATCAGGTAGTCGATCTCGGTGTCGCTGCACACCTCCTGCACCCGCGAACCGAACAGGTTGAGGTAGACCAGCGCACGCACGTCGGCGTCCTTGAACTGGTGACGCATCTCGCGCGGGGTGTAAAGCGGGTTGGTATTGACCACGATCAGCCCGGCGCGCAAGGCGCCGAACACCGCAATCGGGTAATGCAGCACGTTGGGCATCTGCACCGCGATGCGCTCGCCCGGCTTGAGGTCGGTGTGCTGCTGCAGGTAGCCGGCGAACGCGGCGCTCTGGCGTTCCAGTTCGGCGTAGGTCAGGGTGATGCCCATGTTGCTGAATGCCGGACGGTCGGCGAAGGCCTTGCAGGAGCGCTCGAAGACTTCGATCACCGACTTGTAGGCAGAGAGGTCAATGTCGTTGGGAACGCCCGCTGCGCGTTTGTCATTCCAGAAATCAGGTTGCATTATTCTTGTCCTCTTACCTGAGTGTGTCCGGCCGCTTTCTGACTGCTATGAAAAGCGGAGCTTTGGGGACGTTAGCAGCTATGGCCAAACAGGCAAATACAGGAAAGAGCGTCATTAATTGCGTGAATCTTCCTACAAGGCTTCGCACTGATCAGACGCAGCCGTGCGGATGAGCTATACACTGCAACGACGCTGAGCAGACCTTGAGCAGACCTTGAGCAAAGGAACCGCCATGAACCACACCTCCTTCTGGCTGACCGCGAATGACCGCAGCCGCCTGTACGTCAATCAATGGATGCCCGACGGTCCGCCCAGGGCGCTGGTGATGCTGTCCCATGGCATGGCCGAGCACAGCGGGCGCTATGCGCGCCTGGCGCAAGCCCTGTGCGACGCTGGCTACGGTTTATATGCGCCGGACCAACGGGGTCACGGCCGCACCGCCGACGAAGGCACCCTGGGCCTGTACGCCGAGCACGACGGCTGGAACAAGGTGGTGGGCGACCTCGCCAGCCTCAACCAGCACATCGGCCAGCAGCAGCCGGGGTTGCCGATCATCTTGCTGGGGCACAGCATGGGCAGCTATATCGCCCAGGCCTATCTGCTGCACCACAGCGCCAGCCTGGATGGGGCGATTCTCAGCGGTTCGAATTTCCAGCCGGTGGCGCTGTACCGCGCGGCGCGATTGATCGCACGGGTCGAACGACTGCGCCAGGGATTGCGCGGGCGCAGTGCGCTGATCGATTTCCTGTCGTTTGGATCGTTCAACAAGGCGTTCAAACCCAATCGCACCGCTTTCGATTGGCTCAGCCGTGACCCGGCCGAAGTGGACAAGTACATCAACGACCCGCTGTGCGGGTTCCGCTGCACCAACCAGCTGTGGATCGACTTGCTCGGCGGCTTGCAGCAAATCAGCAAAGCGTCCAATCTCGCGCAGATCGACCCGGGCCTGCCGATCCTGGTGATGGGTGGCGAATGTGATCCG
Organism: Pseudomonas sp. NFPP24; assembly: GCF_900112095.1. Classification (NCBI taxonomy): domain Bacteria; kingdom Pseudomonadati; phylum Pseudomonadota; class Gammaproteobacteria; order Pseudomonadales; family Pseudomonadaceae; genus Pseudomonas; species Pseudomonas sp. NFPP24. The sequence continues at coordinate 188,593 of NZ_FOKD01000009.1, forward strand.
GTGAGCGAAGGCAAGCGTCTCAACAGCCTGGCCGACGCCCTGCGTGAAGCGGGCTGCCAGCACCTGCAACTGAATATCTACCCGCAGGCGCGCCATGAAGTGTTCAACGAAACCAACCGTGATGAAGTCACGGCGGATGTACTGAGCTGGCTCGGCCAGGCCCTGACCTTGCGCAGACCGACGCGCTGCGAATAAATTTTCGATTAAAATCAGTCAGTTAAATTACCGATTAGCCACAGGATGCACGTTTAGATGACCCAGGTAACCAACACCCCGTACGAAGCCCTCGAAGTCGGCCAGACCGCCAGTTACAGCAAGTTGGTGGAGGAGCGTGATATCCAGCTGTTCGCCGCCATGTCCGGCGACCACAACCCGGTGCACCTGGATGCCGAGTACGCCAAGGCGACCATGTTCAAGGAGCGTATCGCCCACGGCATGTTCAGCGGTGCCCTGATCAGCGCAGCCGTTGCCTGCGAGCTGCCTGGGCCGGGCACGATCTACATCGGCCAGCAGATGAGCTTCCAGAAGCCAGTGAAAATCGGCGACACCCTGACCGTGCGCCTGGAAATCCTCGAGAAGCTGCCAAAGTTCCGCGTGCGCATCGCCACGCGTGTGTTCAACCAGCGCGATGAGTTGGTGGTGGATGGCGAGGCGGAAATCCTGGCGCCGCGCAAGCAGCAGGTGGTGACGCTGACCGAGTTGCCGCCGATCAGCATTGGCTGAAGTCTACGCAAGACAAATGTGGGAGGGGGCTTGCTCCCGATAGCGGTAGATCAGTCGATATTTCAATGACTGAGGCACTGCTATCGGGGGCAAGCCCCCTCCCACATTCTTTTACAGCGCAGGGCTTACGACTGAGCGCGAGCCTGGTTACGCAGAGCTTTCACCTGGTCGTGGTTGCGTTGCACGCCGTGGTACTGACGCTCAACCAGGTCACGAATGCCCAGCAGGTTGTGCTTGTTGATCTTCTCGATCGCTTCCTTGTAAGCCTTCAGTGCGTGGTCTTCACCGCGCTCGGCTTCGTTCAGCACCGCTTCTTCATCTTTACCGGTGAGCATCGACTTCACGTCGACCCAACCACGGTGCAAAGCGCCGGCAACGCTGCCGGAATCTTCCGGATCGCCACCCAGGGCACGCACGGCGGTTTTCAGCTCGGCGGCAGCGGTGGCGCAGTCGGCGGAACGCTTGGCGAACAGGGCTTTGAGCTCTGGGTGCTTGATGTCTTCAGCGCACTCCTTGAAACCCTTTTGGCCGTCGATGCTGGTTTCGATCAGGTCGTTCAGTACGGAGATCGATTCTTTATTGATGTCAGTCATTTTTCAATTCCTTGTACGGGTTAGAAGGTTGTCTTAGTGATTGCAGCGCCCGTGCCAGGTTTTAAAAAAACAAAATACATATATATTTCAATTACTTAAGATTAATTGAACCATCTGTATGTATGTTATTTGCATGATCTGTCATTTGGCCTTCATGCAGAATGCCTGTATTTTCCAAGGTCACGACTCAACCTTCCGAGCCTTCATGAATCCCGAAAAACTCGCACTGCTGATCACCCGCGAAATGCCCTTCGGCAAATACAAGGGACGGATCATCGCCGACCTGCCCGGCCCCTACCTCAACTGGTTCGCCCGTGAAGGTTTCCCCCACGGCGAACTCGGCGGCTTGTTGGCGTTGATGCAGGAAATCGACAGCAACGGATTGTCCGAGTTACTCGAACCGCTACGTGCCAAACACGGCAAACCCGCCCCGCGCCATTGAGAGCTCCCAATGCCACGCAACGCTGACAACGAACAACATTGGCAGGTCGTTTCCGAGCGCTACGCCTTGGAGCCCGGCCCGATCAACCTGGAAAACGGTTACTTCGGGCGTATGAGCCGAACGGTGCAATCCCATTACCTGGACCAGGTTGCGTTTATCAACCGGAGTAATTCGCTGCATGTGCGCCAGCGCTTCGAGCAAGGCGAGAACGTCGAGATTCGTCGGCAACTGGCCGAGCTGATTGATGTGGCCCCGGAGTCGGTGGCCTTTACCCGCAACGCCACCGAAGCCTTGCAATCACTGATCCGCAACTACAACCGCCTGCAACCGGGCGACCAGGTGCTGATCAGTGACCTGGAGTACGACACGGTCAAGGGTGCCATGCGTTGGCTGGCCGGCGTTCGCGGGGTGGAGGTGATCGAACTGTCCCACGTACACCCGGCCAGTTTCGACAGCCTGGTGCAGACGTATCTTGATGCGTTCGTCCAGTACCCACGTCTGAAGCTGATGGCGCTGACCCACGTCACCCACCGCACCGGCCTGGTGATGCCCGTCGAAGCGGTCGCCAGGGCGGCGCGTGAGCATGGCGTGGACGTGATCCTCGATGGTGCCCATGCCCTGGGCCAGATCGAGTTCAATCTGGCCGAGCTGGGCATTCAGTTTGCCGGCTTCAACCTGCACAAATGGATCGGCGCGCCACTGACCCTGGGCTTCCTGTACATCGCCCCGGAGCGCCTGGCCGATATCGACCCGGACATGGGTGAGTTTCACTACCCCGCCACCGATGTGCGTGCGCGTACGTCCTACAGCACGCCGAACTTTCCGGCGCTGATGACCTTGCCGCTGGTGTTTGAAGAGCATCGCCAATTAGGTGGCTCGGCGGCAAAAGGCGCACGGGTGAATTACCTGCGGGACCTGTGGGTCAGCCAGGTGCGGGCATTGCCGGGGATCGAGGTGCTGACGCCGGATGATCCGAGGGTGTATTGCGGGATTACGGCGTTCAAGTTCAGCGGGCGGGATCAGCAGGCGATGGTCGATAGACTGCTCAAGGACTACAACCTGTTTGTCACTACTCGAACCGGTGCGTCGTTCGGCACCTGTATCCGGGTGACGCCGGGGCTGGTGACGTCGGCAACCGAGATCGCCGTGCTGATCAAAGCCATCACCGAGTTGAGCGTCGGCTAAGCGCCTTTTCTACAGACAAAAAAAAGCGGTACACCGACCAAGTGCACCGCAAAAATGCCGTCAAGCACAGCAACAACGATTCAGTAAAAGCAGATCAATCCAGCAGGGCCAGCGCCTGCGCGGTAACTTCCTGGATACGCGCCCAGTCGCCGTTCTTGACCCATTCCGGGTCGAGCATCCAGCTACCGCCCACGCACATCACGTTTTTCAACGCCATGTAGTTTTTGATGTTGGCCGGGCCCACGCCGCCGGTCGGGCAGAATTTCACTTCGCCGAACGGCCCGCCCAAGGCCTTGATCGCCGCCACGCCGCCGCTGACTTCCGCCGGGAACAGCTTGAAGCGGCGATAACCCAGGCCATAGCCTTCCATGATGCCGGAGGCATTGCTGATGCCCGGCAGCAGCGGGATCGGGCTGTGTACCGAAGCTTCCAGCAAGTCGCGGGTGATGCCGGGGGTGACGATGAATTGCGAGCCGGCCACTTCGGCTGCTTCGAGCATGTGACGGTCCAGCACGGTGCCGGCACCGGTGCACAGTTCAGGGCGTTGTTCGCGCAGTACCTGAATGGCCTTGAGGCCGAACTCCGAACGCAGGGTCACTTCCAGTGCGGTCAAACCGCCGGCTGCCAGGGCATCGGCCAGCGGCAGGATGTCCTGTTCGCGGGCAATGGTGATCACCGGCAGGATCCGCGCCTTGGCGCAGAGGCTGTCGATCAAGGCAACTTTATCCGCCATGGACACGGTCGGTTGAGGGCTTTTCATAGCGGCTGATCCTTGGCTCATGGGCACCAGTAAATCTCTAATGTAGGTTGCAGAAACGCGCGAATCGGCATGGCAGCGACGTCATCGCTGGCCAGCGCGGCGCTCAAGGTGGTCAATTTCGAACTGCCGGAAATCGACAGTACGGTGTAGTTCGCCGTGGCCAGCAGCGCGCGACTCATGGTCAGGCGCTGGTGCGGCACGGTCGGCGCCAGCATCGGCCAGCAACGGCGGGTACCGTCGGCCTTCAACGCTTCGCCCAGGTTGGGACTGTCGGGGAACAGCGATGCGGTGTGGCCGTCATCGCCCATGCCCAGCACCAGCACGTCAATGGCTGGCAATTCGGCCAGCAGGCGATCGGCCTGCTCGGCTGCGTCTTCAAGATTGGCCGCGGCGCTGTACAGGCTCAAGAACCTGGCCTTGGCCGCCGGGCCTTGCAGCAGGTGCTGCTTCAACAGGCCGGCATTGCTGTCGGCATGTTCCACCGGCACCCAGCGCTCGTCGGCCAGGGTGATGGTGACCTTGGACCAGTCCAGGCCCTGCTTGGCCAGGTGCTGGAAAAACGCCACGGGGCTGCGGCCACCGGACACCACCAGGGTCGCTTCGCCACTGGCACTGATGGCCGTGCGCAGTTGCTCGGCCACGTCATTGGCCAGGCCTTCCGCCAACAGCACCGGGGTGCGGTACTCGTGAGGGTTTACGCCCTGGGGCAGTTTCAAATCAGATATCGCCATACCACGACCTCCCATCCCGCGTGATCAGTGCAATCGAGCTCATCGGCCCCCAGGACCCGGCCGCGTACGGCTTGGGCGCATCACCGGATTTTTTCCACCCGGCGATCAGCTGGTCACACCACTTCCACGCGGCTTCGATTTCATCTTTGCGAACAAACAGGTTCTGATTGCCGCGCATCACTTCCAGCAACAACCGCTCGTAGGCATCCGGGATACGGGCGCTGCGGTAGGTGTCGGAAAAATTCAATTGCAACGGGCCGCTGCGCAGTTGCATGCCCTTGTCCAGGCCCTGCTCCTTGGTCATCACTCGCAAGGAAATGCCCTCGTCCGGTTGCAGGCGGATGATCAGTTTGTTGCTGATCTGCAGGCGCTGCTCGGGGGCAAAGATGTAGTGGGACGGTTCCTTGAAGTGGATGACGATCTGCGACAGCTTCTGCGGCATGCGCTTGCCGGTGCGCAGGTAGAACGGCACCCCCGCCCAACGCCAGTTGCGGATATCGGCACGCAGGGCAACGAAGGTCTCGGTGTCGCTCTGGGTGTTGGAGTTCTCTTCTTCCAGGTACCCCGGCACCGGCTTGCCGGCGCTGTAGCCGGCGATGTACTGGCCGCGCACCACCTGGGTGGTCAGGCCGTCCGGGCTGATCGGCGCCAGGGCCTTGAGCACCTTGACCTTCTCGTCACGGATGCTGTCGGCGGACAGGTCCGCCGGCGGGTCCATGGCGATCAGGCACAGCAGCTGCAGCAAGTGGTTCTGGATCATGTCGCGCAGCTGGCCGGCCTTGTCGAAGTAGCCCCAACGGCCTTCGATACCGACCTGCTCGGCCACGGTGATTTCCACGTGAGAGATGTAATTCTGGTTCCACTGGGTTTCGAAAAGGCTGTTGGCGAAACGCAGGGCGATCAGGTTCTGGACGGTCTCTTTGCCCAGGTAGTGGTCGATGCGGTAGGTGCGGTTCTCCGGGAAGAACTGGGCCACGGCGTCGTTGACCTTGCGCGAGGACTCCAGGTCCGAACCAATCGGTTTCTCCAGCACCACGCGGGTGTTGTCCGCCAGGCCGACCTTGGACAGGTTCTCGCAGATAGCGCCGTACACCGCCGCCGGTGTGGCGAAGTAGGCGATCAAGCGTTGTTCGGTGCCGGCGACTTCCGCCAGGGCCACGTAGTCATCGGCTTTCATGAAGTCGACGTGAACATAGGTCAGGCGCGCCAGGAAACGCTGGGCGATGGTTTCGTCCAGTTCCTTGCCGACGTATTTACGCAGTTCTTTTTCAATGTGCGCCAGGTGCTGTTGCTCGGAACCGGCTTCGCGGGCCAGGGCCAGGATGCGCGTGTCGTCGTGCAGGAGCGCGGCGCCATCGAGTTGATAGAGGGCAGGAAATAACTTGCGCAGCGCCAGATCACCCAAGGCGCCAAACAGGGCAAAGGTGCAGGGTTCTACGGTTATCGAAGGCATGATGTTTGTTCTTTTATCAAGTTAAGCTACAAATACCTTTTTTCAAGGCATCACTCAAGGAAAAATGTAGTAATAACCATAACATTTTCCCGAAATACGCATTCCGAGTGGTGGTGTTCAGCTACCCTCAGTAGGATAGGCCACCGCAAAAGGCCACTCGTCGATTGGTTGCCACCCTAATTTGCATCGTCGCCCGAAGGAAAGACTGAATGGACCGCGTGCGAAATCTTCTGGAACAGATCCAGAACCGCCTCGAAGAATTGAACAAGGCCGAGAAAAAAGTTGCCGAGGTCATCCTGCTCAACCCGCAGCAGGCGACCCGCTTCTCCATCGCCGCCCTTGCCCAGGCCGCCTCGGTCAGTGAACCGACGGTCAACCGTTTCTGCCGTTCGTTCGGCGTGAGCGGCTACCCTGAACTGAAATTGCAGCTGGCGCAAAGCCTGGCCAGCGGCGCGGCGTATGTCAGCCGCGCAGTGGAAGCCGATGATAACCCCGAGGCCTACACCCAGAAGATCTTTGGCAGCGCCATCGCGTCGCTCGACAGCGCCTGCCAGGCCCTGGACCCGGCCCTGATCAGCAAGGCCGTGGACCTGTTGATCCAGGCGCGGCAGATCCACTTCTTCGGCCTGGGCGCTTCGGCCCCGGTGGCGATGGATGCGCTGCACAAGTTCTTCCGCTTCAACCTGGCGGTCACCGCCCATGCCGACGTGCTGATGCAGCGCATGATCGCCTCGGTGGCACACACCGGCGAGTTGTTCGTGATCATTTCCTACACCGGGCGTACCCGTGAACTGGTGGAAGTGGCGCGCATCGCCCGTGGAAACGGCGCTTCAGTGTTGGGCGTGACCGCCGAAAACTCGCCGCTGGCCAAGGCCAGTACGGTGAGCCTGAACATTCCACTGCCCGAAGACACCGACATCTACATGCCGATGACCTCGCGGATCATCCAGTTGACGGTGCTGGACGTATTGGCCACCGGCATGACCTTGCGTCGCGGGGTGGATTTCCAGCCGCATTTGCGCAAGATCAAAGAGAGTTTGAATGACAGCCGGTATCCGGTGGGGGATGAGTTCAACTAGGCCTGCCTTTGTGTTGGCTGTACTGGCCTCATCGGGGGCAAGCCCCCTCCCACACTTCGACCTGTGAATACATTCAAAATGTGGGAGGGGGCTTGCCCCCGATGAGGCCACCAGCAACACAGCTAAACCCCAGCCCTGGCCTGCAAACTCAAATGCGCCCTCTCCCCCGGCGCCAGGCTCGCCCCGGCCATCGCCGACTCCACGCACACAAACCCCGACGCCTCGTTGAAGCTCACGCCCAACAGCGGTCGGCTGCCCGGATGCCACACCACCGTGTCGGCGCTGTCGCCGGTGTCGATGCACAGTTCGCGCTGCCAGGCGTGGTCCTTGAGTTGCAATTCGCCTTCGTGCTGGAACACCCGCTGGCAACCGCCTTCTACCCGCAACTCACCCTCCTGCTGGCAGACCTGGCGGTTGAGCTGGTCGTAACCTTGCGCACCGTCGAGTCCAGACAGCGCTATCTCATCAACATGACCAATACGCCAGTAAGCGTGCAATGCATGGCTCAGTTGGCACGGCAACTCATCCTGATGCTCGGTGCTCAGGCGCAGCTCCAAGGTTTCGCCCAGGTGCGCGTGCAGGTCGACCTGCCAGTCGCACAGCTGCAATTGCCAGTGCAGGCGCACACCGTCGTCGTCAGTGCTGCTGTCGAGCAATTTCCAGTCGATCAAGCGCGCCCAGCCATGGGATGGCCAGGCATTTTCACTCGGGTGACGGCCATACCACGGCCAGCACACCGGCACGCCTCCACGGATGGCGCCGACTTGCGGCCACTTGGCGGCACACCACAACCACGGTTTCTGGCCGGTAGGCTGAAAGTGCAGCAATTGCGCGCCCTGGCGACTGAACACCGCCTGGCACAGCGGATGATCGATCACCAACACATCACGCATCTGAAAACGCTCCCAGGCGAACACCGGACGCTCGCGCAGGGATTTGAAAAAGCGTTGCAGCGGTTGCTCATGCATGTGCCACGGTCCTGATTGTCTTCACAGTGCGACCCAAAAAAAGCGGGTAGCCATGGCTACCCGCAAAATGCGCACAGAGAGAAGGAGCTTATCGCAACAGCGTTAGAACGTAGACTGAATTTTCAGGCCCGCCACCAACGCGTTGTCGACTTTGTCCACGCCGCCAGGCTGGACAACGTATTGCAGGTTAGGACGCACGGTCAGCCAGTTGGTGACGTGGAAGCCGTAGTTGAGTTCAACGTTGTACTCGGTCTCACGGATCGGCGTGTAGAGAGGATTGTCATAGTCGCTCACACCATTGGCGGCGTTGAGCAGTTCAGAGTTTTTCTTCACGTCATCGTTGACGTGCAGGCGCGCGACACCAATGCCGACGTCATCTTTCGGACGCGCGTCGAATGGGCCTTTGTACACCAGCATGAGCGACTGATAGTTGTCGACCAGGTTGGTTTCCTTATCGTGGAAGGTGGCGTTGGCCGCGATGTTCAGGCCGCGGGAGGCATCGCCGTTATGGGTGGTGAGTTGCTGTTGAGCAACGAACCAGTAGCCTTTCTTGCTGCTGCGGGTACGGTAGGCGGCGCGGGTGGTCGCAGCATCATTGCCGTTGATGTCTTCACGGACGTCAGAGGCATCAGCCGCGCTCTTGTAGTAACCCACACGGTATTCGCCCGGCAGGTTGTTAACCTTCGGCGACCAGACCAATTCCACTGGGATCACGGTGCCCTTGGTACCGCTGCCGCTGAGCTTGAAGCCATTACCGTGTTCGAGCTGCGAGGGGTTCTGGTTGTACGCGCCGATCTGCGCATACAGCTCAGGCGTGATGTTGTACTTCACACGGATCGCGGCCTGACTGACCGGCCAGTTGTACCAGGTGTTGACGTAGTTACCCACTTGCGAACCGCAGAACGACAGGTTCTGGAAGTCGCACGGGAAGGTGTTGAAGTCTTCGCCTTCGCCGAAGTAACCAAGCTTCACGTCCAACTTGTTATCGAACATCTGGTGCTGGATCCAGAACTGGGTCAGACGCACCATATGGCCACGGCCGTACACTTCTTGAGACGAGCTCAAGGTGCCGGCACGCGGATCGCCGATGCGGTCGTTGGAGATGTTCTGGCCATTACGGTTGGTCAACTGGATCTTGGCCTGGGTGTTATCCCAGCCCCACAGTTTTTGCAGGTCGAGTGCCACGCCGAGACCGAACTGGTCAGAGTAGCGACCGGTCTTGTCGTGGTTGTAACCGCCCTTGGCGTTGTAGCCCATCTCCCCAACGTAGTCAGCCTTGATGTCGATACCTTGCTCGATCAGCTTGGTACGCTCACCACCCCAATCGCCGGTCATCCACTTCGAATCAGCACTGAATGCATCGGCCGCCATCGCATTGGCGGACAAAACCAGGGCTGCTGCAGCTGACATTTGGCAGATCAGCCGAGTGTTGTTGTGTTGCTTTTTCATCCCTACATCCTCGTCTTTATTGTTATTAAACTGTTTTTATCTAACGCGGGTTACTTTTTTATTTGAAACAACAACTTAGCTGCTTCAGCGGCCTTTGAATTGGGCCACGTTGTCGGCATGCCCCTGTGCGGGCAATGAAGAAGCAGTGCCTAGGCGTTCGCCAGTGTTGGCGTCGAACAGCAATACCTTGGCCGGATCAAATTGCAGGGTCAGGGTCTCGCCGACCTGGGGCGCCACATCCGGCGCCAAACGGCAGCAGACCTTGGTGTCATTGAGCTGCACGAACACCAAGGTGTCCGGACCGGTCGGTTCGGTGACCTGGACTTCAGCGCGAATGCTCGACGAGCCGTTGCCCTCACCCGCCGCCAACACGATCTGCTCCGGGCGCAGGCCCAGAATCACATCACGGTCCTCCAGACCTGCGTCGTTCATGCCTAATGGCAATTCGCAACGGGCCTGGCCGCTGTCGAGCAGCGCGACCAAACGACCTTCCTTGCGTTTTAGGCGCATAGGAACGAAGTTCATCGGAGGTGAACCGATAAAGCTTGCCACAAACAGGTTGGCCGGGTCGTTGTAAATTTCTTTCGGCGTGCCAAATTGTTGGATGATGCCGTCCTTCATCACCGCCACTTTGTCGCCCAGGGTCATCGCTTCGATCTGGTCGTGGGTCACGTAGACCGTGGTGGTCTTGAGGCGCTGGTGCATCAGCTTCATTTCGGTACGCATCTCGACGCGCAGCTTGGCGTCGAGGTTGGACAGCGGCTCGTCAAACAGGTAGATCTTCGGCCGACGCGCCAGGGCACGGCCCATGGCCACGCGCTGTTGCTGGCCGCCGGAGAGCTGGCCCGGCTTGCGGTTGAGCAGGTGTTCGATCTGCAGCAGTTTTGCAACCCGCGCCACTTCGGCGTCGATATCCGCCTGGGCCATCTTGCGGATCTTGAGGCCGAACTCGATGTTCTCGCGCACGCTCATGGTCGGGTACAGCGCGTAGGACTGGAACACCATGGCGATGTCCCGGTCCTTGGGGCTCATGCCGCTCACGTCCTGGTCGCCGATCATGATCGCGCCGCCGGTGATGGTCTCTAGGCCGGCGATGCAGTTCATCAGCGTGGATTTGCCGCACCCTGAAGGGCCGACCAGGATCAGGAACTCGCCTTCCTTGATCGACAGTTCGATGTTCTTCAAGGTGTCGGGCAGGCCGGCGCCATAGGTCTTGTTTACATTGCGAAGTTCAAGCGTAGCCATGATTACCCCTTGACCGCGCCGGCCGTGAGGCCGCGCACGAAATACTTGCCTGCGATCACATAGACCAGCAGGGTCGGCAGCCCGGCGATCATCGCCGCCGCCATATCCACGTTATATTCCTTGGCCCCGGTGCTGGTGTTGACCAGGTTGTTCAGCGCCACCGTGATGGGCTGGGAATCGCCACTGGAGAACACCACGCCGAACAGGAAGTCGTTCCAGATCTGGGTGAACTGCCAGATCAGGCAGACCATGATGATCGGGGTCGACATCGGCAGAATGATCTGACGGAAGATGGTGAAGAATCCCGCACCGTCCAGGCGTGCCGCCTTGATCAGCGCGTCCGGGATGCTCACGTAGTAGTTACGGAAAAACAGCGTGGTGAACGCCAGGCCATAGACCACGTGCACAAACACCAGGCCGGTGGTGGTGCTGGCCAGGCCCATCTTGCCGAGGGTGAACGACGCCGGCAGCAGCACGGTCTGGAACGGCAGGAAGCAACCGAACAGCAGCAAGCCGAAGAACAACTGCGAGCCTTTGAAGCGCCAGAACGACAGCACATAGCCGTTCAACGCACCGATGGCGGTGGAGATCAGTACGGCCGGAACGGTGATCTTGATCGAGTTCCAGAAGTAACCGTCCACAGTGGCCCAGGCCTTGACCCAGCCGATGCCGGAGACCACGGTCGGCCAGCTCAGCAGGTTGCCGGTGCTGATGTCTTCCGGGGTTTTGAAGCTGGTCAGCAGCATCACCACCAGCGGCACCAGGTACAGCAGCACGGCGAGGATCAGCACCGCGTAGATCGCGATGCGACTCAGGCTGACAGGTGATTTGGAGGCGAGACTAGTCATGACGTTTGGTCCTCAGCTCGGAGTAGAGGTAAGGCACGATGATCGCCAGGATCGCACCGAGCATCAGGATCGCACTGGCCGAACCCATGCCCATCTGGCCACGGCTGAAGGTGAACGAGTACATGAACATGGCAGGCAGGTCGGACGAATAGCCCGGGCCGCCGGCAGTCATTGCCGCCACCAGGTCGAAGCTCTTGATCGCAATGTGCGCCAGGATCATCACCGCACTGAAGAACACCGGACGCAGGCTGGGCAGCACCACGCTCCAGTAGATGCGTGGCAGGCTCGCGCCGTCGATCTGGGCGGCACGGATAATCGACTGATCGACGCCACGCAGGCCGGCGAGGAACATCGCCATGATAAAGCCCGAGGCTTGCCATACAGCGGCGATCACCAGGCAGTAGACCACGCGGTCCGGGTCGATCAGCCAGTCGAGACGGAAGCCTTCCCAGCCCCAGTCACGCAGGAGTTTGTCCAGGCCCATGCCCGGGTTGAGCAGCCATTTCCAGGCCGTACCGGTGACGATCATCGAGAGCGCCATCGGGTACAGGTAAATGGTGCGGATAAAACCTTCACGACGGATTTTCTGGTCGAGGAAGATCGCCAGGGTCACCCCGATAACCAGGGTGATGCCGATGAACATCCCGCCAAACACCGCCAGGTTCTTGCTCGCCACCCACCAGCGGTCGTTGTCGAACAACCGCGCGTATTGCGCAAGGCCCGCCCATTTGTAGCTTGGCAGGAACGTGGAATTGGTGAACGAGAGTACAAACGTCCACAGGATGTAGCCGTAGAAGCCCACCAACACGATGAACATGCTGGGCGCCAGCACCAGTTTGGGTAGCCAGCGCTGCAGTGCATCGAACGGCGAGGCTTTGCTGAACACAGCAACAGAACTCATGGGAAAATCCAGTACAGGGAAAAAGGACTACAGGAACACGCCTTATGGGGGGCAAGGGAGTCCCCCCCATAAGGTCAACCGTTACTTGGCGGACTTGATCGCAGCGCCGAGTTTCTTGGCGGTGTCGGCCGGGTCGGCTTTCGGGTCGTTGATGTAGTTGGTCACAACGTCAAAGAATGCACCTTGCACCGCCAGGGTCGTGGCCATGTTGTGCGCCATGCTTGGCTGCAGGCCGCCGGTCTTGGCGTCTGCCAGGAAGTCCTTGGCAGCGGTCTGGGCGCAGGAGTCGAAGCCGTACGAGTCCATTTTGTTCAGCATGTCGTTACGCACAGGGATCGAACCCTTGTTGATGCTGAACACTTTCTGGAAGTTTTCACCCAGCACGACTCTGGCAATGTCCTGCTGACCCGCCGCAGTGCCTTTGTCTTTCTGCTTGAACACCGCCAGGGAGTCGATGTTGTAGGTGAAGGCTTTGTCGGTACCCGGGAAGGCTACGCACTCATAGTCTTTGCCGGCGACCTTCTTGGCGGCGGTCCATTCGGACTTGGCCCAGTCACCCATGATCTGCATGCCGGCCTTGCCGTTGATGACCTTGCCTGCTTCGAGGTTCCAGTCCTGGCCTTTGCCGTCGACGTCCATGTAGGTCGCGACTTTTTTCAGCTCGGTCAGGGCCTTGACCATTTCCGGGCCGGTCAGTGCAGCGTTATCCAGGTCGACCAGGGCTTTCTTGTAGCCATCGGCGCCCATCACAGAAAGCACCACCGCCTCGAACACGGTGCTGTCCTGCCAAGGCTGGCCACCATGGGCGAGCGGAATGAAGCCGGCTTTCTTCAGCTTGTCGCCAGCGGCGTAGAATTCTTCGAGGGTGGTCGGGTTCTTGGTGATACCGGCTTTCTTGAAGACTTCCGGGTTGATCCACAGCCAGTTCACGCGGTGGATGTTGACCGGTACGGCAACGTAGTCACCGTCGTACTTCACGGTATCGGAGACTTTCTTGTCGAGCAGGGAGTACCACTTTTCTTCTTTGGCGACGTCCTTGAGCACGTCGGTGTCGAGCAGGCCGGTGGACGCCCATTCCTGTATGTCGGGGCCTTTGATCTGGGCAACGCCTGGCGGGTTGCCGGCGACTGCGCGGCTTTTCAGCACGGTCATGGCCGTGGCGCCACCGCCACCTGCGACGGCACCGTCTTTCCAGGTGAAGCCGTCTTTTTCAACTTGGGCCTTCAGGACATCTACAGCCGCCTTCTCACCACCCGAGGTCCACCAATGCACAACTTCAACCGTCCCTTTCGAGTCGGCGGCAAATGCACTGAGGGGAAACAACGAGGCAATGGAAATAGCGACGGCGAGGCGATTAATCGCGTTCATCTGAGTACCTTTTCTTGTTGTTATGCATGCAAGTCTTAGGCTTGCGCTGCACGGAGTTTAAACAGGGTTTTTTGAGGCGCAGGTAACAAAGGGATGCACAAATGTCACCAGTTGGTGACATAGTGCCCAGCCCCGATGGCACTGGCCATGCTGGGTGCCAAGGGCAGTGCAGGCAGCACTACCGCTTGCCAGGCATGGTACAGGTCCGGCTTGCCGCCCCATATTCTGCTGCTGGGTTGGTTATGCGGGCTGAGTTCGTGATGCCAGCTGCCGTTGATGCGGTCGATGAAGTGGGTTTCGCAGAATTCCCAGAAGCGCCGGTACCAGGTTTCGTAATGCGATTGGCCGGTGCGTTTGAGCAGGGCCTGGGCAGCAGCGCTGGCTTCGGCGTGGGTCCAGTGCAGGCGCTCGCGCACCACCGGGCGGTGGTTCCAGTCGAGGGTGTAGACGATGCCGGGGGCACCATCCACCGCCCAGGCGTACTCGCAGGCACTGGCGAACAGGCCTTTGGCGTCGGTCACCAGCCACTCGGGTGTGGCGAGCCCGGCTTGCAGACGCGCGGCCTCAAGGTGCAGCACCAGCCGCGCCCACTCGAAGCCATGGCCGGGGGTAATGCCGTAGGGGCGGAAGCCATCGGCGGGATTGTCTTCGTTGTAACCGAGCAAGGGTTGCCAGCCTGTATCGAAATGCTCGATCACCATGAACTGGTTGACGGCGGCATGGGTATGGATCACGCGCTCGACGATCCGCAGCGCACGGTCCAACCAACCTGTATCGCCGGTCACATCGGCCAGGGCGAGGAAGGCTTCGGTGGCGTGCATGTTGCTGTTGGCGCCGCGATAGGCTTCGACGCCGCTCCAGTCCTGGGCAAAGGACTCGAGCATCACGCCCTCCTCTTCACTCCAGAAGAACTGGTCGATGATATGGATGGCGTCATTCAGCAAGTGTTGCGCGCCGGGAGCGCCCGCCACCACTGCAGAGCTGGCGGCCAGGGCCACGAAGGCGTGCAGGTACGCGGCCTTGCCACGGTTGCCGTCGACGGCGTGGGGTGCGGCGAACCAGCCGCCATGCTCACTGTCGCGCAACGGGCCGTTGAGGGAGGCAACCCCGTGTTCAATCAGTTCGGCATAGCCAGGCAACCCCATGGCGTGGGCCATGGCGAAACTGTGAGTCATGCGGGCGGTGTTCATGGTTTCAGCGCGGGCATCGGCCGGCAGCCGGCCTTTGTCGTCCAGGTTGCCAAAGCCATCGGGCAGTCGAGACGCCTTGGCAAACGCCAGCAGGCGCTGGCCTTCGGCAGCGAGCCAGGCGTGATGGGCAAGCGCGTTCAGCCAACTGCTGGCAGGCAGTGGTTGGGTGGTCATGGGTGGCCCTTATTATTGTTTGTGGGATAACCGGAGTCTAAACAAGGGCGCACTGGGAGCAAGTAACGAAGGGGATGGGAAATGTCACCGTGTGGTGACATTTCTACAAGAGACCTCATTGCCCGAGCGGGGTAACTCTCGCCGGCGCGTTAAGTTGTTGGTTGAGGTTCTGCACCTGGCTCTGCAAGGTGGTGATATTACGCGTGGTCTGGATGCGGAACACGTCGAACTCCTTGTTGGTAGGCGCATCACTGTTGGCCGACGCGTTGTCCTGGGCGCTCTTGAGCACCACGAGGTCCTGTTCGATCCGGGCGATGGCGGCGCTGGGGTTGCCCTGTTTCTTCAAGGCGGCCACGTCAGCGGCCAGTTCCTTGATCTCAGTATCGCGCTTGCCGGCGTCAACCTGCGCCGCCTTGAGGGTCGCCACGGCGTCGGTCAACGCCTGGACCTGGCCTTGCAGCTTGCTGTTGGCGTTGGACAGGTCGGTGGTGCTGGCGGTCATTTGCGCCAGGCGCTTGTCCAGCTCGGTGGCCTGGCCGGCCACGCCGATCTGCTGTTTACCCTGCTCCAGCAACTGGCTTTCAAGCTGCTTGATCTGCAGTTTCAGCGCTTCGCTGCCGTTGTTGACGCTGGCCTCGCTGGCCACCACCTTGCCGGAAATATCCTGCAGGCGCCCCGCCGCTTCTTCGCTGATGCGCGCAAAGCTCTCCTGGGTGGCCACCAACTGCTGGCCCATCAGGGAGATCTGCTGGAAGCTCCACCAGGCCAGGCCCGCAAAGGCGATCAGCAGCGCGCCGATCAAGGCCCACAACGGGCCGGTGCTGGCGCTCTTGACCTTGACCACCTTGGGGTTACGCGAACGCACTGAGGTGGCCGGGGTAGGTTCGAAGTCATCGTCATCCCCGACATCCGCCCGCAGGCTGGGAACGTTGTCGAAATCGTCTTTAGCATCGTTGCGCATGTATCAACCCTGAATCGGTGAGGTGGCGAGCGACGGGAGTATAAACCGCGTTCCCGACGCCCTGATCGACCCGGAACGCCGAATTCGGTTCCCGAAGTGTTGCCTGTTGTGTGCTTACTTCAACCCAGGGTCCTGGGCCTTCCACCAACTGCAAAACTCGTCGAGGGCGGTCCACAGGCTGACCTTGGGCTCGTAGTCCAGATAATGCCTGGCGCGGCTGATGTCGAGGGTGAAATCTTTGTTCATCACTTGCATGCCCAGGCGCGACAACGCCGGCTCGGGACGACCGGGCCACATCGCGCAAAACGCTTCGTTGAGTGCTGCCACGCTGTAGGACAAACCGTAGGACCGATACCGCGTCACCTGCGGCAACTCCATTTGGCGCATCACGTAGTTCACCACATCCCACACCGGCACTGGCGCACCGTTGCTGATGTTGTAGGCCCTGCCCAGCGCCGAGCCCGTGGCGAGCAAACTGCTGAGCAGCGCTTCGTTGAGGTTGTGCACGCTGGTGAAGTCGACCTTATTCAGACCATCGCCGACGATGGCCAGGCGATTCTTGCGCTGCATTTTCAGCAGGCGCGGGAAGATACTCATGTCACCGGCGCCCGTGACGAAGCGCGGACGCAGGGCCACGACTTCGAGGCCGAACTCCTGGGCACCGAACACCTTCTGTTCGGCCAGGTACTTGGTGGCGGCATAGGGGTGCCTGAAGCGCTTGGGCACTTGCTCTTCAGTCAGCCCCAGGTGATCGCGCCCATCGAAATAGATCGACGGCGACGACAGGTGCACCAAACGGCCCACGCGCTCCTTGAGGCAGGCCTCGACGACATTTTCGGTGACCAGCACATTGCCCTGATGAAAGTCCTGATACTTGCCCCACAGCCCGACGGCGCCGGCGCAATGCACCACGGCTTCGACATCGCGGCAGAGATCGCGCACCAGGTCGGCGTCATTCAAATCACCCTGGATAAACTCGGCGCCGCGCCTGACCAGGTGTTCCACACCTTCGGCACGTCGCCCGTTGACCCGCACGTCCAGGCCCTGCTCCAGGGCGAAACGCGCAAAGCGCCCGCCGATGAAGCCGCTTGCGCCGGTGACCAGAATCTTCATGTATTACCCCGTGTGCTTTCGTTTTTCATCGCTGTTGCCTTGACGCACGCCATCACTCCAACGGCACCAACCACTGCCCGCATGCCTGGGCCAGATGGTCGGTCAACAAGCCCAGCAGTTGCCCGCCACTGCGCCAATGATGCCAGTACAACGGCACATCGATGGGCTTATCTGGCAATAACTCGACCAACAGGCCCTTTTGCAGTTGGTCGCGCACCTGCAATTCCGGCACCAGCCCCCAACCCAGGCCCGCTTCGGTCAGGCGAATAAAGCCTTCGGACGATGGGCATAAATGGTGTTCGAAGCCGCCATCCACGCCGAGGGATGCCAGGTAGCGGTGTTGCAGGAAATCATCCGGGCCAAAAACCAATGCCGGGGTGCGTGCCAGTTGGTCGGCGCGCACGCCGTCGGGAAAGTGCCGGGCAATAAAGGCCGGGCTGGCCAACGCGCGATAACGCATGGCCCCCAGCAGCAGGCTGCGTGCCCCGGCCACCGGGCGCTCGCTGGCGCAGATACAGGCCGCCACTTCACCGGCGCGCATGCGCTTGAGGCCTACGGTCTGGTCCTCCACCACCAGATCCAACAGCAGATGCTGTTCGGCGCAAAAACCACTGACGGCCTCGGCCCACCAGGTGGCGAGGCTGTCGGCGTTCAACGCGATACGCAGGCGCTCGGGCATGCCTTCCTCATCCAGGGACGGCACCTGGCTTTGCAGGTCGCGCTCCAGCAGGCGCACCTGTTGCACATGGTTGAGCAGGCTACGGCCGATATCGGTGGGTGTCGGCGGCGTGGCCCGCACCAGTACCGGCTGGCCGATACGCGCCTCCAGCAACTTGATGCGCTGGGAGATCGCCGACTGCGACAACCCCAGCACCTGGGCGGCGCGCTCGAAGCCCGCCTGCTCCACCACCGCCGCCAGAGCGGAAAGCAATTTATAGTCGAACATCAGTTTCTCTAATGAGCGATCAGCAATATTGGTTTTTCTTATACAGCCTGCGCCATGAGAATAGCCAGCATCGCTTCTCTCTTTATAAGGAACCTCCCATGGCTGGCGAAACCGCCCTGGCTACCCTGCTGCGCAGCATGAGTCCTCATCTGAATGACGGCGACTACGTATTCTGCACCCTGCCCGATCAGCGAATCCCTGCCGATTGCGAGGTGATCGGCAGCTTCCGCGAACAAGAAGGCCTGACCCTGATCGTCGAACGCCAACAAGCGGAACAGGCTGGGCTGGCCTTCGACTACGTCGCCGCGTGGATCACCTTGAATGTGCACTCGGCCCTGGAGGCCGTGGGCCTGACCGCCGCCTTCGCCAGTGCCTTGGGCAAGGCCGGCATCAGTTGCAACGTGATTGCCGGCTATTACCACGACCACCTGTTCGTCGGCCGTGCCGATGCCCAGCGTGCCATGCACGTGTTGCAGCAACTGGCGGCAAACGCGGAGTAGACCCTATGTGGCAAAGCTACCTGAATGGTTTGCTGGTCGCCCTCGGCCTGATCATGGCCATCGGCACCCAGAATGCCTTTGTCTTGGCGCAAAGCCTGCGCCGTGAACATCATTTACCCGTGGCAGCGCTGTGTGTGGTGTGCGATGCG
Organism: Pseudomonas sp. NFPP24; assembly: GCF_900112095.1. Classification (NCBI taxonomy): domain Bacteria; kingdom Pseudomonadati; phylum Pseudomonadota; class Gammaproteobacteria; order Pseudomonadales; family Pseudomonadaceae; genus Pseudomonas; species Pseudomonas sp. NFPP24. The sequence continues at coordinate 207,371 of NZ_FOKD01000009.1, forward strand.
CTGCTGGTGGCCGCCGGGGTGTTCGGCCTGGCGACAGTGCTGGCGCAGAGCCCGATACTGCTGGCGATCGCACGCTGGGGCGGCGCGGCTTTCCTGATCTGGTACGGGGCCTGCGCACTCCGCCGGGCCTGTTCGAAACAGAGCCTGGACCAGGGCGGCAACCTGCAGGTGCGCTCGCTGCGCGCGGTGCTGCTGAGCGCGCTGGCCGTCACCCTGCTCAACCCTCACGTGTACCTGGACACCGTGTTGCTGATCGGCTCGCTCGGCGCCCAACAAACCGAACCCGGCGCCTACGTCGCCGGCGCGGCCAGTGCGTCGCTGCTGTGGTTCGCAACCCTGGCGCTCGGCGCGGCGTGGCTGGCCCCCTGGCTGGCACGCCCGGCCACCTGGCGCCTGCTGGACCTGTTGGTGGCCGTGATGATGTTCAGCGTGGCCTATCAATTGATCAGTGCCTGAGGAATATTCCAAAACGCTCTGGAACCTCTATCCCACACAGTTGTTGCGTGGTTTTGCCACAACCCCGGTGCTATGATCCTGACCCTGCGCCGCAAAGAGTACAAACTCCCCGGCGCTTGTTTGGCCGCCCGTGATCGGCCTTGCGCTCACCGCAACTGACCTGATTAGGAGATTTATCATGGCTTTCGAATTGCCGCCGCTGCCCTACGCACACGATGCCCTGCAGCCGCACATCTCCAAGGAAACCTTGGAATACCACCACGACAAGCACCACAACACCTATGTCGTGAACCTGAACAACCTGGTGCCAGGCACCGAGTTCGAAGGCAAGACCCTGGAAGAGATCGTCAAATCCTCTTCGGGCGGTATCTTCAACAACGCTGCCCAGGTCTGGAACCACACCTTCTACTGGAACTGCCTGGCGCCAAACGCTGGCGGCCAACCCACCGGCGCGCTGGCTGAAGCCATCAACGCTGCGTTCGGTTCGTTCGACAAGTTCAAGGAAGAGTTCACCAAGACCTCCGTCGGCACCTTCGGCTCCGGTTGGGGCTGGCTGGTGAAAAAGGCTGACGGTTCCCTGGCCCTGGCCAGCACCATCGGCGCCGGCAACCCGCTGACCAGCGGCGACACCCCGCTGCTGACCTGCGACGTCTGGGAACACGCCTACTACATCGACTACCGCAACGTGCGTCCAAAGTATGTGGAAGCGTTCTGGAACCTGGTCAACTGGAAGTTCGTGGCTGAGCAGTTCGAAGGCAAGACCTTCACTGCCTAAGCAACGCTTGCAGTAAAAAAAGCCCGGCGAATCAGGCTGTGTGAAAACCTAGCAATCTGCCGCCCGGTTTAAGAAAATGCCCGTATCGCAAGATACGGGCATTTTTCTTATGCGCTATATCCAAGGTGAAGACCGTACTCAAGGCGCTCTGTTTCCAGTCTCACTGGACGAAAGTGCGGTCGACGCGAAACACCGCCTGATCGTGCATCACGAAGTAACCCAGGAAGGTACTGATAACCGTCAGCTTGAGCCGATGGCGGCCAGTTCCAGGCGTGTGAAGATGCTGGTATCACCCCCTTTGTCCCGCCCAATCGAGCTGTAAATACCCAGGGTGGTGAAGCGCAAAATCTTGATCGCACACTTTTCAGTTACGACGAGGAAAGTGATAGCTACCACTGCCCCAACGGCACGGTACTCACGCTTAAAGCGCTCAACAAAGGCGACCGGAAATGGCACTTGCGATACAGGCGTACGACCTGAAACGAGCCATAAACGTGCTGGGTGTGCAAAAGATGATGGGGTTGATGGGCTGAAAAGCCCTTTTTCATTATCCGAAACCTAAAAAGCAAATGCCCCGATAAGTCGGGGCATTTGCTTTTGACCGGCGCAGGCTGCGTTTTCAGACAGCCTGGAATGCCGGTTTTTTTGCGCAACATATAGTCATTCAGGCTCAGGAACTCAGCCATTGTCATTTGCCACGTATTCAGTGAGACGAATTGAGGTCTCTTACCTGTCGGAGAAATAACAATGACTATTGGTGCACTGGCACAACTTCCCGTAGTGGGTGATCTGGTGAAAACAGGACTTCCTGTGGTTGGCGACATAGTCAAAGCGGTCGCGCCGCTGCTGCAACCCTTTGCCGATGCCCTGGCTAAACAGATTGCCGGCAAAGAGGAAGAGCCCCCAAGCAAAACCATTGAGCTCCCCATGGAGAAAGGCGCAGGAAAAATAGCCATCAGCTTCAAGCAATAAGCACTGACTGAGTTAAAGAAGAAACCAAGGGGTGGCGGGAGCGCCTCTCTCCGCCCCCCCTGATGACATAGGATCGAAACGTACAGATACGCCCAGTCAGAACCGGATTTGCGGTTGTTTGCTGACACCGCTTCCTGCCAAATCGATTGCACCGCCCACCATGTCCCTCGCGGCATCCGTAGCCACTTTTGCTGCCTGACCTGCAACGGATAGAACCACGGGGGCCACGGCGGCGGCGACGGGTGCCAGTGCTGCGGCGGCTATTGCTACGCTCATAAGTAAATACTCCGATATTCAATGAAAGGCACATTCCTCTCCCGCCCTGAGTGGGCATTTCCAAGGAGAGGGTTCCATGTCTCATGACCTTTTTGCGGCTGACCCAATGTCCCTTTGACTGCCAACCCCAGATTGCCAATACTCATGGCATATTGAAGGCCACCCGCATGAGACAAGGAATGCCCCTTTGAAGCTGGAACTCAAAAACAGCTTGTCGGTGAAGTTGCTACGGGTTGTGCTGCTGTCGGCATTGATCGTGGGCGTCGTGCTGAGCGTGGCGCAGATCGTGTTCGATGCCTACAAGACACGCCAGGCCGTAGCCGGTGATGCCCAGCGCATCCTCGACATGTTTCGCGACCCCTCGACCCAGGCCGTCTACAGCCTGGACCGCGAGATGGGCATGCAAGTGATTGAGGGCCTGTTCCAGGATGACGCGGTGCGCATGGCGTCCATCGGCCACCCCAACGAAACCATGCTGGCGGAAAAAAGCCGTGCCTTGCAGCAAGCGCCCAGCCGCTGGTTGACTGACCTGATTCTCGGCCGGGAACGCACCTTCACCACGGCGCTGGTGGGCAAAGGCCCCTACAGCGAGTATTACGGCGACCTGAGCATCACCCTCGACACCGCGACTTATGGCCAGGGCTTTATCGTCAACTCGGTGATCATCTTCATTTCCGGGGTGTTGCGTGCCCTGGCCATGGGCCTGGTGCTGGACCTGGTCTATCACTGGCTGCTGACCAAGCCGCTGTCACGGATTATCGAGCACCTGACGTCGATCAACCCGGACCGGCCCAGCGAACACAAGATCCCGCAGCTCAAGGGCCACGAGCGCAACGAGTTGGGGCTGTGGATCAACACCGCCAACCAATTGCTCGAATCCATCGAACGTAACACCCATTTGCGTCATGAGGCCGAAAGCAGCCTGTTGCGCATGGCCCAGTACGACTTCCTGACCGGCCTGCCGAACCGCCAGAAACTGCAGGAGCAACTGGACAAGATCCTCATCGACGCCGGCCGTCGACAACGGCGCGTAGCGGTATTGTGCGTGGGGCTGGATGACTTCAAGAGCGTCAACGAACAGTTCACCTACCAGGCCGGTGACAAATTGTTGCTGGCCTTGGCCGACCGATTGCGTGCCCACAGCGGCCGCCTCGGCGCACTCGCCCGATTGGGCGGCGACCAGTTCGCCCTGGTACAGGCCGATATCGACCAGCCTTACGAGGCCGCCGAACTGGCACAAAGCATTCTGGACGACCTGGAGGCGGAGTTCGCTCTCGACCACGAAGGCATCCGCCTGCGCGCCACCATCGGCATCACCCTGTTCCCGGAAGACGGCGACAGCACCGAAAAGCTGCTGCAAAAAGCCGAACAGACCATGACCCTGGCCAAGACCCGTTCGCGCAACCGCTATCAGTTCTACATCGCCAGCGTCGACAGCGAAATGCGCCGCCGCCGCGAGCTGGAAAAAGACCTGCGCGAAGCCCTCAGCCGCGACCAGTTCCACCTGGTGTACCAACCGCAGATCAGCTACCGCGATCACCGCGTGGTCGGTGTGGAGGCGCTGATCCGCTGGCAGCATCCAGAGCATGGCCTGGTACCGCCGGACCTGTTTATCCCGCTCGCTGAGCAGAACGGCACCATTATTCCGATTGGCGAATGGGTGCTGGACCAGGCCTGCCGGCAATTGCGCGAATGGCACGACCTGGGCTTCACCGACCTGCGCATGGCGGTCAACTTGTCCACCGTGCAACTGCACCACACCGAACTGCCACGGGTGGTCAATAACCTGATGCAGATCTACCGCCTGCCGCCGCGCAGCCTGGAACTGGAAGTCACCGAAACCGGCCTGATGGAAGACATCAGCACCGCAGCCCAGCATCTGCTGAGCCTGCGTCGCTCCGGGGCGTTGATTGCCATCGATGACTTTGGCACCGGTTACTCATCCCTCAGCTACTTGAAAAGCCTGCCCCTGGACAAGATCAAGATCGACAAGAGCTTCGTCCAGGACCTGCTGGACGATGACGACGATGCCACCATCGTGCGCGCGATCATCCAACTGGGCAAAAGCCTGGGCATGCAGGTGATCGCCGAAGGCGTGGAAACCGCTGAGCAGGAGGCCTATATCATCTCCGAGGGCTGCCATGAGGGTCAGGGTTACCACTACAGCAAACCCTTGCAGGCCAGGGAGTTGGCGGCATTTCTGAAGCAGTCGGAGCGTAACAACGCCGTCATTCTTTGACCGGCCAAAACGATACTGAATATTTCCCGCGCATAACCCTTTACACAAAATGCAAATCTTTCGCATTATGTCGCAGTTTTTGCGCTCCCCCCGCGCGCCCCATCAACAACCGAAGCAGGATGTTCGCCATGATTCGTATGCCCCTGGCCACCGCCAGTCTGCTGGCCATTGCCATTTCTCTCGCCGGCTGTGGCGAAGGTAAAGACAAGGCCGCAGCGCCACAGGCGCCGACCCCGGCTGCCAGCACTACCGCTCCAGCGGCTGCCACCCCTGCCGGTCAGGTCGACGAAGCGGCCGCCAAGGCCGTGGTCGCGCATTACGCAGACATGGTATTTGCGGTCTACAGCGATGCCGAGTCCACCGCGAAAACCCTGCAGACCGCGATCGACGCGTTCCTCGCCAAGCCGAACGACGAAACCCTGAAAGCCGCACGTACCGCCTGGATCGCGGCCCGCGTCCCGTACCTGCAGAGCGAAGTGTTCCGCTTCGGCAACACCATCATCGACGACTGGGAAGGCCAGGTGAACGCATGGCCGCTGGACGAAGGCCTGATCGACTACGTCGACAAGTCCTACGAGCACGCCCTGGGTAACCCGGGCGCCACCGCCAATATCATTGCCAACACCCAGATCCAGGTCGGCGAAGACAAGGTCGACGTGAAGGACATCACGCCGGAAAAACTCGCCAGCCTCAATGAGCTGGGCGGTTCCGAAGCCAACGTCGCCACCGGCTACCACGCCATCGAATTCCTGCTGTGGGGCCAGGACCTGAACGGCACCGGCCCAGGCGCCGGCAACCGTCCGGCGTCGGACTACCTGACGGGCGACGGTGCCACCGGTGGCCACAACGAGCGCCGCCGCACTTACCTGCGTGCCGTGACCCAACTGCTGGTCAGCGATCTGGAAGAAATGGTCGGCAACTGGAAACCCAACGTCGAAGACAACTACCGCGCCACCCTGGAGGCAGAACCTGCCACCGACGGCCTGCGCAAAATGTTGTTCGGCATGGGCAGCCTGTCCCTGGGCGAACTGGCCGGTGAGCGCATGAAGGTGTCCCTGGAAGCCAACTCGCCGGAAGACGAACAGGACTGCTTCAGCGACAACACCCACAACTCGCACTTCTACGACGCCAAGGGCATCCGCAACGTCTACCTGGGCGAGTACACCCGCGTCGACGGCACCAAAATGACCGGCGCCAGCCTGTCGTCCCTGGTGGCCAAGGCCGACCCGGCTGCCGACACCGCCTTGAAAGCGGACCTGGCGGCGACCGAAGCGAAGATCCAGGTCATGGTGGACCACGCCAACAAGGGTGAGCACTACGACCAGTTGATCGCGGCCGGCAATGACGCGGGCAACCAGATCGTGCGCGACGCCATCGCCGCATTGGTCAAGCAGACTGGCTCGATCGAAGCGGCAGCGGGCAAGCTGGGTATCAGCGACCTGAACCCGGATAACGCTGATCACGAGTTCTGATCCAGGTGGGAGGGGGCTTGCTCCCGATAGCGGTGTGTCAGTGAAGCAGGTGTTTACTGACACATCGCCATCGGAGGCAAGCCCCCTCCCACATTTGACTGCATTGCCTCAAACCCCGGTTTACATGCCCCGCACCCCAGGTAGAATGGCGCCTCTGCCCTACCTCGAGCGAATTTCATGGCGTTGCCGACCCTGCGTATCATCGGTTTCATCATCGGCATCTTCCTGATCACCCTCGCGATCGCCATGGTCGTGCCCATGGCCACACTGGTGATTTTCGAACGCACCAGCGACCTGCCTTCGTTCCTGTGGGCCAGCATGATCACCTTTCTCGCCGGCCTGGCCCTGGTGATTCCCGGTCGCCCCGAGCATGTGCACCTGCGCCCGCGGGACATGTACCTGCTGACCGTCAGCAGTTGGGTGGTGGTGTGTGTCTTCGCCGCGCTGCCCTTTCTGTTGACCCAGCACATCAGCTACACCGACTCGTTCTTCGAAAGCATGTCCGGCATCACCGCCACCGGCTCCACGGTGTTGAGCGGCCTGGACACCCTGTCGCCGGGCATCCTGATGTGGCGCTCGCTGCTGCACTGGCTCGGTGGTATCGGTTTTATCGGCATGGCGGTAGCGATCCTGCCGCTGCTGCGCATCGGTGGCATGCGCCTGTTCCAGACCGAGTCCTCGGACCGCTCGGAAAAAGTCATGCCCCGCTCGCACATGGTGGCGCGGCTGATCGTGGCGGCCTACGTGGGCATCACCATCCTTGGCAGCCTGGCGTTCTGGTGGGCGGGCATGGGCCTGTTCGATGCAATCAACCACGCAATGTCGGCGATTTCCACCGGCGGTTTCTCCACCTCGGATGAGTCCCTGGCCCATTGGAAACAACCGGCGGTGCACTGGGTGGCGGTGGTGGTGATGATTCTCGGCAGCCTGCCGTTCACCCTGTATGTGGCCACGTTGCGCGGCAACCGCAAGGCACTGATCAAGGATCAGCAGGTACAAGGCTTGCTCGGTTTGCTGATCGTGACCTGGTTGGTGCTCGGTACCTGGTACTGGTGGACCACCAACCTGCATTGGCTCGATGCCCTGCGCCATGTGGCGTTGAACGTGACCTCGGTGGTCACCACCACCGGTTTCGCGTTGGGGGACTACAGCCTGTGGGGCAACTTCTCACTGATGCTGTTCTTCTACCTGGGGTTTATCGGTGGTTGCTCGGGCTCGACAGCCGGCGGGATCAAGATCTTCCGTTTCCAGGTCGCCTACATCCTGCTCAAGGCCAACTTGAACCAGCTGATTCACCCGCGCGCGGTGATCAAGCAAAAGTACAACGGCCATCGTCTGGACGAAGAGATCGTGCGTTCGATCCTGACGTTTTCGTTTTTCTTCGCCATCACCATCTGCGCCATCGCCCTCGCTTTGTCGCTGCTGGGCCTGGACTGGATGACCGCCTTGACCGGCGCCGCCAGCACGGTGTCCGGTGTCGGCCCGGGCCTGGGGGAAACCATCGGCCCGGCGGGCAACTTCGCCAGCCTGCCGGATGCGGCCAAATGGATCCTGTCATTGGGCATGCTGCTCGGTCGACTGGAGATCATTACGGTCTTTGTTCTGTGTATTCCGGCTTTTTGGCGTCACTGACAACCGAGGTTTCCAACAACCGCGTCCGGTATTCACCGGGCGTGGCATCGAACCAGCGACGAAACGCACGGAAGAAGTTGCTCGGGTCGGCAAAACCCAACAGGTAGGCGATTTCCAGTAAGGTCATGCTCGGCTGTGCCAGGTATTGCTCGGCGAGTTCGCGTCGGGTGTCGTCGAGCAGGGTCTGGAAGCTGGTGCCCTCCTCTTGTAGCCGCCGCTGCAAGGTGCGCTGGGACAGGTGCAACGTCTGCGCCACCACTTCACGCTTGGGCTCGCCCTGGGGCAACAGCCGGCACAGCACTTGCCGCGCCTTGTGGGTCACGCGGCTTTCCGAGAAACGCGCCAGGTATTCACCGGCAAATCGATCATGCAACAGCGCCATGGCCTCGTTGGCCGTGGGCAGCGGCGCTTCCATGTCGGCCCGCTCGAAAATCAACGCGTCGTAGGGCGCGTTGAACTCCAGGGGTGCGTGGAAGGCTTGTTTGTACGGGCCAAGGTCCGCCGGCTGATCACCTTGCAGCACCACCTTGCGCGGCTGCAGGGTGCGGCCGGTGAGCCAGCCACACAGCGCCAGGGCACTGGCCAGCGAGGCTTCGGCGCTTTGCCGGGTCGGCGGCAGGTGATCCCCGTGCACCGTCAGAATCAGCGCATACCCTTCGGGGATCAGTCGGAAACTCAGGTCGGCACTTTCAGCGATGATGCGCTGGTAGCGCACCAGGCGCATAAAACCCTCGGCGAGGGTGTTGCTGGACATCAGCGCATAGCCGGCCACATGAAACGACGCCGGGCGCACCACCTTGCCCATGTTCAGACCGATCGCCGGATTGCCCGACAGCTCCACCGCGCGCTGCCACAGGCGGGTCATGCAATCCTGTGGAAACCGCGCATCGGGGTCATTCAGGGCGGCGTAGTCCAGGCCCAACTGCCTGAACAAGGCGCGGCAATCCAGGCCGTCCATTTCCAGTGCCTTGACTATCCCCATCGCCCAGCTTGCAGAAGTTGTTCGTTCGCTCATGGCGTCTTCTTAATAAAGCAGGCTCAAACGACAGCCAGGAAGCCAAGGATACTAAAGTGGCATCTATTGTCACTGGCTGTTACTACTGATCACTCTAGACTCAAATAAGCTCCCCGCCGAACATCTGTTGGGCGGCATAACAATCAAAGGGCCAGCCACTGTGGAAAACGTCAAGCGATTCAATAGCTTTGCTGAGTTCTACCCCTATTACCTGGCCGAGCACGCCAACAGTACCTGCCGGCGCCTGCATTTCATCGGTACCACGCTGGTAATCGGCATTCTGGCGTATGCCATCGGCCGCGGTTCGTTGGGTTTGCTGGTGGCGTTGCCGATTGCCGGCTACAGCTTTGCCTGGGTCGGCCACTTCTTCTTCGAAAAGAACCGCCCGGCGACCTTTCAGCACCCGTTTTACAGCTTGTTGGGGGACTTTGTGATGTACCGCGACATGATTCTGGGCAAGGTGCCGTTCTAGGCGAACGACCGTTTAAACGATGAAAGTTCCTGCATCCGGCGACATAAAAATCTTTTTGTCATTTGCGGTGCTGTATCCTGCCAAGGCTTTTTGAGAGCGCGGAATCACCTGCGATTGAAAAAACAGACCTTGCGAGGAGCGACCACGATGCACGAGATACCTAATCTCCCCTTCCCAAGCCTGCACCCTACAGAGCAGCCAACACCGCAGCAGGCCAGCGATAAACAGCCTGAGGCCAAAAAAGAAGCCAAACCAGTCGACAGCAAAAGCCAGGACTGACGCCGTACCAGACCGTGTGGAAAGCGCAATGTTGAGCGCTTTCCACACTGCCTGAATGAATCGAGGCCCCGCCATGACCGATACCCTCCCCGACAACCCGGACACCGCTGTACTCGACGCTGCCCTGCAGATGGTCGACGTGTGGAACCGCCTCAGCGTGGAGAAACAGGCCGTACTGCTCAAGCGTTTCGGCACCCAGGAAAACGCGCTGGCCGCCCTGGTCACCACCCAACTGCTGGCCCCTGCGCGCGCCTGAGGTCTTTTTGATCCGAGGTTTTTGTGTTTTAGCGCCCTGCGCGAAGCAAACCACCGGTATCATTAGCAACCTATCTTTACCTGCTGCGACAGTGGACCCCTCCCATGCTCGATACCCAGCGCCCCATGGCGGTCACGCTGCAAGTTGTTTCCATCGTCCTGTTCACCTTCATCGGCTACCTGAATATCGGCATCCCCCTGGCCGTGTTGCCGGGCTATGTCCACAGTGAGCTGGGCTACGGCGCGGTGATTGCCGGCCTGGTGATCAGCGTGCAATACCTGGCTACCCTGCTGAGCCGCCCGTACGCGGGCAAGATCATCGACAACCTGGGCAGCAAGCGCGCCGTGCTGATAGGCCTGGCCGGCTGCGGCCTGAGCGGCGTGTTCATGCTGCTCGCTGCGTGGTTCTCCAGCCTGCCGGCCTTGAGCCTGAGCAGCCTGTTGATCGGCCGCCTGGTGCTGGGCAGCGCGGAAAGCCTGGTGGGCTCGGGCGCCATCGGCTGGGGCATCGGCCGGGTCGGCGCGCAGAACACCGCCAAGGTCATTTCCTGGAACGGCATCGCCAGCTACGGCGCACTGGCGGTCGGTGCACCGTTGGGCGTCGTGCTGGTGAAGAGTTTCGGGCTGTGGAGCATGGGGGTCAGCATCATCCTGCTGGCCATCGTCGGCCTGCTGTTGGCCTGGAACAAGGTCGCCGCACCGATCGTGGCCGGCGTGCGCCTGCCCTTCATGAATGTGCTGGGCCGGGTATTGCCCCACGGCTGCGCGCTGGCGCTGGGCTCGATTGGATTTGGCACCATCGCGACCTTCATCACCCTGTACTACACCACCCAGCACTGGGATAACGCGGTGTGGGCCTTGAGCCTGTTCGGCGCCAGCTTTATCGGTGCACGTCTGCTGTTCGGCAACCTGATCAACCGGATCGGCGGGTTTCGCGTGGCGATTGCCTGCCTGTCGGTGGAGATCCTCGGCCTGCTGTTGCTGTGGCTCGCCCCGGATGCCAGCCTGGCCCTGGCCGGCGCGGCGTTGAGCGGGTTTGGCTTCTCCCTGGTGTTTCCCGCCTTGGGCGTCGAAGCCGTCAACTTGGTACCGGCGTCCAGCCGGGGCTCGGCGGTGGGGGCTTACTCGCTGTTTATCGACCTGTCGCTGGGCATCACCGGCCCGCTCGCCGGGGCCGTGGCGGCAGGCTTCGGCTTTGCGTCGATCTTCCTGTTCGCCGCCCTCGCCGCCGTGGGTGGCTTGCTGCTCAGTGTTTACCTGTACCGACAAGCGCCAAAAGCCCGTGAGGCACGTGGCGACTAAAAGTCGACCTTGCCACGCCCGGCCTTGATGCTGCCGCGCTTGGTCTTGGATTCGAGGCGACGCTTTTTCGAGCCCAGGGTCGGTTTGGTCGGGCGGCGCTTCTTCTCCACCTTGGTCGCACTGAGGATCAACTCCACCAGGCGCTCCAGCGCATCCGCGCGGTTCTGCTCCTGGGTCCGGTATTGCTGGGCCTTGAGCACCAGCACGCCCTCACTGGTAATCCGACTGTCGCGCAGCGCCAGCAAACGCTCCTTGTAGAACGCCGGCAGCGACGACGCCGGGATATCAAAGCGCAGGTGCACCGCACTCGACACCTTGTTGACGTTCTGCCCACCGGCGCCCTGTGCGCGAATGGCGGTCAGCTCGATCTCGGTGTCGGGCAGGTGGACGTTGTTGGAAATTACCAGCATGAGCGGCAGCTACCTCGAATGGAGAAGCTCAAGGATACGCGAATGCGCACTCCCTCCGTCCTCTAAGCAGCAAACCCGGCACACGGCCGGGTTTGCTTGATCACGGATTACGCTTACTTAACTGCGGGCACTGCCGCGTCCAAGGCTTGCTGCGCACGACGCTTGTTCTTGATCCAGTAACACACCGCCATAAACGCCACCCACACCGGTATCGCATACACCGACACCTGGATGCCCGGAATCATCAGCATGATCACCAGGATAAACACCACGAACGCCAGGCACACGAAGTTGCCGTAGGGGTACCACAATGCCTTGAACAACGGCACCTGGCCGGTGCGGTTCATGTGCTGGCGGAACTTGAAGTGCGAGAAGCTGATCATCGCCCAGTTGATCACCAGCGTAGCCACCACCAGGGACATCAGCAGTTCCAGCGCGTGCTGCGGGATCAGGTAGTTCATCAGCACCGCCACCAGGGTGATCGCCGCCGAGGCGAGGATGGAACGCACCGGCACGCCGCGTTTGTCGATCCTGGCCAATGCCTTGGGCGCATCGCCCTGCTCGGCCATGCCCAGCAACATGCGGCTGTTGCAGTAAGTGCCGCTGTTGTACACCGACAGCGCCGCTGTCAGGACCACAAAGTTGAGAATATGCGCGGCAGTGTTACTGCCGAGCATCGAGAACACCTGCACGAATGGGCTGCCGCTGTAGGCGTCACCCGAGGCGTTGAGGGTCTCCAGCAGGCTGTCCCACGGCGTCAACGACAACAGCACAACCAGGGCGCCGATGTAGAAAATCAGGATGCGGTAGATCACCTGGTTGATCGCCTTCGGGATCACGGTGCGCGGTTTGTCCGCCTCGGCAGCGGTGAAGCCGAGCATTTCCAGGCCGCCGAAGGAGAACATGATGATCGCCATGGCCATCACCAATCCGCCGACGCCGTGAGGGAAGAAGCCGCCGTGTTCCCACAGGTTGGTCACCGAGGCCTGTGGCCCGCCACTGCCGCTGACCAGCAGGTAGCTGCCCAATGCGATCATGCCGACGATGGCCACCACCTTGATGATGGCGAACCAGAACTCGGCTTCACCGAACACTTTGACGTTGGCCAGGTTGATCAGGTTGATCAGCACGAAGAACGCCGCGGCCGAGACCCAGGTCGGAATCTCCGGCCACCAGTAGTGCACGTATTTGCCGACGGCGGTCAGTTCCGACATGCCCACCAGGATGTACAAAATCCAGCAGTTCCACCCCGACAGGAAGCCGGCGAAACCGCCCCAGTACTTGTGGGCAAAGTGGCTGAAGGAACCGGCGACCGGCTCTTCGACGATCATTTCGCCAAGCTGGCGCATGATCATGAAGGCAATGAAGCCGCAGATGGCATAACCCAGAATCATCGACGGCCCGGCGGATTTGAGCACCCCGGCCGAGCCGAGGAACAGGCCGGTACCGATGGCGCCACCGAGGGCGATCAGCTGGATATGCCGGTTTTTCAGGCCGCGTTTCAGCTCGCCTGAAGAGGAATGGGGTCCACTCATGAAAAGGGTCTCACGCAAGGTTTGAGAATTTTGACTGCAGGTTGCTGCGTTGAATCAACGACTCAAGCAGCGCCGCTCAAACCCCAGCGCAGGCACCAGGAGTACAGCGTCTTTCTTACGGTCATGCGTCACCTGTTTGTTTTTATCTGTGACGAAATCGAACCCGTCCGGCTCATGGCCAGGCGGAGTGATCAGGGTGGGTGAACCCTGAGGTCTTGTCCTTTTGCGTGGTTACGCAAGGGGGTCACAGTAAAACGCGGCGGATTGTACACCGCTCGACAGCTTGGAGGCGCCCGCGAAAAGCGAGTGCGACGATCTGTCAGGTAATTCTTACAGGGCAAAAAAGGTCAATGATGCCGACATTTACTCGTAAATTAATCGTTACAGCACGGAAAATTAACGTTACAGCCATGATCTTCATAAAAATTGACGGTAGGAAGATTCTGACCCAGCAGTCGCTTCAGCCGCCTGTATTTACTCAAGAAAAAATCAAATGGGAAAAACAGAACAAAATATCTAAATGAAACCGTGTCAATAAAAATTTTGCATTTTGAAACACTCTCTCCTAGGTTCATCCCACTTGCTGACGAAGCCCGTTGGCAAGCCGTTCTCAAACACCGTCCTCTAGGAGATACACCATGCAAGCACTGGAAAACGACCTGGAAACCGAACTGCAACTCGACGACTGGTTTGAAGCACCGACCCATGACGCCGCCGTTGAGATGATGCAAGCCGATGCCGTTGTGCCATTTGGCACCGCGATGTGGCCCTTCTAAAACCGGCACGCTCCCGGCAGGTGCCGCGCTCGGCACCTGCTCCCTTACCCAAGGCACAGAAGGATGTACGTCATGGACAAGGCCCGCGCCGTCGAACACTTTCTCTACTACCTCGCGCACCATCCGGCCCTCAGTGGCTTGAGCCGCCCCACCGTGCTGCTGGGCCATACCGAGCGCTACGACGCCATCGCCCAGGCGATCACCCAGGGCAGCGCCGCGCGTTTCAACTTCCAGGTGCAGCGCCTGGACCTCGCCGCCAGCGACACCCTGGCCACTGCCATCGAAGCCTGCGACCTGTACCTGTTTCTCTACGATTCCTCCACCCTGCCCAACCCACGCGCCGAAGGCCCGGACTTCATCCGTGCCCTGCAGGGCGTGATGGCCGAGCACTGGAAAAAATCCCTGCTGTTCAAGGATTACGGCGACTATTTCTACGACACCTTCAGCGTCGAGCCGCAGCGCATCGCCGACCTCAACGCCACGCTGATTCGGCGCATGTCCCAGGCCAACGTGCTGAGCTTTACCGACAAACATGGCTCGCGGCTGGAAGCGCCAATGAGCAGCATCAAGAAGTGGACCAATATCAACGGCGTCGGCAACCACGACCTGGCGCCGGGTGAGATCGCCACGCACAGCGAAGCGATCAATGGCCAGGTGCGGTTTGTCGGCACCTTTCTCAGCACTATCCCGTTCGCACGCAAATACGGCGTGCTGGAGTCACCGCTGGAGCTGTGGATCGAGAACTCGACCATCTGCAGCGTGGCCAGTGAAGTGCCGGGGTTGGCCGATGATTTCAACAAGTACCTGAATGCCAATCCGTCGAACCGGCGTGTGGAAGAGTTGGGGATTGGTACCAATGAAGGGGTGAAGGATCTGTATGCGCGCAACGCCGGGTTCGAGGAGCGCCATTGCGGGTTGCACCTGGGACTGGGAGGTGGGCAGAAAGGCAGCCATCATCTGGATCTGATCTTTGCCAGTGGGGTGTTGGCGCTGGATGACAAGCCGGTGTTTGACGGGGCCTTTGCGTTCTGAGCAAAGCTTTAACTAACACTGAAAATCTGAATGTGGGAGGGGGCTTGCCCCCGATGGCAGTCGGTCAGTTGATGTATGTGGTGGCTGCCATACCGCTATCGGGGGCAAGCCCCCTCCCACAGTTGAATGCATTTCAAATTCAGATAAAAAAAAACGCCAACTTGAGGGTTGGCGTTTTTTATGCGGCGATCAAATCACTGCGGCTTCTTGCGACCAAAACCAGGACGCTGGCCGGAACCGGCCGGTGCGCCACGGCGCTTGCCAGACGGCTCGTCCGCGACCAGTTTCGGGCCAGGGCGCTTGTTCGCCGCCGGCCTGGCTGGACGCTTGGTGCTGGCGTTGTCGGCTGGGCGATCCTCTTCACCCCGGTTGCTGCGACCACCGGCCGGGGCCGGACGCGGTGCACGCGGCGCACGCTCGCCTTCCTGACGCGACGGCGCGGTTGGGCGGCGTTCACCTTCGATCTGCGGCTCTCGGGAGATACGACCGCCAGTCGCCGGTGCATTCAACGCAGGTCGCAGGGTGCGGGCAACACGCTCGGTGCGCGCCACCGGGCGCGACGATTTACGCTGCATCCGCTCAAGCTTGTCTTTGCTCTTGGCATTCATCTGCGGCATCGCCACCGGCGTCAGGCCGACTTCGGCGCTGAGGATGTCGACTTCGTACTGGCTCATTTCGCGCCAGCGGCCCATCGGCAGGTCGGAGTTGAGGAACACCGGACCGAAACGCACGCGCTTCAGGCGGCTGACCACCAGGCCCTGGGATTCCCACAGGCGACGCACTTCACGGTTACGGCCTTCCATCACCACGCAGTGGTACCAGTGGTTGAAACCTTCGCCACCCGGTGCCTGCTTGATGTCGGTGAACTTGGCCGGGCCGTCTTCCAGCACCACGCCCGCCTTGAGGCGCTCGATCATCTCGTCATCGACTTCGCCGCGTACACGCACGGCGTACTCGCGGTCCATCTCGTAGGACGGGTGCATCAGGCGGTTGGCCAGCTCACCGTCAGTGGTGAACATCAGCAAGCCGGTGGTGTTGATGTCCAGACGACCGATGTTGATCCAGCGGCCTTCTTTGGGTTTGGGCATCTTGTCGAACACGGTCGGACGGCCTTCCGGGTCGTCACGGGTGCAGATCTCGCCATCGGGTTTGTTGTACATGATCACGCGGCGCACCGATTCGGCGGCCTCTTCACGCTTGATGACCTTGCCATCGATGGTGATTGCGTCGTGCAGGTCGACGCGCTGGCCGAGGGTAGCCTCGACGCCGTTGACCTTGATGCGCTTCTGGGTGATCCAGGCTTCGACGTCGCGGCGCGAGCCCACGCCGATACGCGCCAGCACCTTTTGCAGTTTTTCGCCTGCTGGGCCGATTTCCTGGCTGTCGTTCTGGTCTTTGTCGTTCATCTTAAGCACCTCCCGGTGGGTCGATTCAGGCATGGCCTGAAGAGTGTTGAAAGCGGGGCTTTGGCCGAATAGCTCGGCAAAGGGTCGCGAATCATACGCGCATGGCGCGCGTTGCGCATCAGAGACTAGTCGATTAGTGGCCGGTCGTCGGTTTTTCCGCCGACCGGTGAGCCATGTGGGGTCCGGGTCAATCTTCGAACTGGCGGCGCTCGGCCTCAATGGCTTCAGCCAGGGCCCGGGCTTCGTCTTCTTCGTCGCTCAACGGCGGCTGTTCGAGGGCGGCGACGGCGGCCAGGAGTTTTTCGCGGGCTTCAGCGACGCCGAGGATGTCTTCTTCAGGGTCGGGTTCCGGCTCGGGGTCAACGGTTTCCTGGGGTTCTGCCTCAGTCACACCGTCACGCAACAAGTCATCAAAGTCGGTCTTGATGCCCTGCTCCATGTCGTCCAGTTCCAGCAGCAAGGTATGGAAACTGGTTTCGTCCTTCGGCTCTTCCGGCTCTGCCGTCGCATCGGCGAGCTCTTGCAGGCTGGCCGGCACCGGGGCATCGTCGAAGTCGAGCACCGGCTCCGCTTCCATCTCGCGCAATTCGGCCAGCGGCGGCAAGTCGTCGAGGTTTTTCAGGTTGAAATGGTCGAGGAACACCTTGGTGGTGGCAAACATCGCCGGTTTGCCGGGCACGTCACGGTAACCGACGATGCGGATCCACTCGCGCTCCAGCAGCGTCTTGACGATGTGGCTGTTGACCGCCACGCCCCGCACGTCCTCGATCTCGCCCCGGGTGATGGGCTGGCGATAGGCGATCAGCGCCATGGTCTCCAGCATCGCCCGCGAGTAGCGCTGGGGGCGCTCTTCCCACAGGCGGCCCACCCAAGGGGAAAATTTCTCACGAATCTGCAGGCGATAACCCGACGCCACCTCGCGCAGTTCGAACGCACGACCGTCGCAGGACTTGCGCAGAATCTCCAGCGCCTTCTTGAACACTGGCGGTTCGGGGCGTTCGGCTTCTTCAAAGAGTTCGAACAAGCGTTCCAGGGATTGCGGTTTGCCCGACGCCAGTAGGAAAGCTTCCAGCAGCGGTGCCAGTTCGCGGGGTTCAGTCAGATTCATCGATTCAGCTCGTTATTCGGCTCGCGCCCGCACGTGGATAGCCGCAAAAGGCTCATTCTGGACCAGCTCGACCAGGGACTCCTTGACCAGTTCGAGGATCGCCATAAACGTCACCACCACTCCCAGGCGCCCTTCTTCGGCGGTGAACAGCTCGACAAACGGCACGAAACCACCGCCCTTGAGGCGCTCCAGTACGTCGCTCATGCGCTCGCGGGTGGACAGCGCCTCGCGGCTGACCTGGTGACTTTCAAACATATCGCCACGGCGCAGCACCTCGGCCATGGACATCAGCAATTCTTCCAGGCTCACGTCCGGCAACAGTTTGCGCGCACGGGCCTCGGGGGCATCCAGCTTGGGCACCACCACGTCGCGGCCCACCCGGCTCAGGCCATCGATGCCTTCGGCGGCGGCCTTGAAGCGTTCGTACTCCTGCAGGCGGCGGATCAGTTCGGCGCGCGGGTCATCTTCTTCGGCTTCCACCGTCTCCGAGCGCGGCAGCAGCATGCGCGACTTGATCTCGGCGAGCATGGCAGCCATCACCAGGTACTCGGCGGCCAGCTCCAGACGCACCGACTGCATCAACTCCACATAGCCCATGTACTGACGGGTGATCTCCGCCACCGGGATGTCGAGGATGTTGATGTTCTGCTTGCGGATCAGGTACAGCAGCAAGTCCAGCGGGCCTTCGAACGCCTCAAGGAAGACTTCCAGCGCGTCCGGCGGAATGTACAGGTCCAGAGGCATTTCCATGACCGCCTGGCCATACACCATGGCAAACGGCAGTTCCTGCTGGGCCCCCGCCTGGCTGTCGACGGTTTCCACGGCCGACATTCAGGCCTCGACCATGAACGGAGCCGGATCGCCGCAACCCACGCGGATCACTTCGGGTTCGCCGTCGGCCAGGTTGATCACGGTGGAGGCCTTGTTGCCGCCATAGCCGCCGTCGATGATCAGGTCGACGTGCTTTTCCAACAGCCGGCGCATTTCGTAAGGATCGTACAGCGGCTCGACTTTACCCGGCATGATCAACGACACGCTCATCAACGGCTCACCCAGCTCTTCGAGGAGCGCCAGGGCAATGGGGTGCTCTGGCACCCGCAGGCCGATGGTGCGCTTCTTGGGGTGCAGCAGCAGGCGCGGCACTTCGCGGGTAGCGTTGAGAATAAAGGTGTAGGGCCCCGGCGTGTGCGCCTTGAGCAGGCGGAAGGTGCCGGTGTCGACCTTGGCAAACAGCCCCAATTGGGACAGGTCGCTGCAGATCAGCGCGAAGTTGTGCTTGTCGTCCAGCTGACGCAGGCGTCTTACCCGCTCGACCGCACCCTTGTCGCCGATCTGGCAACCAATGGCGTAGGACGAGTCGGTGGGGTAGATCACCACGCCGCCGGCGCGGATGATCTCGACGGCCTGTTTGATCAGGCGCGCCTGGGGGTTTTCCGGATGAATCTGGAAGAATTGACTCACGTGTTCTACCTGTTCAGACGGTGGCAATAATGGGGTCATGCTTGAATCGCCCCCACAAGAGCGGCAAATCTTCCGGGACGGGGCGATACTCGCCGATCTCGGACCAGCCGCCTGGGCCATGAAAATCACTGCCGGCGCTGACCAGCAGACCAAATTCGCGGGCAAGAATCGCCAGGCTGCCGACCTGTTCGGCGGGTTGATGCCCGTTGACCACCTCGATTGCGTGGCCGCCCGCTCCAATATAGTCGGCAATCAGCTTGCGGCGCTTGCTGCGGGTGAAATCGTAGTGCCAGGGATGGGCCAGGCTGACCCAGGCCCCGGAGGTGCGCAGGGTCTCGACGGTGTCTTCCAGGGTCGGCCAGTGTTGCTTCACATCCCCCAACTTGCCGGCGCCCAGCCATTTGCGGAACGCTTCGGCGCGGTCCTTTACAAAACCTTCACGTACCATCCAGTCGGCAAAGTGCGGCCGGGCCGGTGCGTTACCGCTGTCACCCAGTTCCTGCTGGATGGCGCGGGCGCCGTCCAGGGCACCGGACATACCTTTAAGGCCGAGTTTGCGGCTTATTTCTTCGGACCGCAGCCAGCGGCCATCGTGCAGTTGGGCGATGGCTTCAACCAAAGGCGGGGCGTTTTGATCAAAACCGTAGCCGAGCACATGAATGGTGGCGCCGCCCCAGGTGCAGGACAATTCCACACCGTTGACCAACTGCATGCCCAAGGCATGCGCGGCTTCCCGGGCTTCGTCGAGGCCTTCGAGGGTGTCGTGGTCGGTCAACGCCAGGACTCGCACGCCTTTTTCAAACGCACGCGCAACCAGTACCGCGGGCGCCAGGGCGCCGTCGGAGGCCGTGCTGTGGCAGTGCAAATCAACATTCACGGGGATCTGTAACCTCAAGTCAGCTGGCGCTTTCGCTACCAAGGATGTTTGTTATTATGCCGCCACATCCAGCTTCTGGCTCTTACTGTGAAACAATTCATCGACTTCATCCCGCTGTTGCTGTTTTTCATCGTTACCAAGCTCGACCCCAGGGTCATCGAAATCGCCGGTCATGCGTTCTCGTTCGGGGGCATCTACAGCGCCACCGCCGTGCTGATCATCAGCTCTATCGTCGTCTACGGCGCCATTTTCATCTCCCAGCGCAAGCTGGAAAAAAGCCAATGGCTCACCCTGGTCGCATGCCTGGTATTCGGCGGCCTGACCCTGGCGTTCCACAGCGAAACCTTCCTCAAATGGAAAGCACCGGTGGTGAACTGGCTGTTCGCCCTGGTCTTTATCGGCAGCCACTTCATCGGTGACCGTCTGCTGATCAAGCGGATCATGGGCCATGCGCTGACCCTGCCGGATCCGGTGTGGACACGCTTGAACGTTGCGTGGATCGTGTTCTTCCTGTTCTGCGGCGCCGCCAACCTGTTCGTGGCCTTTACCTTCCAGGACTACTGGGTCGACTTCAAGGTCTTCGGCAGCCTGGCCATGACCGTGCTGTTCCTGGTCGGCCAGGGTATCTATCTGTCGCGCCACCTGCATGACGTCGCCCCTACCACTCCGAAAACCGAGGATTGACATGCTCTACGCCATCATTGCCACCGACGTTGCCGACTCGCTGGAAAAACGCCTGAGCGTGCGCCCGGCCCATGTCGAGCGCCTCAAGCAGCTGCAGGCCGAAGGCCGTATCGTGCTGGCGGGTCCACACCCTGCGGTAGACAGCAACGACCCAGGCGACGCCGGGTTCACCGGTAGCCTGATCGTCGCCGAGTTTGCCTCCCTGGCCTTGGCCCAGGCCTGGGCCAAGGCTGATCCTTATGTAGCTGCCGGCGTTTACGCCGACGTCGTGATCAAGCCGTTCAAGCAAGTCCTGCCTTGATCACGGCCACGCCGAACCTAATCGGTTCGGCGCGCTCCTAATTGCTCATTATTCTCGGTAACCTGCCGACAACGTTCTGAATATTCGTGTGGAATCAGGAGTTCCGATGCGCTTACGTCAGTTGTGTCTGTTGGCAGTGGTAATGATCGGGGCTACGGCCCACGCTGAAGAAACCTCGAACACCGGCAGTTCCACGCCTCTGTCCTTGAGTGCCGGCGCCCAGATCACCGAGTTGCAGCAGCGGTTGAAAGAAAGCGAACGCCAGCGTGAAGAATTGAGCAAGCAACTGCAAAACGTAGAGGCTACCCGCGAAAGCGCCCAACTGAGTCGCCTTCGCCAAGAGAACCAACGCCTGGCCCAGCAACTCAAAGAAACACAGGGCGGCGCCTTGACCCGATGGCTGACCGAGCAGCAACAATGGTTCGTCACCGGTGGGGCCGTCGCGCTGATCGCCTTGCTGTGCGGGATCTTCGCCAGCGGTGGGCACCGTCGCCGTCGACAATGGCTAAATTGAGTGAGTCATGAGCGAGCTGTTACTGATAGATGATGACCAGGAGCTCTGCGAGCTGCTGACCAGTTGGTTGAGCCAGGAAGGCTTCCAGGTGCGTGCCTGCCATGATGGCTTGAGCGCCCGCAAAGCCTTGGCCGACAGTGCCCCGGCCGCGGTGGTACTCGACGTGATGCTGCCCGACGGCAGCGGCCTGGAACTGCTCAAGCAATTGCGCAACGACCACCCGGAGCTGCCGGTGCTGATGCTCTCGGCACGCGGCGAACCGCTGGACCGCATCCTCGGCCTGGAACTGGGCGCCGACGATTACCTGGCCAAGCCCTGCGACCCACGCGAGCTTACCGCCCGGCTGCGCGCCGTGCTGCGCCGCAGCCACCCGGCCGCCGTGTCCACCCAGCTCGAATTGGGCGACCTGTGTTTCAGCCCGGTGCGCGGCGTGGTCAGCATCGATGAACAGGAATTTTCCCTCACCGTCTCCGAAAGCCGCCTGCTTGAAGCCTTGCTGCGCCAGCCCGGCGAGCCGCTGGACAAACAGGAACTGGCGCAGATCGCCCTGGGTCGCAAGTTGACCCTTTACGATCGCAGCCTGGACATGCACGTGAGCAACCTGCGCAAAAAAATCGGCCCGCACCCGGACGGACGGCCACGCATCGTGGCGTTGCGCAGTCGGGGTTACTACTACAGCCTGTAAAAACACGCGGGGTCCATTCTGATGCAAAAAGCCCAGCTGGCAGGCTGGGCTTGTTGTTCAAGGGGTTTTCATCGCGTCGGTCGTCGCCTTGATGATCGCTTTCGCCGCTTCGACACTGATGGGCAGCGGTGCCTGCAAATCATCTGGATCTGACTTGGGCCGGTGGTGGAAATACCGTAGCAGCGCGATCAACAGCAGGGTCGGGACGGTTGAGAGGGCCACGATGATGGGAATATCACCCGTACTGTGCGGGCGCACGGCGCTGAAAAAATACCAGGCGCCGGCTGAGACCCGGATGTTTCCCAAAAAGACGAAGCCCAACAGCGCAATGTAAAACAACAAGATCAAGACGACGGTGACGGTCGTCAGTCGCTTCTCCCACCTGAAGCGCCAGGACTCTCTTCTCAGATAGTCGCTGATCAGGCCAGGATTATCAGCCTCCCCTCCCGCCAGGTCGTCGCTGGTATCAATCATAAAAGCCCAATCGCCTTCAGCCTGAATTCCATTGCTGCCGTCGACACACCAAAAGCACTGGCCAGCTTTACGATGTCTGTGACGCGCTGCTCAAGCACCATATGTTTCACCAGCGCGGCCGGCATCAACAGAGCAGCGGCAAATCGATTGGCTGCGATCTCTTTCGGGTCCCTGGACTTGGCACTGAACTGCTCGGAAGTATCTCGAGGTGCGTCCAGGTCTCCGTGCACATGGTGACCAATCTCGTGCGCAATGGTGAAACGCTGCCTTACCGGCGCATCCATGAAGTTGTAAGTAATCAGCGGAGCGCCGTCCCGGAAGGAGTAATGGCCGCTTTCATTCGGTCGCCAGGTATCCGGTTCAAAAGGTGCAAGCGCCTTCACCTCGATAGCCATTGCCTCGGCAATGGCTATCGGGTTCACCGGCAACCGACCATTCCAGTGGGCACGCAGGACGTCGTCTGCAGTTCGGTACTCCATGCGGCCTCCTTAATAGATGGCGGGAACGGTAGTTTGACGGGGTCAGAAATGAGATCGAAGTCTGAACAAGTCGATAGACCCCGTCAAATTGTAGTTGACAGGTTAAAAATGTTTAGCACTCAGGGTCTCATCGAAAAAAGCTGTTCATTTATACAGCCATCACGACCACACGCCAACTCCCTCAAGACATGCTGTAGCAATTGAGTGAGCCCCTCTTTTTTTATAGCTATCGGCAGTTTTGTCAACTCAGCCCAAAACCCTCTTTACCCAAGCTTTACCCACACCTGACCGCCGCTGACCTTGATCGCCTTAATCTACTCACATCCGGACTCACCGGAATAGAGACAGGAGAATCACCATGCGCAAGACCCTTATCGCTTTGATGTTCGCCGCTGCCCTGCCGACCGTTGCCATGGCGGCAGTGCCCGAAGGCCCAGGCCCGATGGGCGGCCCTGAAGGCCATATGATGGGTGGCCCGGGTCACGGCGGCGAACACGGTCCGCGTGGCAAAGGCGGGCCCTTCAGCCAACTGGACCTGAGCAAGGAACAGCGCGAGCAGATCCGCAAATTGATGGGCGACCAGTGGCACGCTCGCAAGGACCTGACCAGGAAGTACCTGGACAAGCTCCCGGCTGCTGACCAGAAGGCCATGCAGGACGAAATCGCCGCCGGCAAGCAGAAAACCCAGGCGGATATCCGCGCCGTACTCAAGCCTGACCAGCAGAAGAAATTCGACGAGATCATCAAGCAGCAGGAACAGCGCCGCGCCGAATGGAAGGAATTCCAGGCCTGGAAAGCGCAACAGCCGCAAA
This sequence comes from Pseudomonas sp. NFPP24, assembly GCF_900112095.1. Taxonomy (NCBI): domain Bacteria; kingdom Pseudomonadati; phylum Pseudomonadota; class Gammaproteobacteria; order Pseudomonadales; family Pseudomonadaceae; genus Pseudomonas; species Pseudomonas sp. NFPP24. The sequence continues at coordinate 231,070 of NZ_FOKD01000009.1, forward strand.
AAGCGCAATAATGCCCCCGCGTTAACGCTCCCAGCCCAGTGGCCCCCGCCACTGGGCTTTTCCTGCTTGAGGGTTTCCTGTGCGTTCATTGTTCTGGCGCATCCTGGCCAGTTTCTGGCTGGCCATCGCCTTGGTTGCCGGGTTGTCGATCCTGCTTGGGCATATGCTCAATCAAGATGCCTGGATTCTCAGCCGTCACCCAGGCCTCAACAACCTGGCCGAAGAGTGGACCCAACTCTACGAAACCCAGGGTGAGGACGCTGCCCAGGATTTGCTGCAACAGCGCAAACGCCAGTACCACATCGACGTGCAGGTGCTGAACGAAAGCGGCGAGCCGGTGGTGCGCGGCACCTTTCCCCGCCGTGCCGCCGCCTTCGAAGCCCGCCAGAACGATAGCAAGGACGGCCACCTGCCCTGGCGTCGCCTGACCGCTGAATACACCAGTGAGAAGACCGGCGACACTTACCTGTTGATCTACCGCATCCCGCACCCGGAACTGGACGAATGGCATCGCAGCAGCCTGACATGGCCGTTGAGCGCATTGGTCATCGCCTTGGTGGTGCTGACCCTGTTCAGCCTGTTCGTGACGCTGTCCATCACGCGCCCCTTGAGCCGACTGCGCGGCGCCGTGCATGACCTGGGGCAAGCCACCTACCAGCAAAACAGCCTGGCGCAGCTGGCCAACCGACGCGATGAATTCGGCGTGCTGGCCACCGACTTCAACCGCATGGGCGCGCGCCTGCAAAGCCTGATCGGCAGCCAGCGCCAGTTGCTGCGCGACGTGTCCCATGAACTGCGTTCGCCGCTGGCCCGCCTGCGCATCGCCCTGGCCCTGGCCGAACGCGCCAGCCCCGAAGAACGGGAAAAACTCTGGCCTCGCCTGACCCGCGAATGTGATCGCCTGGAGGCACTGATCAGCGAGATCCTGGTACTGGCCCGCGTCGATGCCGATAACGCCAGCGCCGAAGAGATCGACCTCAACACGTTGCTCAAGACCCTGCAAAAGGACGCCCAACTCAGCGCGCCCGACCAGGTGGTGCAGCTCACCACCGATCCCGAACTGCATCTCAAGGGGTGGCCGACCATGATCGAACGGGCAGTGGACAACCTGCTGCGCAACGCCCAGCGCTTCAACCCGCCGGGCCAGCCGATCGAGCTGCACGCCCACCTTCACGGCGAGCATATTGTGATCAGCGTGCGCGACCACGGCCCCGGCGTTGACGCCGAACACCTGAGCCAATTGGGCGAACCGTTCTACCGCGCCCCAGGCCAGACCGCACAAGGTCACGGCTTGGGCCTGGCGATTGCCCGTCGCGCCGCCGAGCGCCATGGCGGCAGCCTGTTCCTGGCCAATCACGCCCAAGGCGGTTTTATCGCCAGTATCGACCTGCCGCTGGAACCTGGGATTGTCACACCGGCCTGATGATCTTCTATAGTGGCCCTTCTCTCATGGAGGGCCTTTGATGACAAACCTGCTGACTCCCATCCAAGCCGCACTCGATCTACCGCCCACGCCGCTGACCAGCACCGAAGCCGGCGCCCTGCCCTCGGCCTTTGCCGTCACCGACCTGGCCGTTGCCAGTATCGGTGCGGCCGGCCAGGCCGTGGCCCAGCTGATCCAGCAACAGACCGGGCGCCTTCCCGGCGTCAGCGTAGACCGGCGACTCGCGTCCTTCTGGTTCTCGTCTTCGATTCGTCCGGTAGGCTGGGAGACGCCGCCGCTGTGGGACCCGGTGGCCGGTGACTACGCCAGCGCCGATGGCTGGATTCGCCTGCACACCAACGCACCCCACCACCGCGCCGCCGCCGAACGGGTACTGGGCAAGGTGGCTGATCGCATCGCGATGGCCAACAAAGTTGCCACTTGGAATACCGCCGAACTGGAACAGGCGATTGTCGATGAAGGCGGTTGCGCCGCGCAGATGCGTACCTGGCAAGCCTGGCAAACCCACCCTCAGGGCCTGGCCGTCAATGCCGAGGCCCTGGTGCAGCGCCAGACCTTTGCAACCTCCGTCAAAAAGCCCTGGCTCGGCTCGGTGGCGCGGCCGCTGGCGGGCCTCAAGGTGCTGGACCTGACCCGCGTGCTGGCCGGCCCGGTGGCCAGCCGCTTCCTCGCAGGGTTGGGTGCGGATGTATTGCGTATCGACTCGCCGACCTGGAACGAACCCGGCGTGGTGCCGGAAATGACCCTGGGCAAACGCTGCGCCCGCCTGGACTTGAAAAGCGCCCAAGACCGCGAGGTTTTCGAACGCCTGCTCACGGACGCCGACATTGTGTTCCACGGTTACCGTGCCGACGCCCTGGAACAACTGGGCTACAGCGCCAGTGAACTGCAAACCCTCGCCCCCGGCCTGATCGACGTGAGCCTCAACGCCTACGGCTGGAGCGGCCCGTGGCGCAATCGCCGGGGTTTCGACAGCCTGGTGCAGATGAGCAGCGGGATTGCCGCCGCGGGCATGGCCTGGAAACAAGCGGACAAACCGGTGCCGCTGCCATTGCAGGCGCTGGATCACGCCACCGGGTATTTGATGGCGGCCAGTGCGATTCAGGCACTCAGTGAGCGATTGAAATCCGGCCGTGGTGGGTCGGCGCTGTTGTCGCTGGCGCGTACGGCGAAGTTGCTGGTGGACGCCGGACAAGTGCCGGAGCAGCCGGCGTTGCGGGCCGAGCAACCGAGCGATCAAGGCCTGGTAGTGGAACAGACGGCCTGGGGCCAGGCGCATCGATTGTTGCCGCCGGTGACTATCAGCGGCACGCCGTTGCAGTGGGATCTGCCGGCTGGGGAACTGGGTTCACACCGAGCGCAGTGGTGACTCGACTATCGCCATCGGGGGCAAGCCACTTCCCACATCTTGACCACATTCCAAAGGATGTACTCGGTCAAGTGTTGGAGCTGGCTTGCCTGCGATGAGGCCAGTACAGGCAACATCAATCTAAGCGCTGCAACGACGTCCAGAGATGCTGCGCTGCATACGCCCGCAACGGCCGCCACGCCTCGGCCCGCGCCAGCAACTGCCGCGCCGACACCGGCCCTCCTTCCAGTGCCGCCAACGCATTGATCAACCCGATATCCCCCGACGCAAATGCATCCGCCTCACGCATCTGGCGCATGGCGATGTACTGCGCGGTCCAGTCGCCAATCCCCGGCAACGCCACCAAGCGCGCCACACCTTCCTTGAGGCTGGCCTTGGGTTCGAACACCTCAGGGTCATCCAGGAGCGCCTGCGCGACACCGGACAAGGTCCGCCCACGCGCCTTCGGCATGCCCAAGGTGGCCAGGTCCGCCGCCGCCAGCACCTCGGGCGCGGGGAACACATGGGTGATACCGGCGTACGGCGTCTCAAGCAGTTGGCCATACTGCGCCACCAACTTGCCCGCCAGGCGAATCGCCGCCACCACCGTAATCTGCTGGCCCAGCACTGCACGAATCGCCAACTCCAGGCCGTCCCAGGTGCCCGGCACACGCAGGCCGGGACGGGCCGCAACCAGCTGAGCCATCAAGGGATCAGTCGCCAGTTGAGCGCTGATCCGTTGAGGTTGGGCGTCCAGATCAAACATGTTGCGCACGCGCCGCTCGATCTCGGGCAGCGCCGCCTCCGGAAAATCCACCGCGACGTCCAGCCAGTCACCCGCGCCCGGCGCGACGCTGAGCCAGCCATGCCGGCCACCCACGCTGATGCTGCGCCGGTAAACGCCGGCCTCGACGGTCTCCATACCCGTAATTGCCCGCGCCGCCAGAAAACCCACCATCGCCGTCCAATCATAAGGCGGCTGATACGTCAGCCTCACAACGACAATACCCCACTGTACAGCCCATACGCCGCCAGCCCCGCGCCGGTGATCACACAGCTGAAAATGCCTTTTTCCATGTGGGTAAACAAGGGCTGGCGCTGCTCACGCTTGGCGAGGGCAAACAGTATCACCCCCGGCGCATACAACAGCGCCGACAGCAGCAGGTACTTCAAGCCCCCGGCGTAGAGCAGCCACACGGCGTAGCCGAGTGCAATCAGGCCCACCAGCAAGTCCTTCAAGCGCTGGCCGTGGGCATCTTCGTAGGTTTCGCCGCGCCCGCTCAATAACACGGCATACGCCGCCGACCACAGGTAGGGCACCAGGATCATCGACGAGGCCAGGTAAATCAGGGTGGTGTAGGTGCTGTGGGAAAACAGCGTGATCACCAGGAACACTTGGATCATCACATTGGTCAGCCACAGCGCGTTGACCGGCACCTGGTTGGCGTTTTCCTTTTTCAGGAACGCCGGCATGGTCTTGTCATGGGCCGTGGCGTAGAGGATTTCCGCACAGAGCAGCGCCCAGGACAACAAGGCGCCGAGCAGTGACACCGCCAGGCCGATGCTGATCGCCATCGCCCCCCAGGGGCCGACGATATGCTCCAGCACACCGGCCAGGGACGGGTTTTGCAATTGCGCGAGTTCCGGCTGGCTCATGATGCCCAGGGACAACACATTCACCAGCACCAGCAGGGCCAGCACGCCCAGAAAACCGATCACCGTGGCGCGGCCCACGTCCGAGCGTTTCTCGGCCCGCGCCGAGTACACACTGGCGCCCTCGATGCCGATAAACACAAACACGGTGACCAGCATCATGTTGCGCACCTGGTCCACCACGTTGCCCATATTCGGGTTGCCCAGGCCCCAGATATCGCGAGTGAAGATATCCGCCTTGAACGCTACGGCGGCGATCACGATAAACATCAGCAACGGCACGATCTTCGCCACCGTGGTGATCTGGTTGATGAACGCTGCCTCCTTGATCCCGCGCAGCACCAGGAAATGCACGGCCCACAGCAACAATGATGCGCAGCCGATGGCCACCGGCGTGTTGCCCTGGCCGAACACCGGGAAAAAGTAGCCGAGGGTACTGAATAGCAACACGAAGTAACCGACGTTGCCCATCCACGCGCTGATCCAGTAGCCCCAGGCCGACGAGAACCCCATGTAGTCACCGAACCCGGCCTTGGCGTAGGCATACACGCCCGAATCCAGTTCGGGCTTGCGATTGGCCAGGGTCTGGAACACGAAGGCCAGGGTCAGCATGCCGACCGCGGTGATCGCCCAGCCGATCAACACGGCCCCCACCTCGGCGCGTGCGGCCATGTTTTGCGGCAAGGAAAAAATCCCGCCGCCGATCATCGACCCCACCACCAAGGCAATCAGGGCACCAAGACGCAGTTTCTGGGCCGGTTGAGACATGAACACTCCTGAATGAACTGCAACTTGAGCTGACAACCGTGCACTCGGCTAATTAACTCAGCGAGTGTAGCGGTTATTAGTGAAGGCGATAAAACAGACGAGCTCATAACACAATGGCATGTCAGGTCGTCCCGTTCAGGCGTATTTAGAATTTAAATACGCCTGGGTCTGAGACTTCGTAAAACATCGTTCAAAAAGTTTGCACATTCAGGAATACGGACTAGCTTCAAACGTCCATAGACTTGGCCAAATGATTAATCAAAAAGGGATAGATGGCTCTGCGCCAAGCTTTCCCGAGGATTTGCATCGCCCACGAACTTCTACCCTAAGTCATTAATTCACAATGGAATGTGCCAATGAAGTGATCTGAGTCAGCTGTTTGATTAGCGCACGGATTTATTCTGTGGTCTCTCTTCTCCTGCATTGGAGTTATGCGATGTCTGAATCTCCCGGAAAACTACGACTCGGCGCACTGGTTGCACTTGTCGTGGGCTCGATGATTGGCGGCGGGATCTTTTCACTGCCGCAAAACATGGCCGCCAGTGCCGATGTTGGCGCGGTATTGATTGGTTGGGTAATTACCGCCATCGGCATGTTGACCCTCGCTTTTGTGTTCCAGACCCTCGCCAACCGCAAGCCCGACCTCGACGGTGGCGTGTACGCCTACGCCAAGGCGGGTTTCGGCGATTACATGGGTTTCTCGTCCGCCTGGGGTTACTGGATCAGTGCGTGGCTGGGCAACGTGGGTTACTTCGTGTTGCTGTTCAGCACCCTGGGTTACTTCTTCCCCATTTTCGGCGAAGGCAACACGCCGGCTGCGGTGATCGGTGCCTCGGTGCTGCTGTGGGCCGTGCATTTCCTGGTGCTGCGCGGGATCAAGGAAGCGGCGTTCATCAACCTGGTGACCACCGTCGCCAAGGTCGTGCCGCTGGTGCTGTTCGTGCTGATCGCGCTGTTCGCATTCAAGCTGGACATCTTCACCGCCGACATCTGGGGCGTGAAAAACCCCGACCTGGGCAGTGTGATGAACCAGGTGCGCAACATGATGCTGGTCACCGTGTGGGTGTTCATCGGCATCGAAGGCGCGAGCATCTTCTCGTCCCGTGCGGAAAAACGCTCCGACGTGGGCAAGGCCACCGTGATCGGCTTTATCACCGTGCTGCTGTTCCTGATGCTGGTGAACGTGCTGTCCCTGGGGATCATGACCCAACCGGAACTGGCCAAGCTGCAGAACCCGTCGATGGCCGCCGTGCTGGAGCATGTGGTGGGCCACTGGGGCGCGGTGCTGATCAGCGTCGGCTTGATCATCTCGCTGCTGGGGGCGCTGCTGTCGTGGGTGCTGCTGTGTGCGGAGATCATGTTCGCCGCAGCCAAGGACCACACCATGCCGGAGTTCCTGCGCAAGGAGAACGCCAATCACGTACCGGCCAACGCCCTGTGGCTGACCAACGCCATGGTGCAGATATTCCTGGTGATCACGCTGTTTTCCGCCAGCACCTACCTGTCGCTGATCTACCTCGCCACCTCGATGATCCTGGTGCCCTACCTGTGGTCGGCGGCATACGCGTTGCTGCTGGCGGTACGCGGCGAGACTTACGAAAACGCCATTGCCGAGCGCAAGAAAGACCTGTTCATCGGCGCTATCGCGCTGGTCTATGCGGTCTGGCTGCTTTACGCCGGCGGCGTCAAATACCTGCTGCTTTCCGCCCTGCTGTATGCCCCCGGCGTGATCCTGTTCGCCAAGGCCAAGCATGAACTGGGCAAACCGATTTTCACCAACGTCGAGAAGCTGATTTTCGCCGCGGTAGTCATTGGCGCCCTGGTGGCTGCCTATGGCCTCTACGACGGCTTCCTGACTCTGTAATTCTGACTGGAGGATCTGTAATGACCACGGAAAAAGTGAAGTACGGCGTACATTCCGAAGCCGGCAAACTGCGCAAAGTCATGGTGTGCTCCCCAGGTTTGGCCCACCAGCGGCTGACCCCCAACAACTGCGATGAACTGCTGTTCGATGACGTGCTGTGGGTGGCCCAGGCCAAGCGCGACCACTTCGACTTCGTCACCAAGATGCGCGAGCGGGATATTGATGTGCTGGAAATGCACAACCTGCTCACCGACATCGTCGCCATCCCCGAAGCATTGGACTGGATCCTGGAGCGCAAGATCACCGCCAACACGGTTGGCCTCGGTCTGGTCGATGAAGTCGGCTCCTGGCTGCGCAGCCTGGAGCCGCGCAAAATCAGCGAGTACCTGATTGGCGGCGTGTCGGCCGACGACCTGCCGAGCAGCTTCGGCGGCAAGACCATCGAGATGTTCCGCGACTTCCTCGGGCATTCGAGCTTCATCCTGCCGCCGCTGCCCAACACCCAGTTCACCCGCGACACCACCTGCTGGATCTACGGCGGCGTGACGCTGAACCCGATGTACTGGCCGGCGCGACGCCAGGAAACCCTGCTGGCCTCGGCCATCTATAAATTCCACCCCGAGTTCACCAACGCGGACTTCCAGATCTGGTACGGCGACCCCGACCAGGAGCACGGCGCCTCCACCCTGGAAGGCGGCGACGTGATGCCGATCGGCAACGGCGTGGTACTGATCGGCATGGGCGAGCGCTCATCCCACCAGGCCATCGGCCAACTGGCGCGCAACCTGTTCAAGAACAAGGCCGTGGAGCGCGTGATTGTCGCCGGCCTGCCGAAATCCCGCGCGGCGATGCACCTGGACACCGTGTTCAGCTTCTGCGACCGCGACCTGGTGACCGTCTTCCCCGAAGTGGTCAACCAGATCGTGCCGTTCACCCTGCGCCCGGATGAGAGCAAGCCGCACGGCATCGACATCCAACGCGAGAAAACCAACTTCCTCGAAACCGTGGCCGCAGCCCTCAACCTCAAGGCACTGCGCGTGGTCGAGACCGGCGGCAACAGCTTCGCCGCCGAGCGCGAACAGTGGGATGACGGTAACAACGTGGTGGCCGTGGAGCCTGGCGTGGTGATCGGTTACGACCGCAATACCTACACCAACACCCTGCTGCGCAAGGCCGGCGTGGAAGTCATCACCATCAGCGCCGGTGAACTCGGCCGCGGGCGTGGCGGCGGCCACTGCATGACCTGCCCGATCATCCGCGACCCTATCGACTATTAAGGAGATTCCATCATGGCTTTCAATATGCGCAACCGCAGCCTGCTGTCGCTGATGCACCACACCACCCGCGAACTGCACTACCTGCTGGACCTTTCACGCGACCTCAAGCGCGCCAAATACACCGGCACCGAGCGTCCGCACCTGCAGGGCAAGAACATCGCGCTGATCTTCGAAAAAACCTCGACCCGCACCCGCTGCGCGTTCGAAGTCGCGGCCCATGACCAGGGCGCCCACGTCACCTACATCGACCCGGTGTCGTCGCAGATCGGCCACAAGGAAAGCATGAAAGACACCGCCCGCGTGCTCGGCCGCATGTTTGATGCGATCGAGTACCGTGGCTTCGAGCAGGAAATCGTCGAAGAGCTGGCCAAGTTCGCCGGCGTGCCGGTGTTCAACGGCCTCACTGCCGAATTCCACCCGACCCAAATGATCGCCGACACCCTGACCATGCGCGAGCACAGCGACAAGCCGCTGCATGACATCAGCTACGCCTACCTCGGTGACGCGCGCTACAACATGGGCAATTCGCTGTTGATGATCGGCGCCAAGCTGGGCATGGACGTGCGCATCGGCGCACCGAAAGCGCTGTGGCCGCACGCGGACTTCATCAAGCAATGCCAGGCGTTTGCCGAAGAAAGTGGCGCACGCATCACCATCACCGAAGACCCGAAGGAAGCAGTGAAAGGCGTGGACTTCATCCACACCGATATCTGGGTCTCCATGGGCGAGCCGGTGGAAGCGTGGGACGAGCGCATCGAGCAACTGCTGCCGTACCAGGTCAACGCCAAGATGATGAAAGCCTCGGGCAACCCACGGGTGAAATTCATGCACTGCCTGCCTGCGTTTCACAACAGCGAAACCAAGGTGGGCAAGGACATCGCCGCGCGGTACCCGAACCTGGCCAATGGCGTGGAGGTGACTGAAGAGGTGTTCGAGTCGCCGGCCAACATCGCGTTCGAGCAGGCGGAAAACCGCATGCATACCATCAAGGCGATTCTGGTGTCGGCTCTCGCAGATATCTAAACCTCTAGTTGGCAATGAGGACAAATGTGGGAGCCGGGCTTGCCCGCGATGCAGGCACCTCGGTCTTTCAAGAAGGCTGCAGTGATGCTATCGCAGGCAAGCCAGCTCCCACATTGACCGCGCTCCGTCATCAGAACTTTCAGAAGGACATTTTGTATGCGCATCGTCGTAGCCCTGGGCGGCAACGCCCTCCTGCGCCGTGGTGAACCCATGACCGCGGACAACCAGCGCTCCAATATCCGCATCGCCACCGAACAGATCGCCAAGATCCATGCCGGCAACGAGCTGGTGATCGCCCACGGCAATGGCCCGCAGGTCGGCCTGCTGTCGTTGCAGGCGGCGGCCTACACCCAGGTGTCACCGTACCCGCTGGACGTGCTCGGCGCCGAGACCGAAGGCATGATCGGCTACATCATCGAACAGGAACTGGGCAACCTGCTGGACTTCGAGGTGCCCTTCGCTACCCTGCTCACCCAAGTGGAAGTGGACGCCAAGGACCCTGCCTTCAAGAACCCGACCAAGCCCATCGGCCCGGTGTACTCCAAGGCCGAAGCGGAGAAACTCGCCGCCGAAAAAGGCTGGGCCATTGCGCCGGATGGTGACAAGTACCGTCGCGTTGTTGCCAGCCCACGGCCTAAACGCATTTTTGAAATCCGCCCGATCAAGTGGCTGCTGGAAAAAAGCGCTATCGTGATCTGCGCCGGCGGCGGCGGCATCCCGACGATGTATGGCGAAGACGGCAAGCTGCGCGGGATTGAGGCCGTGATCGACAAGGACCTGTGTTCCTCGCTGCTGGCCTCGCAACTGGACGCCGATTTGCTGGTGATCGCCACCGACGTCAACGCGGCCTTCATCGACTACGGCAAGCCGACCCAGAAAGCCATCGGCCAGGCCCATCCCGACGAAATGGAAAAGCTCGGCTTCGCCGCCGGTTCCATGGGCCCCAAGGTGCAAGCGGCCTGCGAGTTCGCCCGCAAGACTGGCAAAACCGCCGTCATCGGTTCACTCTCGGACATCGAAGCCATCGTCCAGGGCAGCGCCGGCACCCGCATCAGCACGGCAACACCTGGCATCACCTATCTGTGAAGTAGAGGAGAGACGCCTATGGCCACCTTTGAACCCGGTCACTTGCATGTTGAACGTCACGCACTGAATGCCCAGGACTACAGCTACAACCTGTGCATCGACTACGAAGTCAGCCAGGACCCAAAGGAGGGCAAGGGCATGCTGTTCAAGCTGCATGGCTCGGTGCAGGGCAAGGACCTCAAGGAAGAGTTCTTCCTGCCCAAGGACCAGGCGTTCGACTTTGCGCGGCATGCGATGAACATCGCGCAGAAGTATGGGATGCCGAAGGTCGCGGTATTGAACGGCTCGATGCACAAGCAGTACGACCTGATGTTCGAGGATGTGCGGCATCAATTGGATGTGAAGGCCGGGGACCCGATCAAACCCGAACACCTGGAATAAAGGACACTCAGCTTCAACGGTGGGAGGCGGCTTGCCCCCTCCCACATTTTGATCTCCAACATCTGCAAGGCATACTTGCCGCCTCCAGCTCCCCAGAATCGTTAGCGCCCCATGCGTATCCACGTCAGCTTCATCGACCGCGTCGGCATTACCCAGGAAGTCCTGGCCCTGCTCGGTGGGCGCAATCTCAATCTGGATGCGGTGGAGATGGTGCCGCCCAACGTCTACATCGACGCGCCGACCCTCAGCGCCGATGTGCTCGAAGAACTGCGCGACGCGCTGTTCAGCGTGCACGGCGTGCAGGCGGTGACCGTGGTGGACATCCTCCCCGGCCAACGCCGTCACCTGCAACTCGACGCCCTGCTGGCCGCCATGACCGACCCGGTGCTGGCGCTGGACAGCGCGGGCAAGATCCTGCTCGCGAACCCGGCGCTGATCGCCCTGTATGGCCGCGAACCGGCCGGCGAAAGCATCAGCGCACTGTTCAACGACCCTACGCTGCTGGACACCTTGCTGGAACAGGGCTTTCGCTTGCCGCTGCGCGAGATCAGCGTCAACGGTCAGACCCTGCTGCTGGACGCCACGCCGATCACTGACGCGGGCGCCCTGCTCACCCTCTACCAACCCAACCGCATCGGTGAACAACTGTCGGCGCTGCACCATGATCATGCGGAGGGCTTTGACGCGCTGCTTGGCGAGTCGCCGGTGATCCGCACCCTAAAGGCGCGCGCGCAGCGCGTGGCGGCGTTGGATGCGCCGCTGTTGATCCAGGGTGAGACCGGCACCGGTAAAGAATTGGTGGCGCGTGCCTGTCACGCCATCAGTGCACGTCACAGTGCGCCGTTCCTGGCCTTGAACTGCGCGGCGCTGCCGGAAAACCTCGCCGAGAGTGAACTGTTCGGCTATGCGCCCGGCGCCTTTACCGGCGCGCAGCGCGGTGGCAAGCCGGGGCTGATGGAACTGGCCAACCAGGGCACGGTGTTCCTCGATGAGATCGGCGAGATGTCGCCGTACTTGCAGGCCAAGCTGCTGCGTTTTCTCAATGACGGCAGCTTCCGGCGTGTCGGTGGCGACCGTGAAGTGAAGGTCAATGTGCGCATCCTCAGCGCCACCCACCGCGACCTGGAGAAGATGGTCAGCGAAGGCACCTTCCGCGAAGACCTGTTCTACCGCCTCAACGTGCTCAACGTCGAAGTACCGCCCCTGCGCGCACGCGGCCAGGACATCCTGTTGCTGGCCCGCTATTTCATGCAGCAGGCCTGTGCGCAGATCCAGCGCCCGGTCTGCCGCCTGGCGCCCGGCACTTACCCGGCGCTGCTGGGCAACCGCTGGCCGGGCAACGTACGCCAGTTGCAGAACGTGATCTTCCGCGCCGCAGCGATCTGCGAAAGTAGCCTGGTGGACATCGGCGACCTCGACATCGCTGGCACCTCGGTGGCGCGCCAGAGCGACGGCGAAATCGACAGCCTGGAACAGGCGGTGGAAGACTTCGAGCGCAACCTGCTGGAAACCCTCTACACCAGCTACCCCTCGACTCGCCAACTGGCCAGCCGCTTGCAGACTTCCCATACGGCGATTGCCCATCGTCTGCGCAAGTACGGCATTCCCACCGGCAAGCCCTGACTGGCTGGGTCGATAGAGGTCAAATGTGGGAGGAGGCCTGCCCCCTCCCACATTGGCACCATTCCAAACGTTGACCGCATTACAGATTTTGGTCTGAGAACGACATCCGCTGTACTGAAAGCGCTACAGCGTAACGATATCGCTACAACCCTGTTTTTTACGCGCCATGCAAGGCTTTGATCCACATAGGCTTTTTTTCACAGGCCCAACTGTAGCGAAATCGATACAGCCAACATGCATATCCTCATAACCGATTTTATCAAGCTATTGATTTACAACGGTTTAATCACGTTGGCCGCGATATTGCTAAGCAACTCCTCATTATTCCAATCCCGTCCACCAGACGAATCTGGCCCTGAGGAGTTTCCATGAGCGAGTTGCGTTTCACTGAAGATCACGAATGGCTGCGCGCCGAAGCCGACGGCAGCGTCACCGTGGGTATCACCGCTTTTGCGCAGAACGCGCTGGGTGATGTGGTTTTCGTGCAACTGCCGGAGTTGCAGGCCTACGACAAGGGCGCCGAAGCGTCCACCGTGGAATCGGTCAAGGCCGCCAGCGGCGTGTACATGCCGCTGGACGGGGAAGTCCTCGAAGTGAACGACAAGCTTGACGGCAGCCCGGAACTGGTCAACGAAGACCCGATGGGCGAAGGTTGGTTCTTCCGCTTTAAACCGGCCGATGCCGGGGCAGTCGCTAAACTGTTGGATCAGGACGCGTACGATCGCCTGATCAAAGCCAACGCTGAAGCTTGAGGAGCGCGCCATGACCGTTAATCTCACCACCGCCAACGAATTCATCGCCCGCCATATCGGCCCGCGCCACGAAGACGAGCAACAGATGCTCGCCAGCCTGGGCTTTGACTCCCTGGAAGCCCTGAGCGCCAGCGTGATCCCGGAAAGCATCAAGGGCACCAGCGTGCTCGGCCTGGAAGACGGCCTCAGCGAAGCCGAGGCCCTGGCCAAGATCAAGGCCATCGCCGGCAAGAACCAACTGTTCAAGACCTACATCGGCCAGGGCTACTACAACTGCCACACGCCGTCGCCGATCCTGCGCAACCTCCTGGAAAACCCGGCCTGGTACACCGCCTACACCCCGTACCAGCCCGAAATCTCCCAAGGCCGCCTGGAAGCGCTGCTGAACTTCCAGACCCTGATCAGCGACCTCACCGGCCTGCCGATCGCCAATGCCTCCCTGCTCGACGAAGCCACCGCCGCCGCCGAAGCCATGACCTTCTGCAAGCGCCTGAGCAAGAACAAGAGCAGCAACGCCTTCTTCGCCTCGATCCACAGCCACCCGCAGACCCTCGACGTGCTGCGCACCCGTGCCGAACCGCTGGGCATCGACGTGGTCGTCGGCGATGAGCGTGAACTGACCGACGTCAGCCCATTCTTCGGCGCCCTGCTGCAATACCCGGCCAGCAACGGCGACGTGTTCGACTACCGCGAACTGACCGAGCGCTTCCACGCCGCCAATGCCCTGGTGGCCGTGGCCGCCGACCTGCTGGCCCTGACCCTGCTGACCCCACCGGGTGAGTTCGGCGCCGACGTGGCCATCGGCAGCGCGCAACGCTTCGGCGTGCCGCTGGGCTTTGGTGGCCCGCACGCGGCGTACTTCTCAACCAAGGATGCGTTCAAGCGCGACATGCCGGGCCGTCTGGTCGGCGTGTCCGTCGACCGTTTCGGCAAGCCGGCCCTGCGCCTGGCCATGCAGACCCGTGAGCAACATATCCGTCGCGAGAAAGCCACGTCGAACATCTGCACCGCCCAGGTACTGCTGGCCAACATCGCCAGCATGTACGCCGTGTACCACGGCCCCAAGGGCCTGACCCAGATCGCGCGGCGTGTGCACCAGCTGACGGCGATCCTGGCCAAGGGCTTGACCGCCCTGGGCCTGACCGTCGAACAAGCCAACTTCTTCGATACCATTACCCTGAATACTGGCGCCAACACTGCCGCCCTGCACGACAAGGCCCGCGCACAAAACATCAACCTGCGCGTGGTGGATGCCGAGCGCCTGGGTATTTCGGTTGACGAAACCACCACCCAGGCCGATATCGAAGCCCTGTGGTCGATCTTCGCCGACGGCAAGTCCCTGCCGGCCTTCAACGCCAGCGTAGACAGCACCCTGCCTGCCGCCCTGCTGCGCCAGTCGCCTGTGCTCAGCCACCCGGTGTTCAACCGCTATCACTCGGAAACCGAGCTGATGCGCTACCTGCGCAAACTGGCCGACAAGGACCTGGCGCTGGACCGCACCATGATCCCGCTGGGCTCGTGCACCATGAAACTCAACGCCGCCAGCGAAATGATCCCGGTGACCTGGGCCGAATTCGGTGCCCTGCACCCATTCGCCCCGGCCGAACAAAGCGCCGGCTACCTGCAATTGACGTCCGAGCTGGAAGCCATGCTGTGCGCGGCCACCGGCTACGACGCGATCTCGCTGCAACCGAACGCCGGTTCCCAAGGTGAGTACGCCGGCCTCCTGGCCATTCGCGCCTACCACCAGAGCCGTGGCGAGGAACGTCGCGACATCTGCCTGATCCCGTCATCGGCCCACGGCACCAACCCGGCGACCGCCAACATGGCCGGCATGCGCGTGGTCGTCACCGCGTGCGACGCACGTGGCAACGTCGACATCGAAGACCTGCGCGCCAAGGCCATCGAGCACCGCGAGCACCTTGCGGCCTTGATGATCACCTACCCGTCCACCCACGGCGTGTTCGAAGAAGGCATCCGCGAAATCTGCGGCATCATTCACGACAACGGCGGCCAGGTGTACATCGACGGTGCCAACATGAACGCCATGGTCGGCCTGTGCGCCCCGGGCAAGTTCGGCGGCGACGTGTCCCACCTGAACCTGCACAAGACCTTCTGCATCCCCCACGGCGGTGGCGGCCCGGGCGTCGGCCCGATTGGCGTCAAGTCGCACCTCACGCCGTTCCTGCCCGGCCACGCGGCCATGGAACGCAAGGAAGGCGCGGTGTGCGCCGCGCCGTTCGGCAGCGCGAGCATCCTGCCGATCACCTGGATGTACATCAGCATGATGGGCGGCGCAGGCCTCAAGCGCGCTTCGCAATTGGCGATCCTGAATGCCAACTACATTTCCCGTCGCCTGGAAGAGCACTACCCGGTGCTGTACACCGGCAGCAACGGCCTGGTGGCCCACGAATGCATCCTGGATCTGCGCCCGCTGAAGGACAGCAGCGGCATCAGTGTGGATGACGTGGCCAAGCGCCTGATCGACTTCGGCTTCCATGCGCCGACCATGTCGTTCCCAGTGGCCGGCACCTTGATGATCGAGCCGACCGAAAGCGAATCCAAGGAGGAATTGGACCGTTTCTGCAACGCCATGATCGCCATCCGCGAAGAAATCCGCGCAGTGGAGAACGGCACGCTGGACAAGGACGACAACCCGCTGAAAAACGCACCCCACACCGCAGCTGAACTGGTAAGTGAGTGGACCCACCCCTACACCCGCGAACAGGCGGTGTATCCAGTGCCATCGTTGATCGAAGGCAAGTACTGGCCGCCGGTGGGGCGTGTCGACAACGTGTTTGGTGACCGTAATCTGGTGTGTGCGTGCCCGTCGATCGAGAGCTACGCATAACCAAAGGATGCATTGGGTACAAATGTGGGACGGGGCTTGCCCCCGATTGCGGTGCATCAGCCACAGATAAGCTGACTGACACACTGTCATCGGGGGCAAGCCCCCTCCCACACTAGATCGAGTCAACTTTCAGAAAATAATAAGAAACCGGAGAACAACCATGTCCCTTAGCGTGTTCGACCTGTTCAAGATTGGCATTGGCCCCTCCAGCTCCCACACCGTCGGCCCGATGCGTGCGGCCGCTCGATTCGTCGAGGGTCTCAAGCGTGACCACCTGCTGGGCGCCACCACCTGCGTCAAGGTGGAACTCTATGGGTCGCTGGGCGCCACCGGCAAAGGCCACGGCAGCGACAAAGCCGTGTTGCTGGGCCTGGAAGGCGAACACCCGGACACCGTGAATACCGAAACCGTGGCAACACGCCTGGCGCAGATGCGCAAGGACGGCCACCTGAATCTGCTCGGTGAACACCGCATTGCGTTCAACGAGAAAGAACACCTGGCGATGATTCGCAAACCCCTCGCCTACCATCCCAACGGCATGATTTTCCGTGCCTTCGACGCCGCCAACATCCAGATTCGCAGCCGCGAGTACTACTCGGTGGGCGGCGGTTTTGTGGTGGATGAGGACGCCGCCGGTGCCGACCGGATTGTCGAAGACGCCACACCCCTGACCTTCCCGTTCAAGCACGCCAAGGACTTGCTGAGCCATTGCACCACCTATGGGCTGTCCATCAGCCAGGTGATGCTGACCAATGAAAGCGCCTGGCGCCCGGAAGCGGAAACCCGCGCCGGCCTGCTGAAGATCTGGCAGGTGATGCAGGAATGCGTGGACGCCGGTTGCCGCAACGAAGGGATTCTGCCCGGTGGATTGAAGGTCAAGCGTCGCGCGGCGGCCCTGCATCGCCAGTTGTGCAAGAACCCGGAGTCGGCGTTGCGCGATCCGTTGTCGGTGCTCGATTGGGTCAACCTCTACGCCCTGGCGGTCAATGAAGAAAACGCCAACGGCGGGCGCGTGGTCACGGCGCCCACCAATGGTGCGGCCGGGATTGTGCCGGCGGTGCTGCATTACTACATGCGCTTCATTCCCGGCGCGAATGAGGATGGCGTAGTGCGCTTCCTGCTCACGGCGGCCGCCATCGGCATTCTGTACAAGGAAAACGCCTCGATCTCCGGCGCCGAAGTCGGCTGCCAGGGCGAGGTCGGCGTGGCCTGTTCCATGGCCGCCGGTGCGTTGTGCGAAGTGTTGGGCGGCAGCGTGTCCCAGGTGGAAAACGCCGCCGAAATCGGCATGGAACACAACCTCGGCCTGACCTGCGACCCGATTGGCGGACTGGTGCAGGTGCCCTGCATCGAGCGTAACGCCATGGGCTCGGTCAAGGCGATCAACGCAGTGCGCATGGCCTTGCGCGGCGATGGGCAGCACTTTGTGTCCCTCGATAAAGTGATCCGCACCATGCGCCAGACCGGCGCCGACATGAAAAGCAAATACAAGGAAACCGCCCGCGGCGGTTTGGCGGTCAACATTATCGAGTGCTGACGCCTAACAGCGCGCCAGCACGTTTTTCAGGAGCTGAATATGTCCACCGAAACCCTGTTGAAAACCCCTCTGCACGCCCTGCACCTCGAACTGGGCGCACGCATGGTGCCCTTCGCCGGCTACGACATGCCGGTGCAATACCCACTGGGCGTGATGAAGGAACACCTGCACACCCGTGATCAAGCCGGTTTGTTCGACGTGTCCCACATGGGCCAGATCCGCCTCACCGGTGCCAACGCTGCCAAGGCCCTGGAAACCCTGGTGCCGGTCGACATCATCGACCTGCCGGTGGGCATGCAGCGCTACGCGATGTTCACTAATGAGCAGGGCGGCATTCTCGATGACCTGATGGTGGCGAACCTGGGTAACGACGAACTGTTCCTGGTGGTCAATGCCGCCTGCAAGGATCAGGACCTCGCGCACCTGCGCCAACACATCGGCGACCAGTGCACCATCGAGCCGCTCTTCGAAGAGCGTGCGTTACTGGCGCTGCAGGGCCCGGCCGCGGTCAAGGTGCTGGCGCGCCTGGCACCGGAAGTCACCAAGATGACCTTCATGCAATTCGCCGCCCTGCGCCTGCTGGGCGTGGACTGCTATGTCAGCCGTTCGGGCTATACCGGTGAAGACGGCTTCGAAATCTCCGTACCTGCGGCCAATGCCGAAAGCCTGGCGCGCAGCCTGCTGGCCGAGACCGAAGTACAGGCCATCGGCCTGGGTGCCCGCGATTCGTTGCGCCTGGAAGCCGGCTTGTGCCTCTACGGCCACGACATGAACACCGACACCACCCCCATCGAGGCCAGCCTGTTGTGGGCTATCTCGAAGGCCCGCCGTGCCGACGGTGCACGTGCCGGTGGCTTCCCTGGCGCCGACCAGATCTTCACCCAGCAGCAAACCGGCGTGAGCCGCAAACGTGTAGGCCTGCTGCCACAGGAGCGCACACCCGTGCGTGAAGGCGCGGAAATTGTCGACGCAGACGGCACCGTGATCGGCAGTGTGTGCAGCGGTGGTTTCGGCCCGACCCTCGGCGGCCCGCTCGCCATGGGTTACCTGGACAGCGCTTTTATTGCACTGGATACCGAAGTCTCTGCGCTGGTGCGTGGGAAAAAGGTGCCACTTCGTGTAAGTAAAATGCCATTTGTGCCACAACGTTACTATCGTGGCTGATTGACTGTTTCTATAAGTAACGAGGTTGCGTTAACGTGCACTAATCTGTAACGCAACCGCCATAAAACAGTGCACTTCCGATAGTCTTTTATAGAGGGTTCAACCTATAACAAGTGACCAACTCTATCGAATAAGTCAGTTCCACACTGTTCAACCAAGTGTCATGAGCCCCAGCAAAACCTGGGCTTTTGGCAGGGCTTGTTTTTTCTCTATTAGTTGGCGTAGAGTTTGCCCACTGTGTTTGCATGGGTCGCTTGGAACCTGGACCTGGGCAGTAGCTGAAGAAGTCCGCTACAACCCGTTCGACGTCTCTTACTTTCCTGCAACCCAGCCCAGTACTCTTTCATGCGAAAGGGGCTGTCATTAATTTTTAGCGTCAAGGAAATAAGAAAATGGCTGAACGTCAGAGCGGTACCGTCAAGTGGTTTAACGACGAGAAAGGGTTTGGTTTTATCACTCCAGAAAGCGGTCCGGATCTGTTCGTGCATTTCCGCGCTATTCAGGGCAACGGCTTCAAGAGCCTGAAAGAAGGCCAGAAAGTGACATTCGTTGCTGTGCAAGGCCAGAAGGGCATGCAGGCTGACGAAGTACAAGCAGAAAACCACTGAGTTCTTCTGCGACAAAAAGCCCCTGATGGTGACATCAGGGGCTTTTTTATGTGCATTTGCTCGTAAAATGGCTTTTTTTCATAAGAGAGCCCTGCCATGTCGAAACCCCTGCTGAGCCCGCAAGGCGAATTCCCCGCCGTTGGCCTGGGCCGTCGCCTGGCAGCGATGTTCTATGATTTCCTGCTATGCACCGCACTGCTGATCGTCACCGCGTTTATCTACAAGCTGATCTGGATCGCGTTTGTCGGTGAAGCCAGGATGCGCACCCTCACCGAATCCGGCGCGCTGGACGGCGACCCGTTGCTGTCGACGATCCTGTTGTTTGTGCTGTTCGGCTTCTTCGCCAAGTTCTGGACTCATTCCGGCCAGACCCTGGGCATGCAGGTGTGGGGCGTACGCGTGCAGAACGCTGACGGCTCGCGGATCAGCCTGTGGCAGGCGTTGCTGCGCTTCGTGGTGTCGATTGCGTCGTGGTTGTGCGTAGGGCTGGGGTTTATCTGGTCGCTGTTTGATAAGCGCAAACGCAGCTGGCATGACATCTATTCCGACAGCCAGCTGGTTCGTATCCCCAAACAGAAAAAGTAGCGACTCAGGCGTTACCCGCCAGCTTCAAGCGCGCGGCCTGGGTAAAGTCCAACATGCGCTTGAGCGGACGCACAGCCTGCGGGATCACCGAAGGCTCGACGAATATCTCGTTACTGCCTTCACGCAGGCACTGCAACGTGCGCTCCAGCGTGTTCATTGCCATCCATGGACAATGCGCGCAACTGCGGCACGCCGCACCATTGCCGGCGGTAGGCGCCTCGACGAAGACCTTGTCCGGGCACAGTTGCTGCATCTTGTAGAAGATGCCGCGGTCGGTCGCGACGATAAAGGTTTTATTCGGCAGGCGTTGGGCCGCGGCAATCAGCTGGCTGGTCGAGCCTACGGCATCCGCCAGTTCGATCACCGATGTCGGCGATTCCGGATGCACCAGGATGGCCGCATCCGGGTACAGCGCTTTCATGTCTTCCAACTGCTTGGATTTGAATTCTTCGTGGACGATGCAGGCGCCGTCCCATAGCAGCATATCTGCACCGGTCTGGCGCTGGATGTAAGTGCCCAGGTGTTTGTCCGGCCCCCAGATGATCGTCTCGCCGTTGTCCATCAGGCTTTCGACGATTTCCAGCGCGCAGCTTGACGTCACCACCCAATCCGCCCGGGCTTTGACCGCCGCCGAGGTGTTGGCATACACCACCACGGTGCGTTCGGGATGCTGATCGCAGAACGCCGAGAACTCATCGACGGGGCAGCCCAGGTCCAGGGAGCAGGTGGCCTCCAGGGTGGGCATGAGGATACGTTTTTCAGGGGTGAGGATCTTGGCGGTCTCGCCCATGAAACGCACACCGGCGACCAACACGGTCTTGGCCGGGTGAGCGGCGCCGAAGCGCGCCATTTCCAGGGAGTCAGAGACACAGCCACCGGTTTCTTCGGCCAGGGCCTGGATCACCGGGTCACAGTAGAAGTGGGCAACCAGCACCGCATCCTGAGCCTTGAGCTCGGCGGCGATGGCAGTGCGCAGGCTCGCCTCTTCATCGGCGCTGAGGGCCTTGGGCTGCTTGGCGTCGAGGTGGGCTTGAACCAGAAGGCGTTCGGAAATTTGCGTCATGTTCGCAAGACCTGCAGGCGCAGTTGCGCGAAAGTCGAGTGTACCACCGGCTCTGGAGCCCTTCGGGCGCCGCCGGACGAAGTGATTGTGTTCATCAAGCACGGGTTAAGGTGAAGCTCGGCAAGGCTACAGAATATCGAATGGTTTCAAAAGCCTAATCTGGTGTTCGCGTGCGCCTGCGTCGGGCAAAAAAACGGGAAGCCCCGCATGGGGCTTCCCGTATTTACCGCCGGTTTTTTTATCAAAAACGGTAAGTCACCGAGCCACCAAACCCGTTGGCACTGTTTTCATATTTGGCATCGTAAGTCAGGCCAACCTGGGAAAGGTTCTGCCGCACCTTGATCGGTTCTTCCTTGAGGTAGGAATACGCCACATCGAAGGTCAGGTTATCGACGGGCGTCCAGCCAGCACCCAAGCTGAAAACAGTGCGGTCCCCCGTAGGAATTCGAACGGAGCGGTCGGTGTTGTTGGTAGGCGTCTGGTCCACCGAGAAACCGGTCCGCAGTACGAGTTCTTTGTTGACCCGATAGGCCGCGCCAATGGCATGGGACCAGGTGTCATGCCAATGCTGTTGTTCGGTGATCGAACCCAGGCCACCGAATTGAGCGGTGAGGTCGGAGACCCCGTCGTTGTTGATGGTGATCTTCTTCAACTGGCTCCAACGGGTGTAGGTGCTGCCGAGGTACAAGGTCCAGTCATCATTGAGTTGATGGGTTACCGAGAAATCCACCGAAGAGGGCGTAGTCACATCCAGGCTGGCGTCATACTTTTGTGGCCCACCGTCGAAGGCATCGGAGATCAAACCGGACGCGTGGGTCTTGCCGCTGAGGTGGTAGACCACCTGCGAGTGATAGGTCACACCGATGCGCGTACTTTCAAGGGGCTGCACCAGGAGACCGGCATTGAACCCGGTGGCGTTGTCGTCGCCTTTGACCTTCACGCTTTCGCCGGCTCCGCCACCCAGCGGCACATTGGAATCCAGCTCGCCACTGATGCGATTGAAGGTCGGGCCAAAGCCCACCGACACTTTGTCGTTGAAGGCATAGCTGACCGTCGGCTGCACGGTGATGACCTGGACCTTGCTCTTGTTGCCAAAGCCATTGCCCTGGAAGCTGTGCTCATAGTCGGTCACCAGGCCGAACGGCGCGTAGATACCCAGGCCGAACGCCCAGTGCTCATCAATGGGCGTGACCAGGTACCCCATCGGCACGGCAATGCCGGGCACCATGTCGCCCTTATTGGTGCCTGGGTTGTTGGCACCGAACTGCGAGGAACTGGCGTCCTTGATGTTGGATTTGGCATCGAGGTAAGTCGCGCCGAGGCTGACTTCATTCTGCTTCAGACGCGACATGCCGGCGGGGTTGCCGAACACCGTGCTGGCGTCTTCGGCGGAGGAGGAACGACCGGCGTAGCCCGTGCCCATTGAACTGATGCTTTGTTCATTGAGCGCGAAACCACCGGCGAACAACGGGGTTGAGGCAAGGGAAACGGCGAGCGCCAAGGCGCCTTTAAGAGTTTTGTTATTCATTATTAGGACTCGAATTGTGGGGCAGCGATGGGGAAGCTACCAACGTTCGAGCGGCCGGTTTATGAAGAGTTTTTCATGCGCAGGATTGTCGGACAATTCTATGCATTTCAAAGACTTTGCCTGTTTTTTCGTTTCCAGTAATGACCTTGAAACCCGATTGTGACCCACGGGTTTCGGCGATAGCGTCAGCCTCGCGCAGATGCAAAAAAACCCCAGGCTTTTCGTTGGCCTGGGGCTGTCGGGTTTTCAGGCAGGCAAAAAAAACCCGGAAATCCTCACTTGCGTGGGCCTTCCGGATTTTCTAAACCGCCAAAAATGGTGGGTCGTGTGGGATTCGAACCTACGACCAATTGGTTAAAAGCCAACTGCTCTACCAACTGAGCTAACGACCCGCTGTGTGGTGGCGCGTATAATACTGATTTCTAAGGATTATTCAACACCTTATTTGAAATAAATCAGAAATAACGCGTTGGGTCAGTAATTCCGGCGGCTTGGAAGCCTTCTGCACGCAGTCTGCAGCTGTCGCATTTCCCACAAGCACGGCCGTCATCGTCTGCCTGATAGCAGGAAACAGTCAGCGAATAATCGACGCCAAGTCCTACGCCTGCCTTCACGATGTCAGCCTTGCTCAGGTTTTGCAGCGGCGCCAGGATACGGAAGCCCTGCCCTTCTACACCGGCCTTTGTCGCCAGGTTGGCCATGCGTTCGAACGACTCGACGAACTCCGGACGGCAGTCAGGGTAACCTGAATAATCCACCGCGTTGACGCCGATGAAAATGTCGCGAGCGTGAAGTACCTCTGCCCAGCCAAGCGCCAGGGACAGGAACACCGTGTTACGTGCCGGCACGTAGGTCACCGGGATGCCTTCACCGGGGGTTTCTGGCACATCGATGCTGCTGTCGGTCAGTGCTGAGCCGCCGATGCCGTTGAGGTTCAGGCCAATCACCTTGTGTTCGACCACGCCCATGTCGCGGGCGACGCGGGCCGCAGCGTTCAACTCGGCACGGTGACGCTGGCCGTAGTCGAAGCTCATGGTGTAGCAGCTGTAGCCTTGCGCCTGCGCCATGGCAACCACCGTGGCGGAGTCGAGGCCGCCGGACAGCAGGATTACCGCGCGTTTTTGATCCATGGTGTGTTCAGTCATATCAGCGTCCTGGCTCGTCGTTCCAAAGGTATTTATGCAACTGCAATTGCAGGCGCACCGGCAGATTGTCCGCAACCACCCAATCGGCGAGGTCACGTGCATTCAGGTCATGGTGGCTTGGTGAGAACAGCACTTCGCCTGCACGGCGGTCCAGCCCGTATTGAATCAGCTTGGAGTTCGCCCAGTCGTAGTCGTCACGCGAACAGATGACGAACTTGACCTGGTCGTTGGCCGTCAACAGCTCGATGTTCTCGTAGCGGTTGCGATGCGATTCCTTGGAATCGGGGGTCTTGAGGTCGACTACCCGGCTTACGCGGGGGTCAACTGCAGAGATATCCAAGGCGCCACTGGTTTCCAGGGAAACCTCGTAACCGGCGTCACACAGCTGCTTGAGCAATGGGATGGCATTGGGCTGGGCCAGCGGCTCACCGCCGGTCACACAGACATAGCGCGGCTTGTAGCCGGCAACCTGCTCCAGGATGTCATCGAGGGTGCGCACCGTGCCACCACTGAAGGCGTAGGCGCTGTCGCAGTACTGGCAACGCAAGGGGCAACCGGTCAGGCGCACAAATACTGTGGGCAGGCCGGCCGTCCGCGTTTCACCCTGCAACGAGTAAAAAACTTCGGTAATACGTAATGTGTCTTGCATAGTCGCCACGGGCGTAACAGCTAAACAGGCTGTCCGCCTCCGTCAGGCACTTTGAGGGACCCCGCCAACGCGTAGACCCCAAAAAGCGTGTTTCATAAAAGGGCGTGGATTCTAACGAAAAAACCCGCGCCAGGCGCGGGTTTCTTCTAAACGGGCAAACATCGCTTACAAGCGCTGCAAGTCCCGTTGGGCCAACTGGGCAGCGGAAGTCCCGGGATACTGGGCCACCACCTGTTGCAGAATGCCTTTGACCTTGTCGGTATGACCCAGGCGGCGTTCTACGTCAGCGAGTTTGTACAGCGAGTCCGGCACCTTGGCGTGCTTGGGGTACAGCTGGCTGACCTTGGCAAATGCCTGGCCCGCGCCCTGTAGGTCACCCTTTGCCAGGTTGACTTCACCTAACCAGTATTGGGCGTTGCCCGCATATTGGCTGTTCGGGTATTTACGCAGGAAAGCGGTAAAGGCCTGGCTGGCCTTGTCGAAATCCTTGGCTTTGATCAGGTCGAAGGCTGCATCGTAATACAGCTTTTCCTTCGCCGGATCACCCGGTTCGCTGCTCGCGGCAGGGGCTTGGCTGGCAGCCGCCCCTGCTGCTGCACCGGCAGCAGCGCTAGGCGCGCCACCGGCAGGAGAATTATCAGGAGTTGCGGCAGGTTGAACGCCGGCTCCAATACGTTGATCAAGATCCTTGTAACGCTCCAGGCCTTCTTGCTTGAGCTGGTTCACCTGGTTTTGCAGTACCTCAATAGCGCCTTGCTGCTGCGCGATTTGATCCTGCATGCGTTGCAATTGGTTGAACAGTTCGCCCTGTGCCGAGGGAGCGGACGTAGCCGCTCCCCCCGCATAGGCGCCGTTCGTGCCATAACCCGCTGGCGGATAACTGCTCCCGCTATTGTTATAGCCAGAGTTGCTATCTTCCACAGGAACCGCAGCCCACACCGCAAGCGGTGCGAGGCTGAGAGCCAATACAGTCAGAGCACGACGGCACGTTCGCATGACGAATTACTTACGCAGTTCGACGCGACGGTTTTGAGCCCAGGACTGCTCGTCGTGGCCAGTAGCAACTGGACGCTCTTTACCGTAGGAAACCAGTTCCAGTTGGCCTGGAGCAACACCTTGCAGTACCAGGTAGCGCTGAACGGCTTTCGCACGACGCTCGCCCAGTGCCATGTTGTACTCACGAGTACCACGTTCGTCAGTGTTACCTTCCAGAACAACGCGAGCGCCGTTAGCTTTCAGGTCCTTCGCGTGAACGTCCAGAGCGCGCATGGCTTCTGGTTTCAGGTCCGAACTGTCGTATTCGAAGTAGAAAGTGGTGATAGCGCGCAGAGCAGCTTCTTCGCTCAGGGAGCCGTCAACCGCACCAGTGTTAGCGCCGTAACCAGCGTTTGGATCAACAGCTGCGCCTTCACCGGCATTGTCGCCGCCTTTAGACGAGCAACCAACGGCTACGGACAGAGCCAGAGCCAGAGCAGCAAACTTACCAAACTTCAGCATTTCCATCGTGAAACTCCTAATGAACCCCAGTGTGTTAAGCAAATCTTTTTGTAGCGCCGCGTCAGTTCAGGTAAGGGGACCAGGATGGTTCTCTGACTTCGCCTTGTGCGGTAGGAAGCGGGAGCCTTACGCGTCCATTAATGGACACGAGCATCAAGACTCCCCGGCCCTGCTGGCGGGTGGCGTAGATTACCATGGTGCCGTTGGGCGCAACAGTGGCTGACTCATCAAGGTTGGTATCTGTAAGGATTTTTACGGTTCCGCGCTGCAAATCCTGGGCCGCAACCCGGAAATTAGTGAAACCATCCTGACGGTGAATCATCACCAACGTCTTTTCATCAGCCGAAAGCTTAGGGTTGGCGTTGTAGTTACCGATAAAAGTAACGCGCTCTGCACCACCACCATTCACATTCGCCTTATAGACCTGTGGCTTGCCGCCACGGTCAGAGGTGAAGTAGATGGTCGAACCATCCTTGCCCCAGAACGGTTCGGTATTGATACCTGGGCCGCTGGTTGCGCGAGTGATCTGGCGTGAAGCCATGTTCATCACGTAGATGTCCGGGTTGCCGTCTTTAGACAGCACGAACGCCAGGCGCGAACCATCCGGTGACCAAGCCGGCGCACCGTTGAGGCCTTCGAAGTTGGTGATCTGCTCACGACGGCCAGTATCAATGTGCTGGACGAAGATACGCGGACGCTTCTGCTCGAAAGACACGTAGGCAATACGCTTGCCGTCCGGCGCGAAACGCGGCGACAGGATTGGCTCACGGGATTGCAGCAAGGTCACAGCGCGAGCACCGTCGTAGTCCGAACGCTGCAAGGTGTAACGAGTGTTGTCTACGGAGAAACGCTCAGCCGTTACATACAGAAGACGCGTCGAGAAAGCCCCCTTGATACCGGTGAGTTTTTCGAACGACTGGTCCGAGATGTAGTGGGCCATGTCGCGGATCTGCTCGGCCGTGCCCGAGACGCTGCCGGTCAAGACCTGCTGCTCGGTCGCCACGTTGAACAAGGCGTAGGTGATTTGCAGACGACCACCGGCCGGCGTGATATTGCCGACCATCAGGTACTGCGCGCCCACTGCTTTCCAGTCACGGAAGATGACTTCGCTGGCCTGGGTAGGCTGGCTGATCATGTTGCCTTTCGGAATCGGTGCGTAATAGCCGGAGTTGCGCAGGTCATCACTGACGATCTGGGCCATGTCGTCCGGCAGTACGCTGCCGCCCTGCCAGCCGAACGGTACTACTGCGATCGGAGTGGCCCGATCACTACCGCTGGTAACCAGGATGTTCTTTTCATCCGCCGCCGCTATCCCTGCCATACAGCAAATAACGACAAGCATTCCTCGAAGAAGGTTTCTCACAAGGCTAGATCCTCAGGTGTGAATGTCATCTTGAATGAACGATAGGGAGCGAAGTCGCTTGGTTTCATTCCCTGCATCTCGGTCAACCGGCCAATGTTCTTGACTGCGGCAACCGCCGAACTGTCGAACGAACCGTCACCACTGGACTTGGCCACGCTGACCGAAGTCACCGTACCGTCCGGCAACATGCCGATCTGCAGCACTACTGTCATGCCTTTGCGCGCCGAAGGTGGACGTGTCCAGCCTTCCGCTGCCCGTGCCCGAATCAGATCGTCGAAACTGCCCGCGACTTCATCACCACGTTCATCGGCCAAGGCTTGCTGACGCTGCGGCGTGTCGGAGAGCAAATCTGCCAAGGCCTGGGCCTTCTTCTCTTCGGCGGATTTGCGCGCTGCTTCCTGGGCCTTTTTCTTCTGGGCGTCGGCGGCAGCTTTCTTCTTCGCGTCGTCGGCGACTTTTTTCTTCGCCTCGTCTGCTTCAGCTTTTTTCTTGGCGTCTTCGGCGGCTTTTTTCTTCGCGTCTTCGACTATTTTCTTCTTGGCGTCTTCAGCGGCCTTTTTCTTGGCCTCTTCTTCGGCAGCCTTCTTGGCTTCTTCTTCAGATTTCTTCTTGGCTATATCAGCCAATTGTTTCTCTTCGGCCTTTTTCGCTTCGGCAGCTTTCTCGGCTTTCTTGGCTTCATCAGCCTTTTTCGCCTCGTCAGCCTTCTTGGCTTCGTCAGCCTTTTTCGATTCCTCGGCCTTTTGAGCCGCCTCTTCTTTCTTTTGTTCCGCAGCCGCCTTCACCGCTTCCTGCTCGACCTTCTTCTGTTCCATCTGTTCGACTTCAGTCTGGCGCGCAGCCGACTTCTGGGCTTCACCCGCAATCTTCTGATTGGTCTGGGTGGTGGCCTGGCTTTTCGACTTCAGCTGATACAGGGTCGCCTGCACGATCGGCTTGGCTGGCGGCAGGTCCGGGGTCATGGCGAAGCTGACGAACAGCATGCCAAACACCAGGACATGCAGCGCAATCGCCCAGACGCTAGGCCAGAAGTAGCTTTCCGAGGCGGACGGCTCTCGCTGTTGCTGCATCAGGGCGCCTCGGTAATCAAGCCAACGTTACCCACGCCGGCCTTCTGCAGCCCGCCCATGGCGCCCATGACGGAGCCGTAGTCGACCGATTTGTCGCCACGGATGAACACCTGGGTGTGCTTGCCGCCTTCGTTGCCGGAGCGAATGATCTTGGTCACTGCATCGGTCATCGCAGGCAAGGTGAGCGCCTTGTCTTGCTGCTTCTGCGTGTCGACTTCGCTGCCAAGGTTCCAGTAATAGGTCTTGTCAGCCTTGATCGAAATGGTCAGGACTTGAGTGTTGTTGTCTTGCGGCAAGGCTTCACTGGAAACCTTGGGCAAATCAACCTTCACGCCCTGGTTGAGCATCGGCGCGGTCACCATGAAGATAACCAGCAGCACCAGCATCACGTCGATGTAAGGCACTACGTTCATCTCGGCGACCGGCTTGCGCTTTTTGCGAGCTCGAGCGATTAAAGCCATTGGGAATTACCTGCTTA
Source organism: Pseudomonas sp. NFPP24 (assembly GCF_900112095.1). Classification (NCBI taxonomy): domain Bacteria; kingdom Pseudomonadati; phylum Pseudomonadota; class Gammaproteobacteria; order Pseudomonadales; family Pseudomonadaceae; genus Pseudomonas; species Pseudomonas sp. NFPP24. Next base: position 259,827 of record NZ_FOKD01000009.1, read on the forward strand.
TTCTTCGCTGGTGTGCACTTTACGGTGCAGGATCGCCTGGAACTCGTCGGCGAAGGTGTAGTAACGACCGATCAACGTTTCGCTGGTAGCAGCGAAGCGGTTGTAGGCGATTACTGCGGGGATAGCGGCAAACAGGCCGATCGCGGTGGCGATCAGGGCCTCGGCGATACCCGGCGCCACGGTGGCCAGTGTCGCTTGCTGGGCCTGGGCCAGGCCACGGAAGGAGTTCATGATCCCCCACACGGTACCGAACAGACCGATGTACGGGCTCACGGAGCCGACGGTGGCGAGGAACGGCAGGCTTTGCTCAAGCTTTTCTTCTTCGCGGGAAATGGCCACGCGCATGGCACGGGCCACACCTTCCATCACCGCTTCCGGGTCAACGCCTGGCTGCTGGCGCAGACGGGAGAATTCCTTGAAGCCGGCGCGGAAGATCTGCTCGACGCCCGAGTCCGGGTCCGGGTTGCTGCCGGCCTGGCGGTACAGCTTGGACAGGTCGATACCCGACCAGAAGCGCTCTTCAAAGCTCTCCAGGGCACGTCGACCGGCACGCAGCAGGTTGCTGCGCTGAAAAATCATGACCCAAGAGGTAACCGATGCGGCTACCAGGGTCAGCATGACCAGTTGAACCACAACACTGGCATTGCTGACCAGGCTCCACATGGAGGAATGGTCGACGACGGTAGGTTCCACGCTAAATCTCCTGCTTTGATTGTTTACCCGCGCCGCTTACGTCAGCAAAGGCCGCACGTAGAGCTTCGGGAATGGCCCGGGGTTTCAAGCTATTGGTGCGCACACAGGCCACCAGGAACTGCCCCTCACAGAGCAGCGTTGCATCCGTTGCCCGCCTGACCTGCTGCTTGAAACGCAGGCTGACACGGTTCAATTCGATTACTTCAGCGCTGACCAACAATTCGTCGTCCAGCCGCGCCGGCGCGTGATACCGCGCCTCGCTGGAGTGCACGACGAATAACAGGTCCTCCCCTGCCAGCTCGGATTGGGCAAAGCCCAGCTCCCGTAGCCGCTCGGTTCGAGCCCGCTCCATGAACTTGAGGTAATTGACGTAATACACGATGCCGCCGGCATCGGTGTCCTCGTAATAAACGCGACAGCGATGTGCGAACGACTGATCCCCGTTTTGCGCGCGCATACTCTAGTGCTTACTCCTCAGGTTGCCAATCCGGCTGGGCAACTGTTTTTTCATTGTCTGAAACATTTCTAACGACTGAATGACGACACCAGCCACTAGGACAGCACAAACCTCGGATAAATCGACTGGCTATAGGTTTTTAATCGTCCACTGCATCGAGGAATTCGTCTACTACGGGCATCTCGCCCAATCGTGACGGAATGTTTAACCCAAAGTGCAGATAGGCGTGACGCGTCACCACCCTGCCCCTTGGCGTGCGCATGATGTAGCCCTGCTGGATCAGGTACGGTTCCAACACATCCTCAATGGTGTGGCGCTCTTCACTGATGGCCGCCGCCAGGCTGTCGACGCCCACCGGGCCACCGTCGAACTTCTCGATCATGGTCAGGAGCAGACGTCGATCCTGGTGATCGAAGCCGTGCTCATCCACGTCCAGCAGGTTCAAGGCCAGGTCGGCCACGGCCTTGGTGATGTGCCCCTTGGCCCGCACCTCGGCAAAGTCTCGCACGCGTCGCAGCAGGCGGTTGGCGATCCGCGGCGTGCCGCGGGCCCGACGGGCGATTTCAAACGCGCCTTCCGGGTCCAGCGGCAAGCCGAGAATGCTCGCCGAACGGCTGACAATGGTCGCCAGATCAGCCGTGCTATAGAACTCTAGACGTTGAACAATGCCGAAACGGTCTCGCAGTGGGTTGGTCAGCATCCCTGCGCGGGTTGTAGCGCCGACCAGCGTGAACGGCGGCAGGTCGAGCTTGATCGAGCGGGCGGCCGGGCCTTCGCCGATCATGATGTCGAGCTGGAAGTCTTCCATGGCCGGGTACAACACTTCTTCGACGATCGGGGATAACCGATGGATCTCGTCGATAAACAGCACATCGTGCGGTTCAAGGTTGGTCAGCAACGCCGCCAGGTCACCCGGACGTTCCAGCACCGGGCCGGAGGTGGACTTGATCGATACGCCCATTTCCTGGGCAATGATGTTGGCCAGGGTGGTCTTGCCCAGGCCCGGTGGGCCGAAGATCAGCGTGTGGTCCAGGGACTCACTGCGCCCACGCGCAGCCTGGATGAACAATTCCATCTGCTCGCGCACGGTGGGCTGGCCAATGTATTCGGCCAGGCTCAGGGGGCGGATGGCGCGGTCCTGGACCTCTTCACGGTCGCGCGGGCCGGTGGCTGCAATCAGACGATCAGCTTCAATCACTTAAATCATTCCCTTCAGGGCGCGGCGGATCATGTCTTCACTGCTCAGGTTCTTGTCCTTGATGGCCGATACGGCCTTGCTGGCTTCCTGGGGTTTGTAACCCAGGGAAATCAGCGCGCTGACCGCATCGCTTTCGGCGCTCGCCACCTGGCCGGCCGGCATGTCCGGCTGGTTCGGTACAAGGGCGAACATGCTCGGTACGACCTCCCAGGCCTTGAAGCGGTCCTTGAGTTCCACCAGCAGGCGCTCGGCGGTCTTCTTGCCGACGCCTGGCACCTTGGTCAGCGCCGAGGTGTCCTGGGCCGAAACGGCACGCACCAGCTCATCCACTTCCAAGCTCGACATCAACGCCAGGGCCAGTTTCGGCCCTACGCCGTTCAGGCGGATGAGCTCACGGAAGAAGTCACGGTCACGCTTGCCAATGAAACCATAGAGCAATTGCGCATCTTCACGTACCACCAAGTGAGTATGCAGCGTAATCGGCTCACCGACTGACGGGAGGCGATACAAGGTGGTCATGGGCACTTCCAGCTCATACCCCAACCCATTTACATCCAGAATCAGGTGTGGCGGCTGTTTCTCAGCCAGAGTGCCGCGCAAGCGTCCAATCACGGTTCAGATCCTTAAAGCTAGGGTCAGAGCAGGGCCCGACCGGAAATAACGATTGCGCTGATGCTATCAGAGACGCAGGCGCCCGCCACGACTGCGTGCCGTGCCCAGGCCGTGAGGCAGTAAGCTTGAGCGAGTGTGCGCATGGCAAATGGCAATAGCCAGGGCGTCCGAGGCGTCGATCTGCGGTTTTGAAGTGAGCTTGAGCATATGCATGACCATCATCTGCACCTGCTCTTTGTTCGCCGCGCCGGTGCCGACCACGGCCTGTTTGACCTGGGTGGCGGTGTACTCGGCGATTTCCATGCCCTCCTCGGCGCCGGCAACGATGGCGGCGCCACGGGCCTGGCCAAGCTTCAACGCGGAGTCGGCATTCTTTGCCATGAACACCTTTTCGATACCCATGGTCACCGGCCCGTAGGTCTGGATCACCTCACGCACGCCGCGATAAACGATCTGCAGGCGCTCGGCCAACTCGCCCGCGCCGGTGCGGATGCAGCCCGAAGCCACGTACACGCAGCCACGCGGGGTCTGTTGCACCACGCCAAAACCGGTGATGCGCGAACCGGGGTCGATACCTAGGATTAAAGTCATAACGCCTGCGGGTTGGGTAAGCACATTTTTTGACACAGAGAAGACCCTATGTGGGAGGGGGCTTGCCCCCGATAGCGGTGAATCAGTCGATTTATACGTAACTGACACACTGTCATCGGGGGCAAGCCCCCTCCCACTTTTTGATCTACATCGTCCTTCAGCCTAGCTGTTCGGCTACAGACTCAGGGATGTCGGCGTTGGAATACACGTTCTGCACATCATCCAGGTCTTCGAGCATATCCAGCATCTTCAGCACTTTCTGCGCACCGTCCAGGTCCAGCTCGGCGCTGGTGGTCGGCAGCATCACGATTTCCGCGTCGGTACCTTTGAAACCGGCCGCTTCCAGGGCATTGCGCACCGCATAGAAGCTGGCGAACGAAGTGAACACGTCGATGGAACCGTCTTCGTTGGTCACCACGTCGTCGGCATCCGCCTCCATCGCCGCTTCCATCAGCGCATCTTCATCGGTGCCCGGCGCGAAGGTAATCTGCCCCTTGCGCTCGAACAGGTAGGCCACCGAACCGTCAGTGCCGAGGTTGCCACCACATTTGCTGAATGCATGACGCACAGCGGCGGCAGTACGGTTGCGGTTGTCGGTCATGCACTCGACCATCACGGCCACGCCACCCGGGCCATAGCCTTCGTAGCTCAGCTCGACCATGTCGTCGGTATCGGCAGCGCCGGCACCGCGGGCCACGGCGCGGTCGATGATGTCGCGACTCATGTTCGCGCCAAGGGCCTTGTCCAGCGCCAAGCGCAGACGCGGGTTGGAGCCTGGATCACCCCCACCCTGGCGGGCCGCGACGGTCAGCTCGCGGATCCATTTAGTGAAAATCTTGCCTTTCTTGGCATCCTGACGCTCTTTGCGGTGCTTGATGTTCGCCCACTTGGAATGGCCAGCCATAACACAACTCCAAAAATTCTCTAGAAACCTTATCAATTCCGCCCCAGGCGGAATGCAACCCTTGTAACGCAAAGGCGCATCCGAAGATGCGCCTTTTTTGACTGCGTAAACCTCAACGCGCTTTCACGCAGCAGCCTTACTCAGCCTTCGGCGTCTCGCGCAGACGGATGTGCAGCTCGCGCAATGCCTTGGCATCCACCACACCTGGCGCCTGGGTCATGACGTCCGCAGCGCTCTGGGTTTTCGGGAAGGCGATCACTTCACGGATCGACTGGGCGCCGGTCATCAGCATCACCAGGCGGTCCAGGCCGAACGCCAGGCCACCATGGGGCGGCGCACCGTATTTCAGCGCGTCGAGCAGGAAGCCGAACTTCTCTTCCTGTTCCGCTTCGTTGATGCCCAACAGGCGGAACACCGCTTGCTGCATTTCCTTGCGGTGGATACGGATCGAACCGCCACCCAGCTCGGTACCGTTCAATACCATGTCATACGCGCGGGACAGCGCGCCAGCCGGGTTGGCTTCCAGTTCGGCCGGCGAGCATTTCGGCGCGGTGAACGGGTGGTGCAAGGCGCTGAAGCTACCGTCGTCGTTTTCTTCGAACATCGGGAAGTCAACGACCCACATCGGGGCCCATTCGCAGGTCAGCAGGTTCAAGTCGTGACCCAGCTTGATGCGCAGCGCGCCCAAGGCTTCGCTGACGATCTTGGCCTTGTCGGCGCCGAAGAACACGATATCGCCGTCGACTGCGCCGACGCGATCGAGGATCGCGTTCAGGTTGTCCAGCGGAATGTTCTTCACGATCGGCGATTGCAGGCCGTCAACGCCATTGGCGCGCTCGTTGACCTTGATATACGCCAGGCCCTTGGCACCGTAGATGCCAACGAACTTGGTGTAGTCGTCGATCTGCTTGCGCGGCATGCTCGCGCCGCCAGGCACGCGCAGGGCGGCGATGCGGCATTTAGGGTCGTTGGCCGGGCCGCTGAACACCTTGAAGTCGACTTCTTTGAGTTGGTCGGCCACGTCCACCAGTTCCAGCGGGTTACGCAGATCTGGCTTGTCGGAACCGTAGCGGCGCATGGCCTCTTCGAAGGTCATGTGCGGGAAGTCGCCGAATTCCAGGCCCAGCACTTCCTTGAACAGGTTGCGGATCATCTGTTCGGTCAGGCCCATGATCTCTTTTTCATCGAGGAAGCTGGTCTCGATGTCGATCTGGGTGAATTCAGGCTGGCGGTCAGCGCGCAGGTCTTCGTCGCGGAAGCACTTGGCGATCTGGTAGTAGCGGTCGAAGCCGGCGACCATCAGCAGTTGCTTGAACAGCTGAGGCGATTGCGGCAGGGCGAAGAAGGAACCGGCGTGGGTGCGGCTAGGCACCAGGTAGTCACGCGCGCCTTCCGGGGTGGCCCGGGTCAGGATCGGGGTTTCGACATCGAGGAAGCCGTTTTCGTCGAGGAAACGACGGATGCTGGTGGTCATGCGCGAACGCAGACGCAGCTTCTCGGCCATTTCCGGACGACGCAGGTCCAGGAAGCGATAGCGCAGGCGGGTTTCTTCGCCCACGTCAGAGTATTCGTTGAGTGGGAACGGCGGGGTTTCCGACTCGTTCAGTACTTCCAGCTCATAGCCCAGCACTTCGATGCCGCCGGACGCCATGTTCTTGTTCACGGCACCCGCCGGACGCAGGCGAACCTTGCCGGTGATCTTCACGACGTATTCGCTGCGCACGCGGTCGGCGGCGGCGAAGCTTTCGGCGCGATCCGGGTCGAACACCACCTGGGCCAGACCATCACGATCACGGATATCGAGGAAGATCACCCCGCCGTGGTCGCGGCGACGGTGAACCCATCCGCAAAGGGTGATTTCCTGACCTTCCAGGGTCTCGTTCAGTTGGCCGCAATAGTGGCTGCGCATCATGGTAGTGGTTTCACTTCTCGTAATTCGAAATTCGGTGGAGGCCTGCCTCGTCACCGTACATTAAAGCAGGGGACGGATAATGCAGGAGCCTGCGCGTAGAGTTCAACTCAGTCTGCTTTGTCGCCGCCGGCCAGGTTCTTCTTCGAGCCGGTCTTGAAGTCGGTCTCGTACCAGCCGTTGCCGCTCAAGCGGAAGCCCGGCATGGACAACATCTTCTTGAGCTCAGGCGCCTGGCAGGCTGGGCAATCGACCAACGGCGCTGCGCTGATCTTCTGAATGGCTTCCAGCTGATGACCGCAGGAAGCACATTGGTAGTCGTACATGGGCATGGCGATGTCTCGGCGATCAGAACGTTACTGCGCCACGCCTGCCCTACGGGTCCGCAGCATGCGTAGCAAAGCGCGGGATTATATCTGGTAAATCGAGGCAGCGCAGCCGGCATTCTGCCCAGGGCCCTGCCCGCCATGATGGAGGGCCGGCCCCGAAGCCCGGTGGCTATCCCGGTGAGCACGCAGGGTCAAAACGCCCTTTGAGGACATGAACCACGCACACCACCCTGACCAACCCACTGAAGTTCTTCACACCGCCATAACGCAAGTGTACTTCCCGATCGACATAAGACAGCAACGCACTGACTGAACAGGCATTGATCCTGGCGATTTCCGTGAGGATATTCCAATAGATCTGCTCCAGCCGCAGGCACGTGGAAAAACCATTGAGCCTCACCGACCGGGACAGCGGCTTGGCCAGCCCCATATCGAACCCTTTTGCAAAAGGGTCGATCTTTATCTTATGGAAACCACCGGTTTCCATCACTCCATTACCGACTCCGCGTGACATACACCTGACACTCCATTGCCAAACAACCGCCCATGGGTCGTCCCATTGGGCAATGCCCTATAAAAACAGCAGGGAGCGGCAGGCAGCCAGAAGACGCGGAGTTGATCGACGTAGGACAACGCCAGGAAATGCGCGGAAACAAGCGAGCGGCGCCAGGGCGGCGCCACTCAAGGTCAGCGTTTACTGATTTTCAAGCAGGGACCGCAGCATCCACGCGGTTTTCTCATGCACCTGCATACGCTGGGTCAGCAGGTCGGCCGTCGGCTCATCGCTGACCTTGTCGAGCAGCGGGAAGATACCGCGCGCGGTGCGGGTGACCGCTTCCTGGCCAGCCACCAGCTGCTTGATCATCTCTTCGGCACTGGGCACGCCCTCTTCTTCCTTGATGGAAGAAAGACGGGCATAGATGGAGTAGGCACCCGGCGCAGCAAACCCCAGGGCACGGATACGCTCGGCAATGGAGTCCACGGCCAGGGCCAGTTCGTTGTACTGCTCTTCGAACATCAAGTGCAGCGTGCGGAACATGGGGCCCGTGACGTTCCAATGGAAGTTGTGGGTTTTCAGATACAGAACATAGGTATCGGAAAGCAGTCGCGAAAGCCCGTCGACGATGGATTTACGATCTTCTTCACTGATACCGATATCGATTGCCATGTTTATCCCCTTCAATTGACAAGCATTCATTGATCAGGTGCAGGACCACTCTAGCAAGAGTGCCGGTGATGCGCAGCCCGGCGCGGCAATTCGCCCCGGTGCGCCCTGCCGACCGGAGCAACCCAAGCCTTTGAGGCAAGTAGGAAATTTCTCTGCTGGCCGTTTGAAAAACCTGCACGTGTCTAGGACAAGCGTTTGCTGCAGAAATGCCATCGCCCTTGCAATACCCCGAAATGCTTGATTTGAGTAGGCACAGCCTTTGCTGTTAAATAGACAGCGTGTCGCCGCCGTTACTTTCTGCGGCAGCGGCATAGGCTGATACCCCGCGCACGTGCCCAACGCCTCCCATTGTTCAGAAGCGAACCGTGCCAGTCAGCTCTTCCTTGTGATCCGTCTTAACGTGAGTTAATCAAAATGTTGAAAATCGTCCACCTGCTAACGGGCGTTGCAGCTTTGCTGCTGTCCTTTATCCCGAGCCTGCAGCCTGAAAGCCTGCCGTATCTGGAACAACACGACGCTCTGTACCTGGCCATGTTCGGCCTTCTTAACCTGACGCTGGCACCGGTGATCCCTTACTGGAATAAAGGCACGCGTCATCAACTGCAAAACCTGGTCAGCGCGCTGCTGGTACTGACCGTTGTCGTACAAACCCTCACCCTCCTGGCACCCATGCCTGAAGTCGGCGGCCACCCGGCCATCCTGCTCAGCCTGGTGATCGCTGTGGTCGCCATCGTTCTTCACCTGGCCATCAGCTTCTACCGTTCGTCCCCTGCGGCCTCGTCGCAAACCTACGACATGACCAATCGGGATACCGGTACCGTCAAGTGGTTCAACACATCCAAAGGCTTCGGCTTTATTTCCCGTGATTCGGGCGACGATATCTTCGTCCACTTCCGGGCCATTCGCGGCGAAGGCCATCGCGTCCTGGTGGAAGGCCAGCGCGTGGAGTTCTCCGTGATGAATCGCGACAAAGGCCTGCAGGCCGAAGACGTGATCGCTGCACTGCCGCGCCGCTGATACCTGCGTTCGCAGCAAAAAACCGCGATCCAGCCTGGCTGGGTCGCGGTTTTTTTATGCGTGGCTATCAATAGTGAGGAGGCGGCGCTTCTTCTTCGGAGGTTTCGAACTGGCCGCCCATTTCTTCCTGGCGCTTGAGCAGCGCGGTCATCTGCAATTGCAGGCGCTCTACAGCACGCTGCTGCGTGACGAGGATGTCATTGAGGGTCTCGATGGTGTCGTCCTGAAAGGCCAGGCGGCTTTCCAGGTCGGTGACGCGGTCTTGCAGGTCCATGATTCAGCCCTGGTTGAAAATGAAGTCGGCAGGCAACAGCTCGCGCAGACGGGCGCGGATGGCAGCGACTTGCTCATCGGTGTAAGGCTGCGCCGGATGCTTGCCCCATACCGGCGCCGGCCAGGCAGCATCGTCGCGCTTGCGCACGATCACATGCACGTGCAATTGGCTGACCACATTGCCCAGGGCGCCGATGTTCATCTTGTCGGCGGCCAAGCCTTCATTCAACAACTGGGCCAGGGCAGTCGTCTCTTGCCACAAACGCTGCTGGTCGGCGACATCCAGTTGAAACACTTCGCTGATAGCGTTGATGCGTGGCACCAGGATGAACCACGGATAGTTTGAGTCATTGGACAGCAGCAGGCGGCACAGCGGGAAGTCCCCGATGACCAGTGTGTCTTGTTGCAGGCGTTGATCTAGGGCGAACACCGTGGGCACTCCGTTCGGCAAGTCAGGTTCAGGCGCCCAGCATACCTTCGAATGCGCACGGCTTCACGGCGAATGCAGGAAAGCGCCGGCGCCAGTGATGAAAAAACATGCACTCTTTCGAGGCGGTCGAATATTTGAGCTACGCTAAACCGGGCCTCACCGGGACGCACCAAAATGACCCACTTGTGCCTCAAAGGGATCCGCCAATTACCCACTCATGAGGGTGAACCGGTAACGTTTTTCCCGCGCACAGGTTTTATGTACCACCGAAGAGGGGTAACACAGCCGCGTCAAGCCCAAACCAAACGGCGTAAAAAGCCCGTGCTTATGCGGTTTTTACAGGGCCGGAACGGTTTTCACGAAAAAATGACATTCGGTTACCGCTTTGTGCACGCTTGTTGCATTGACACCTGCATCGTCGGCAACGACACCCGATTGGAAGCAGGTGTTTCGCGATAAAGAACAGCAGCGTTTCAATGCGTATCAAGGAAGCGTTCAAACTTTGAAAAGGGTTTGGAAACAGTATTGAAGTTGTCAGTCCGGTTACAACAGGACTGTGGATTTGCGACATGGAGCTAGCAATTTACGACAGCCTCGTAAAGAAGCTGAAAGGATAGATGGGTAAGTATCGTCAATAGAGTCTGCGTGATATAACTTTGCGCCGACACATAAAAGAAAGAGCCGCCCAGATAAAAATACAGGTGGGACGGCAGTACTCTTCCTAAAACCAAAGGAGCAAATCACGATGCGCGTGATGAAGTGGAGCATGATCGCCCTGGCTGTTTCAGCAGGCACCTCGCAGTTCGCAATGGCGTCCGCCCAGGACGATTCCAAGGGCTTTGTTGAAGACAGCACTTTCAGCATCAATACTCGCGCTCTGTACTTCAGCCGCGACTTCCGCAACGAACCACTGCGTGGCTACGAGCAAGTCAACGGCAAGAACAAAAGTCGTGCCGAAGAGACTGGCCTGGGCTTCAACGCCCTGTACCAATCGGGCTTCACCCAAGGCACCATCGGTGTTGGTGTTGACGTGATCGGCCTGCTGGGCGTCAAGCTCGACAGCGGAAAGGGTCGCGCCGGTACCGGTCTGTTCCCCACCGGTGCAGACGGTCGCTCGCAAGACGATTACTCCAAAGGCGGCGGCGCGGTTAAATTCCGTATCTCCGATACTGTGCTGAAAGTGGGTGATCAGTACACCACAGCCCCAGTATTCGCCTCCGACGACAGCCGTTTGCTGCCTGAGCTGCCACAGGGCATCTCGATCACCAGCAACGAGATCAAGGGCCTGAAACTGGAAGGCGGTCACTTCACCTCCAGCGTCGCACAGAACCAGACCTTCCGTGACAGCCTGGGCCTGACGAAAACCGACTTTGCCGGTGCCGTCTACTCTTTCACCCCAGAGGTCACTGGCAGCCTGTACTACGCAAAAACCGAAGATTACTTCCGCAAGTGGTACAGCAACCTTAACTGGACCCACGCGCTGAGCAACGATCAGTCCTTCGCACTGGACTTCAACATCTACGACACCAAAAGCGACGGCGAAGGCAAGCAACGCGCTTACTACGACAACTCCGTCAAGCTCGATAACCGTGCATTCAGCTTGCAGGGTGCGTACACCATTGGCGCTCACACCTTCACCCTGGCAGCACAGAAAGTCACCGGTGATGGCGACTACGGCTACGGCGTAGATGGCGGCGGCTCTGTATTCCTGGCCAACTCCATTGCCCGTTCCGACTTCAACGCCGAAGGCGAGAAGTCCTATCAGGCGCGTTATGACATCAACATGGCGACCTTCGGCATTCCTGGTCTGAGCTTCATGACTCGTTACGTAACCGGTAGCGGCGCTCAAACCGCCACAACCTCCAACGGTAAAGAGTGGGAACGCGATATCGAAGCCAAGTACGTGATCCAAAGTGGTCCCGCCAAGGACCTGAGCCTGCGTCTGCGTCAAGCCACCTATCGTTCGGGTGATGGCGTTTACTACGGTTCGCCTTCGATCGACGAACTGCGTCTGATCGCGAACTACCCGCTGAACATCTTGTAATTGACCGTTTGATTACAACGATGGCTTAGGGCTTCGGCCTTAAATAAAAAGCCGCCCCCTTGCAGACAAGGAGGCGGCTTTTTTATTGCCGTTTAATTTCAATCGAAAAATAACTAGCAAGCTAACTAACGAGATTAACCGTAACCGATCCATCACCCACACATTCAAAGCCGCCCATTGAAGCCCGATGCTGCGCTCCCGATCTCTTTCTGGAGCCAGCACCTCATGATGCGTCCCGACGCCAAAGTCGAAAAAGTTTACCTTTACCCCAAGTCCGTGGACTTCCGAAAATCCATCGACGGCCTGGCCGCCCTGGTCGAGCTGGATATCAAGGTGGCCGTCTTCGACCCGGTACTTTTCGTTTTTCTGAATCGCTCCCGCAACCGGGTGAAAATCCTCTATTGGGAGCGCAACGGCTTCTGTCTTTGGCTCAAGCGCCTGGAATCCGAGCGTTTCAAAACCTCGCCCGACG